>DHIR01000182.1:11206-37761 GCA_002403905.1 Mucilaginibacter sp. UBA4741
GGGGGAGATTTAGAGGGGGCTACTCGCCTCATTTAATAACTGTATAGCATCCCTACTTAACTTTAAATGCACCGCCTGCGTAGTATCTTGCAATTGTTTAAGCGATGTTGCGCTGGCAATAGGCGCGGTAATCCCCGGCCGGGCAATTACCCAGGCGATAGCTACGCTAGCCGGAGTTGTTTTATATTGAGCAGCTACTTCATCCAAAGCAGCTAATATTTTAAATCCGCGATCATTCAGGTATTTCCTCACCCCGCCACCACGCGCGCTTTTTGACAGATCAGCGTCCGAACGGTATTTGCCGGTTAAAAACCCGCTAGCTAATGAGTAAAAGGTAATAACGCCTACATTATTCTCTACGCAAAGCGGTTCCAGTTCTTTTTCATAACCTTCGCGGTTATATAAATTATACTCGGGTTGTAGGGTATCGTAACGTGCAAGGCCGTTAGCTTTACTTACGTCCAATGCTTCTTTAAGGCGTGCAGCGCTATAGTTTGATGCGCCGATGGCTCTTACCTTACCTTGTTTAATTAAGTTTGTGTAGGTGGCTAAGGTTTCTGCAAGCGGCGTATCTTGATCATCATCATGCGATTGATAGAGATCGATATAGTCGGTCTGTAACCGTTTTAATGAATCTTCAACAGCTTTGGTGATATAGGCTTTTGATAATCCTTTTTTATCCTCGCCCATAGGTTTACCAACCTTTGTAGCAATAATCACTTTATCGCGCTTGCCAGATCTTTTAAGCCAGTTGCCTATTATAGTTTCAGATTCGCCGCCTTTATTACCCGGTACCCATTTAGAGTACACATCGGCCGTATCAATAAATTCAAGTCCCGAATCCACATAAGCGTCCAATAACTCAAACGATTGCTGTTCATTAACGGTCCATCCAAACACATTACCCCCAAAGCAAAACGGACTAACCATTATGCCCGATTGGCCTAATTCTCTTTTATTCATGGTAGTTTAATTTTCGCCTTGCATCTAAATCTTCTCCAAAGGAGAGATTTTACATGAGGTCTTTACGCATGCAATTTAACTATCTGCTCGGCCATTTCATCAATCCAGCCAAAAAGATAAGGTTCTGTACCGGCAACTTTTTGCCAGTTGTCGTTTTCATCGGGCGCAATAACCAAATGTAAGCTATCGTCTAACGAATCGAATTGGTAAGCTTTTTTTGAACTTCCGTGAGTTACGTGTTTAATAATTCCTTCAACAGGGCCTTCTGTGCCTGTTAGTGTTGCTTTAAATTGTGGTTCCATAGTTTGGTTACAACAGCGCAGTGCAGATTGTGTTTGCCGGTTTATGCTATTGCAACGTCAATTTATTTTGGTAATAAACTCTTTACATAATTTATTGATTCGCAATCAAAACATTTTAGAAGCAATAGCTATTAGTAACTTAATGAAATTCAATATAGTAGCCGATGTAATTATTCTCGCATGTCATTAAATACCAAATGCCTAACCTTATTACTGTTGTCGTTTTTTAGCGGCTATAAGTTACGTGCACAAGATAGCACGTTGGTAGGCACTACCATAAAATGGGACCTTAGCCAGTGTATAACTTATGCTAAGAAAAATAATATCCAGATCAATTCGCTGCGGCTTTCTATGCAAACCAGCAGGCAGGAACTTGAATTAGCAAGGGCAGCCAAATTACCTGACCTATCTGCATCAGCAAGCCAGGATTTTATCCACCAGGGCGGCGGCCAGGGTTTTAGCGCATCAGGCAATTATGGTGTAAGTTCGTCCGTAACTTTGTACAAGGGTAATTATTTAAATAACACCATCTCGCAAAGAAACCTACAGTTACAATCGGCAAACCTTAGTATTTTGCAACAGGAAAATGATATCGTTTTGCAGATAACGCAAGCTTACCTTGCGATACTGTTGGATAAAGAAAATATCATTTATAACACAGACCTGGTTAATACTACCACCGCGCAGGTTAAGCTGGAACAACAACGATATGATGTTGGCAGCGTGGCACGAAAAGATCTTATACAATTACAGGCACAACAGGCTGCCGACCAGTACATGCTTGTAAACATACAAAACACACAACGGGGCGATCTGCTTACGCTCAAACAATTATTGATATTACCATCTGATGTTAATTTTGATATTGTTAAACCAGATACAATAGCTTCAGCACAGACTAATGCCACATCGCTGCGCGATGTACAGGACATTGCCTTTAAAACCCGCCCCGAAATTAAAAATGGCGAGTTGGGTGTGAAAATTGCCCAGTACGATGTTAGTAAGGCCAATGCTGGATATAAACCATCGTTAATTGCGGGTGGATCTATCGGCTCGGGGTATAATAGTTCGGGAGTAGGTGGCTTTAATCAGTTCAATAACAATTTTAATCAGCAAGTTGGTGTTACGTTGGCCGTGCCAATTTTTACTAAACGAGTGGTCAGAACCCAGGTTGAAGAAGCTAAAATAGCCGTTGAACAATCTAAGCTGAATTTGCAAAATACCAAGATTGTATTGTCAGGCAGCGTTGAGCGGGCCTTTATCAATTTAAAAAACGCACAGGCCCAGTATGAGGCAGCCGAGGTGCAGTATAATTTTAGCAAGGAAAGCTACCGCATAGCGAGCGAGCAACTAAAAGTAGGGGTTGCTAATACGGTCGACTTTTTACTGCAAAAAAATCTGTATGTGCAGTCACAACAGGCTTTTGTGCAGGCCAAATACAATGTTATTTTAAGTTTAAAGATATATGATTTTTATAGAGGCGTACCCATTACATTATAGCAGCAGGTCATGAAAACAGGTTATAAAAGGATATTAATTATTTTAGGCATACTGGTTGTGTTGGCAGCTATATGGTTCTTCTTTATTCGTAAGCCGGATGTGCCTATTGTTATACAAACCGAGAAACCAACATACGGCTATATAGCACAAAGTGTAACAGCCACAGGTAGGATAGAGCCGGAAGACACCGTACAGGTCGGTACCCAGGTATCGGGTATATTAAAATATTTATATGCTGATTTTAATTCGAAGGTTAAAAAAGGGCAGTTACTGGCCGAGCTGGATAAGTCATTGCTGCAAGCCACCGTTGACCAATACGCCGGCAACCTGCAAAATGCGCAAAGCCAGTTGGTATATGCCAAAGGCAATTTTGACAGGCAGTCATTACTTTTTAAAACCGATGCCATAAGCAAGGCCGACTATGATAATGCTCTTAATACCTACCATGCGGCTCAAGCAAGCGTAAACACCGCCGCCGCGCAGGTAAGGTCTGCAAAAAAGAATTTATTCTATGCTGATATTTATTCGCCTATTGATGGGGTGGTGTTAAGCCGAAGCATTAATATAGGGCAAACAGTTGCGGCCAGCTTTAATACACCCACGTTGTTTGTAATAGCCAAGGATATCACCAAAATGCAGGTACAGGCTAATGTTGACGAAGCCGATATAGGCGCGGTAAAAACAGGTAACCGGGTTTCGTTTACAGTTGATGCTTTTATTACCGATCAGTTTAACGGAACAGTTAAAGAGGTGAGGCTTAATCCTTCGGTTTCATCAAACGTGGTTACCTATCGTACCATAATAAATACGCCTAATGATGATATGAAATTAAAGCCGGGCATGACGGCTAATATTGTTATTTACACTAAAGAAGTAAATAACGCTATGCTGATACCTGCAAAAGCATTAGCCTATACACCAGATTCTGCTTTGATAAAAGACTACCAGATAGTAGGCAAGGTGCCTCATAAATCACGAAAAAGAGCAGGTGCAGGTGGCGATGCGACAAAAACACATGCTATGAGCAGCCGTAAAGATAGTTCGGGTGTTATCAGGCAAACCGCCTATGTATGGGTACTGCAAGGCAAAAAAATAGTGCAAACCAGGATCAAAACCGGGCTGAATGATAATACCCAGGTTGAAGTTTTATCCGGGTTAACAGTTAATGACCTGGTTATAACCGGCTCTATCGGTGGCAAATTATCCGCTTCGGGAGGCGCGGCAGCAGGCGGTAGTCCGTTTGTGCCGGCTCGTCGTGGTGGTGGCGGCGGAGGAGGCCGTGGCCGATGAGCAAGAAAAAAGCAGTAGAAATAAAGGATCTGAAGCGTGAGTTCCAGATGGGAAGCGAGATTGTAAGAGCGCTTAAAGGTATATCCTTTGAGGTTGAGCAGGGCGAGTTTGTAACCATAATGGGCAGCAGCGGATCGGGCAAAACAACGCTTTTAAATATATTGGGCTGCCTGGATAAACCTACCATAGGTAACTACTTTTTAGATGGTGTGGATATTAAACAATTAAACCGCGATGAATTAGCGCAGCTGCGCAACCATAAAATAGGATTTGTATTCCAGTCGTATAATTTATTGGCGCGGACATCGGCATTAGAGAATGTAGAATTGCCATTGCTATATAATAAAGATATAAGTGTAAGTGAACGCCGTGAAAGGGCTATACACGCCCTTGAAGCCGTTAAACTGGCTGATAGGTTTGACCACATGCCCAACCAACTATCGGGCGGGCAGCAGCAGCGTGTTGCCATAGCAAGGGCGTTGGTTAATGAGCCGGTGATGATATTGGCCGATGAAGCTACCGGTAATCTGGACAGCCGAACATCCTATGAAATTATGGCGCTAATGCAAGAGTTAAACAGTAAGCAAGGCAAAACCATTGTGTTTGTAACGCATGAGCCTGATATAGCCGTATTTAGCAGCCGAACCATTCAATTAAGGGACGGCATGATACAAAAGGATACTAAAAATCAAGATCAAAAATCAGCTAAGGATGTGTTAGCCGCTTTGCCTGTAACTGATGATTATAATACTAGCCAATGAATATTTTTAACCTGCTGCGAATAGCTTATAGGGCACTGCTTCGAAACAAGTTGCGTGCCTTTTTAACTATGCTTGGTATTATTATCGGCGTGGCATCGGTTATTGCTATGGTAGCTATAGGGCAGGGGTCAAAACAAAGTATCCATGATCAGCTTAGCAACATGGGTACCAATATGCTTACCGTACAGCCCGCCAGTAATGTTAACGGTGGGGTACGTATTGCAGGTTCAAGTTTCCAGACACTTACTATTAAAGATATTACTGCGTTAAAAGCAAATACGCAATATATATCAGAAATATCGCCATCTGTTACATCAAGAGGGCAAGCAATTAACGGGCCGTTAAACTGGCCCACCAGCATGTCAGGCGTAAGCCCTGAATACCTGGATATCCGCAAATTAACGCTCAAAGATGGCATCGTGTTTACACAAAACGATGTGCTTACATCGGCCAAAGTATGTTTGATTGGGCAAACAGTAATTGATAATATTTTCCCCAATGGCGAAAATCCTATTGGTAAAATCATCAGGTTTGGGCATATCCCATTCCAGATAATAGGAGTATTGGCACCTAAAGGCTTCAATGCGTTCGGGCAAGATCAGGATGACATTTTAATTGCGCCTTATACTACCGTACAGAAAAGAATATTGGCTACTATCTATTACTCTAATATCTATGCATCAGCCACCAGCGAGGCCGTTACAGACCAGGCTGTAGCGGAGATAACCCAGGTTTTAAGAGATTCGCACCGCTTGCGTGATACAGAGGATAATGATTTCACCGTACGTACACAACAGGAACTGATAGCCACACTAAGTTCAACCAGTGGGCTTTTAACCGTTTTACTAACGGTTGTGGCCGGTATATCATTAGTAATAGGGGGCATAGGCATTATGAATATCATGTACGTATCTGTAACCGAGCGTACCAAAGAAATTGGCCTTCGTATGTCTATAGGAGCACGAGGGAAAGATATTATGCTTCAATTCCTGATGGAAGCAATACTGATAAGTATTACCGGCGGTGTTATAGGCGTTATGGTGGGTTTCCTGTCAACCTGGATAGTGACGCTTACGCTGGGTTGGCCTACTATTATATCACAATCATCGGTTCTGCTATCGTTTTTTGTGTGCGCTATAACAGGTATTTTCTTTGGCTATTACCCTGCTCAAAAAGCTTCAAGGTTAGATCCGATAGAAGCGTTGCGGTATGAATAGCGTTGACTCACCCGGTCTTTGCTTCGCTTGCCGACCCTCTCTTTGGTCCAGCGAAGCAAAGACCGGGTGAGTCAACGGATCGCGTTAATAAAATTTAGCCAACAACCATCGCAAATTCTATCTTTACCACATGGAGCCAATTAAGCCCGACTCGAGAGTACTGGTAGATATTATTCAAACTAAAATGCCGTTTGGTAAATATAAAGGTACTTTTATAAGCGAATTGCCGGTATATTACCTGGAATGGTTTAAAAACAAAGGCTTCCCGCAGGGTAAGTTAGGCATGATGCTATCAAGTGTTTATGAGATAAAGATCAACGGATTAAACAGCATATTAACGCTGGTTAAAACCACGCTAAAGACCCAAAGGTAAATGACCGGCGGATGACCATCCAAAAAATATGCTACTGCGTATATTTGTTAAAACCTATTAATGATTATGAAAAAATCAATTCTGTATATCTTATTTAGCGTATTTGTTTGGGGATGCGCAAACGGCCAGGATCATACCATAGCCAAAGTACCTGCTGTTAAACCGGGCCAGGCGGTTGCAACTTTTGCCGGAGGCTGTTTTTGGGCGATGAGCGAAGCCATGTCCGAGCTTAAAGGTGTTGACCAGGTAGTTGCCGGTTTTGCCGGTGGTACCACTAAAAACCCCACTTATGACGAAGTTTGTACCCGCACAACCGGCCATGCCGAAACTGCACAGGTGTATTACGATCCTAAAGTTATCAGCTATGAAAAACTAGCCGAGGCTTTCTTTTACGCGCATAACCCAACCGAACTAAACTACCAGGGACCTGATGAGGGTACCGATTACCGTTCGGTAGCGTTTTATCGTACGCCCGAGGAAAAAGCAACTTTACAGGGGCTTATAAAAAGAATTAACGAATCGCACCATTACAATGCGCCTATAGTATCCCAGGTAGTGCCATTCACTGTTTTTTACGCGGCCGAGAAATACCACCAGGGATATTATAAACTACACCCCGAAAGCGGATACATACAAACGGTATCTGTACCAAAGGTTATGAAAATGCGCGCTGCGGAAAAAGCTTTGTTAAAGCCCGAGTTCCAGAAATAAAGATATCCAACTAATTAAAAAGCCATCTTACCATATAAAGTAAGGTGGCTTTTTGTTTAGCGGATTGGTAGTGTTTAATTAATATTTTTATCTTCACGCTAAATTCTACCAAACAAAGCCTGAACTTCTAAATGAAAAATATTCTTGCATTATTTGTCTTAATCCTGCTTCAATTAAATGTTTATGCCCAGGGCACCTATACCGTTAGCGGTACAGTAAAAAATGCAAAGGGCGAATTGCTGTCAGGAGCTACTGTATTTTTAGCGGGTTCAGAAAAAGCCACATCTTCCAATTTAGAAGGTCGTTTTTGGTTTTCTAAAATCGAATCGGGCACTTACCAGTTGGTGGTTAATTTATTGGGTTATTCATCGGTTAAACAAAATATAATTATAACCGATAAATCAGAAGAGAATGTAGAGGTAGTATTAGGCGAAAAGCAGATAGTTTTGAATGAAGTTATTATTGGCGATGCGAAACAGCGTAAAAATCATATAAAAACATTTACCAAATATTTTTTAGGTGAATCGGCAAATGCCAAAGCCTGTAAAATATTGAACCCGGAGACGTTGGAATTCTCTACCACCAAAAACGTATTAAAAGCTACCACGCCCGATTTTTTGGTTATCCAGAATAATAATTTAGGGTACAAAATAAAATACCTGCTTAAAAGCTTTAGTTATGATAGCAGCCTTGAAGTGACCCTGTATGACGGCGATTGTATTTTTGAACAACTGGAAGGCACCCCGGAACAAAGGTTGTTATGGACCAAAAACCGTAAAGTCGCCTATAATGGCTCTTTAATGCATTATTTAAGATCAGTTTATGCTAATAAATCGCGCCAGGAAGGTTTTTTAATTTATAAGATCACCAGTCCTTCGTTCCCTATTTATATTGAATCAATACCAATTATTGCCGAACAATTGGTTAAGCGTCCTGACAGTAATTTTATGATTTTTAGATCCCAATCAAGATTCTATATTCTTTATGATAAAAAGAAGGCCGCCAAAGAAGACAAGCTGCTGGGCCACGTACAAAATTTAAGGGTGAGCGATCTTGATAACACAGGTTCTATATTTTTGGTCGACTCGCAAATAGACCGCCGCGGCAGTTATGCCGATTATAAATCACTATTAATACAGGGCTTTTGGGGCCGCAAAAGACTGGCAGACCAGTTGCCGCTGGAGTATAGCCCCCTCTAAACGGCGAAGCCTTCATGAACACCTTAAAACAAACAACTGTGAATAATCTCCCCCGGTAGGGGAGACTTTTTTTAAAAAGCTCCTCCCCTTTGGGGAGGGGTGGAGTTTACAACTTAGTAAACCACCCCTTTTTCCAAAACACAATAACCTGTATAATGGCTATTATAGCCATGCCGCCCAAGGCAAAATAATAACCATGCGGCGAGTATAGTTCGGGTAAATTATCGGGCATTTGTTTATTTGTAATTGGGTCTACACGGGCAAAATTCATCCCATAGATACCGGCAACAAAAGTAAGCGGGATAAATATTACCGATATGATGGTCAGCACCTTCATGATCTCGTTCATTCGATTGCTTACCATGGATAGGTAGAGGTCAATTACACTGCTGGCTATTTCTTTGTAGTTTTCTATCAGGTCCATTACCTGTATGCAATGGTCGTAGGCATCGCGCAAAAACAATTTAACCTCGGCAGTAATTAGCGGATTTTCGGTGCGCAAAATATCATTTATCTTATCGCGCTCGGGCCAGGTTATACGGCGTAATATAATTAGCGTACGTTTTAACTGCTGGGTATCAAACATAATGCTCTTATCGGCATCGGTGTATAAACGGTCCTCAATAGTATCCAGCTCATCACCAATTTTAGCCAGCAATACAAAGTAAGTATCTATAATGGTGTCTGATAAAGCATAGCACATATAACCCGGCCCTGCCGTACGTATGGCGCCTTTGCCGCCTGCTAAACGGATTTTAACTCCTTCAAAATGCTCGGCATGAGTTTCCTCAAAGCTGATGATAAGGTTGGTTTTTATCAGCGTGGAGAATTGGTTATTACACAGCTCATTCTCCTCGTTAAAATAAATCTGCCTGCTTACGCTAAAAACATAATCGTCATACTCATCAAATTTGGGCCGTTGGTGGGTGTTAACAATATCCTCTAAAACTAACGGGTTAATTTTAAGGTGCGTGCCAATGTCTTCTATTAATCCAACATCGCCCAAACCTTTAATCTGTATCCAATGGGTATGATCGGTGCATTTTTTAAACTGGCTAAGTATAACCTTTATATCGTGCCCTTCAGCAGTTATCAACTCATGTTCGTTGTAAGAATATACAGCAATGATGGGTTTAAGCGCGTCATCGGGAATATTGATGGCCCCGGGGCGTTCGCCAACTTTTTGTTTGCGGGTTTTATAACGTACTCTTTTAATATGGCTCATTATAAATAATTTATAGTTTGTGGCCCCTGGTTAAATAACAGGTCAACAATGCTTAGGTTTTTAATAAATCCGTTGCGCTCTTCAAAAACCTGAAAGTAGGGCTTTTGTTCAAAGTTATATTCCTTTTTTGTGCTGATGGTATCACGGTAATCATTCAATAAAGGATATTCAGCCTCGTAAGTTTCAGTGTATTGCAGCAGCAACTGTATTTTAATAGATTTTAAAAGCATTTGCAGCAATTGCTCATTATAATCAAACAGGTAGGTAAATTGCTTTTGATAGAATGGGGCAAAGTCATCCTCGTAATATTCAAAATAAGCCGACCGACGATAGCAGGTTTCTAAACCCATCCAATGGCTGCGCTGCCATTTAAAATCATAACTTATTTTTACATCTTTTACGTTGGTATGCATTTTCGAGCCTTTTACTACAGGCACCGTAAGCGATAGTATACCATCGGGCGAACAGATATTTGCCCGGTTACGATAGGTTTGTTTTGGGAAATGTTCGTGGCTTTCTATCAGTACATCAGGCTTGCAGGCGTTTAATTTGGTAAAATACGCAACAGGCGGAAGATAAAATAGGGGTAATACAGCGCCTTTTTCAATCATATATTTTATTTATGTTTGCAGACAAAACTCGTCTAAAATAATGATAAAAAAAGGGCTTTCAAGATTAGGTATCTTCTTTTTGTACCTGATTTCTTTATTACCCTTTTGGATTTTGTATTTAATTTCCGATTTTTTATTTGTGATTCTTTACTATTTTGTGGGCTATAGGCGTAAGGTTGTACAGGAGAATTTGCAAAACGCTTTTCCCGAAAAATCAGTAGTAGAGCGTGCCGACATCGAAAAAAAATACTTTAAATACCTGGCCGACCTGATTGTTGAAACCATAAAAATGATCACCATATCAAAAGCCGAAATGCAGCGCCGGATAGTAGTTACTAATCCCGAGGTAGTTCAAGGCTATATGGATAAGGGCAAAAGCGTAACCGCTGTCGCTGGTCACTATTGTAATTGGGAATGGGCAGGGATGGAGTTTAGCATTAGTGCCCGGTTATTTGTTATTTACAAACCTTTAACCGATGATGTTTACGATGATTTTTTTATTAAGATCAGGTCGCGTTTTGGGGCAGTTGCGGTGGCCATGAAACAAACGTTGCGTACCATGGTTGCCCATAAAAACGAGTTTACCGTAACCGTTTTCGCCGGCGACCAAACACCAGTACGCGAGCAAAGTAATTACTTTACCGATTTTTTAAACCAACCAACTGCTGTATTTTTAGGGATTGAGAAGATTGCCAAGCTGATAGATTCCGTAGTTATATTTTATGATATGAAACGCGTTAAACGCGGGTATTATACCTACACCATTGTTCCATTGGTTGAAAATGCTAAGGAGAGCGCCGAGTACGAAATTACAGAGGCGCATGTTAAATATTTAGATGCTTTGATTAAAAAGGAACCGCAATACTGGCTATGGTCGCACCGCAGATGGAAATTTAAACCGGAGGATGTAAATTAATGAACACGCATCCTAAAGTTGCTATTGTAATTTTGAATTGGAATGGGGTTAAGTATCTGCGCCAGTTTTTGCCATCGGTATTAACTTCTGTTTGGCCTAATTTAGACATTGTGGTGGGTGATAATGCCTCGACTGATGGTTCTGTCGAGTTTATTAAAGCAAACTACCCAACTATCCGTATCATTCAAAACGATGCTAACTATGGCTTTACAGGCGGTTACAACCGCGTGTTGGCACAAGTTGGGGCTGACTATTATATCCTTTTAAATTCGGACGTTGAAGTTAATCCCGGATGGATTGAGCCCGTAATAGCTTTAATGGAAAGCGACCCGTTAATTGCCGTTGCCGCACCAAAAATAAAAGCCTATAATCAAAAGGATAGCTTTGAGCATGCAGGTGCCGCAGGTGGTTTTATTGATAGCTTTGGTTACCCATTTTGCCGTGGGCGCATTGTTAATGAGATAGAGCAAGATCACGGCCAATACGAGCAATCGGGTGAAGTGTTTTGGGCATCGGGCGCATCCATGTTCATCAAAAAGAAATATTGGGACGAAGCTGAAGGTTTTGACGAACGCTTTTTTGCCCACATGGAAGAAATAGACCTTTGCTGGCGATTAAAAAACAGCGGATACAAAGTAATGTATTGTGCCCAATCGGAAATATTCCACTTAGGCGGCGGAACGTTGACTACCGAAAATCCATTTAAAACCTATCTGAATTTCAGGAACAATCTTTTACTCATCAAAAAAAACCTGCCGTTTTGGAAAGGTTTTATTGTGATCTTCTTCCGCTACATACTTGATTTTGCAGCATTGCTGCGCTTTTTAACGGAAGGCAAACGCAAAGATGCCTGGGCCGTTAGCCGCGCGCATCAATATTTTATCCGTCATATTTTTGAGAAGGGGAGCCATGCTTCAAGTTCTGAATTGAAAAAATATAACCCTAAACTAACCGGCATGTATCACGGCAGCATTATGTGGGCCTTCTTTGTAAAAAAATTAAGAAAGTTTACTGATCTGGATACGAAGCGGTTTTATTAATTAAATTTTATTGCCAGGATTTATTGGTGGTGTTAAATCATCAACATCAAAACTCTTCCCTTCCGGTAATCTAAAATTTACTTCCTGCCTTGGGAAAGCCATCTCAATGCCCTCTTTATAAAATACGGTATAAATATCGCTTAGCACATGGCTCTTTAATTCCAGCCAGTGCGTAATATCATCGGCCCAGAATAACACCCTAAAATCAACCGAACTTTCATTTAAATTATGTAAGAAAACCAACGGTTCAGGTTCGGGCATAATATCCTCACGGGCGCTAAGCAAATCTTTTAATATGCCCTTTACTTTTGTGATATCAGAGCCGTAAGCAACACTAATCATTATCTCTATACGACGGTTATCATTGCTCAACGTCCAGTTAACTACATGGTGCGATATCAGGTCGCCGTTGGGTATAATAACCTCGGCACCATCACTGGTAGCCAGTTTGCTGGAGCGTATACCAATTTCTTTTATAGTCCCCGATCTATTATCCACCTCTATTATATCGCCTATTTGTATCGGTTTCTCAAAGGCTAATATCAAGCCCGATACCAGGTTGTTTACAATATTCTGTAAGCCAAAACCAATACCAATACCAAATGCGCTAATGATGATAGTTATTTTATCCAACGGGAAATTGGAAGCAAATACAGCCAGGAAAAAGCCTATTGTAAATACACCTATCCTGATCAACAGGGTAGAGGTGCGGTTTTTCTTTTTCAACGCGTCAATATCCGCAGCCCGTTGTACAGAAATATCATAAAAGTAACTTACTATTTTTGATAGTACAGATGATAACCATATAACCGCAATAAAGATCACAAACCCGCCAAACGTAAATGACGAACCACCAACTTTGTGCGATTCACCTAAAATATCAGTCACATAATCTGTTGCGGTATCATCGATATTTAAATTCTGAAACAAGAAAAATAACCATAACAAAGTGGCAAGCACATTCAATATTTTCCTGAATTTTACTTGTAAAAGATTATGATCTATCCAGCTAACAGTGCTTTCTTCAGTACTCCTTTCAGCTTGAAATTGCAGTAATAACCCCTGGGTTAGTATTTCCACAACAAAGTAGAGGCTAATCAAGAACCATAAATTATAGGTCGCTGTTATGGCAATTATTTTGGCTAAGCTAAACCTGCCCGATATATCGCATACCAAAGCCAGCATTTGCAAACCGATAAATATTTTCAGTGCAAATCCGGTGTTTTTGGGATAATCGACTGGGGTAGTGTTTACTTTTTTGTTAAATCTATAAGCAATTATTGCCGAAGCAATAGTTAAAAGCAAAATAACAAACCTGTCTAAATTGGTTATCTGTATTAGTAAATTACTTGCGCTAAAAAATATGGTGACAAAAAACAATTGCCGCAATGCATTAAACAGGTTTGGATGCAAAGTTTTTTTAACCAGTATTAATACCAGTATTAATGATGTTATAAAAAAGCCTTCCAGAAATATTACCGGCGGGTGGCTATAAAAATAAGGGATAATAGCAATGGGCACCAGTAGTGATACTATAATAGGATATTTGTAAATATAATTAGCCTTGGTAAAAATTATTTCGGGTGTTTCACTTTCACGTTTCGTTTTTTCGCGATTGTAAACTATCCAACCAACAAATAAGACCATAAACACCAGGCTTATAAAATGTGTAGTGGTTTCCTTTTTTATAAAATAATAAAGCTGCGTGTTGTTTAAGTCAACTGTACCGCTTACCGAAGATTTAATGTTGTTGTACTGTGGGTCAATATCCCATATATAGCCAAACTCGCCCTGGAAGGCGCGATCTGCAAATTTCTTGACTTTCCCGTCTATTACATCTGTTTCATCTAAAACATTGGCATCAGCAACATCTACGCGGTTTTGCAGGAAATTGATCTTAAACAAATTGCGCCGGTTGGTAGAGTCTGTTGTGGTCCATAACAAGATCACTTCTTTTCTCCGTTCAAAAAAACGCATGCGCAATACACTGTCAGATGGTATGGTTTTTAACAGCAGCAGATCTTTAGTAAACTTTACCAACTCTTTTTGGTTTTGCACCAGTTTATCGTTAACCGCATCCAGGTCGTCCTGCCAGCCTTCTAGTCGCCCCTGTATCTGGTCAAGATTATCTCTTAAAACAAAAAGGTACCTTAGCGTACTAGCCTTATGGGTGTTAGCCTGATCTTTTATTTTATTGATCCTTCGTAAGGTTGATGGTATTTTTTCGCTGATATCGGCTGTATCTAATCCGTCCGAGAAATTATTTTTTATCTGGTTAAAAGTGTTGTTGTATTGCTCTAACTTTTGCAGCAGGTTATTAACGGATGTATCTGCACCGTTAAAGCTACGTAATACCGAGTCACGCGCGTGCATCGCCTTGCGTTGCTTCTTGCTTAACGACCGTACAATGGATGTTTTTTCTTGCGCTTGCCCATTATGGGGAAAAATGGAAAGCGAGATAATTATTAATAAAGTAAGTTTTACTATTCTTTGCATCTGATAGGGGTAAGTACCGCTTTTGTCATTGCGGGTATTGTTTTTGTGGCCGGCATCGTCGAGACGAAAAAAATTGCGTCTCTACCGTTCCTCTTCGCAATGACAAATTACAACAAAAAAAGTTTTACTTAACTATCAAATTCTCAATAGCTAACCTGTAACTATCCAACCCGAAACCGGCTATAACGCCTTTGCAGCTGGCGGCCAGCATGCTATGGTGCCTAAATTCTTCGCGTTTGTAAACGTTTGATATATGTACCTCTATAACCGGGGTTTTAATGCCAGCGATAGCATCGGCAATGGCAACAGAAGTGTGCGTATAAGCGCCGGCATTTAATACTACGCCATCATAGGTAAAGCCAACTTCATGCAGTTTATTTATAATTTCGCCCTCTACATTACTTTGGTAGTAGGTAAGCGTTATGTTTGGATAACGGGCCTGTAACTCAGTAAAATAAGTTTCAAAGCTGCTATCGCCGTAAATAGATTTCTCGCGTACGCCCAGTAAGTTTAAATTTGGGCCATTAATAATTTGTATATTCATTAGTTCAAACTTAGGTATAAAACATTAAAACTAAAATCAATTGGACTGGCGATCAGCAATAAAAGGTTTTCAAGCGTATTTAAAACTCGAAAAATCTCTTTCGGCCAATTCCATCGAGGCTTATACCCGCGATATTGAGCGACTATACGAATATACCGAAACCCAGGATCCTAAAATACACCCAGAGAATATAGTACTGGCAGATCTGCGCCGTTTTATTACCTGGGTAAATGAATTGGGTATGATCCCATCATCGCAGGCACGTATACTGTCCGGCGTAAAAGCATTTTATAAATATATGCTGATGGAGGATATGATAAAAAGCAACCCATCCGAACTGCTGGAATCGCCCAAAATAACCCGCAAGCTGCCCGACACGCTGAGTTATGAAGACATTAATAAACTGATTGACGCCATAGACCTATCCAAACCAGAAGGTGCCCGTAACAAAGCCATCCTGGAAACCTTATATGGCTGCGGTTTGCGAGTATCAGAATTGACAGAACTTAAACTATCTAATCTTTACCTTGATATCGAATTTATAAAAGTATTTGGTAAGGGCAGTAAAGAAAGATTAGTACCCATAGGCGGCTCGGCAGTAAAAGCGTTAAAGATTTGGATAGAGCAGGTACGCATACATACTCCCATTAAAAAAGGCGAGGAAGATTTTGTTTTCCTTAATCGCCGTGGCAGCAGGCTGAGTCGGGTTTATATTTTTATGGTGATAAAACAACTGGCAGCAGTACTGGGGTTGAAAAAGACGATTAGTCCGCATACATTCAGGCATTCGTTTGCTACACATTTGGTGGAGGGTGGTGCCGATTTAAGAGCCGTACAGGAAATGCTGGGACATGAAAGCATTACGACTACTGAGATCTATACACATTTGGATAGGGAGTATTTAAAGGGGACGATTGTGCAGTTTCATCCGCGCAATTGACACGATTAACACGATTTAAGGATTTAGCACGATTGAAAAATTGAACACGATTGATTAAAGAATATTAACGTTCATTAAAATCTAATAATCAAAATCCTGACTAATCATTCAATCCCTCAATCGTGTCAAATCCATTAATCGTGTTTTGCTTTAATCATCCTATCCCTACCACTCATATCCTGCCTTAATTCTATATTCTTAAAACCTTTGCTTTCTAAAATCGCTACCGTTTCCTTTCCTAGACTTTCATTGATCTCAAAAAACAATAAACCACCGTCCGCAAGATTGTCAACGGCGAAATCTGCGATAGCTTTATAAAACAACAATGGATCATCCTCCGGGACAAAAAGCGCGGTATCCGGCTCAAAATTCGTTACGTTCGTATGCATTTGCTTTTTGTCAGTAAGCGTAACGTAGGGGGGGTTAGAGATAATGATTTCGGATTCCGGAATTTCGATTTCGGATTTAATATTTAGAATATCCGCTTCAATAAAGTTTACGTTAACATCATTTAATTTGGCGTTTTCTTTGGCCGTTTGCAAAGCCTCTGTCGATATATCAATTGCCGACACCTCCGCCCCAGGCAAATTCTTTTTTAAGCTGATTGCAATGCAGCCGCTGCCTGTACCAATATCTAAAACACTGACAACTGCTAACTGCCCACTGCCAATTGACTCAATCGCCCATTGTACCAACTCTTCTGTCTCCGGCCTGGGGATCAGCACCGAGGGGTTAACGATAAACTTTAAACCATAAAACTCTGCATAGCCTAAAGCATATTGTAATGGTTTGCCGGTTTTAAGTTGGGTTAGTATGTTATTTACTTCTTCTTGTTGAGTTAGGATTAGTTCATTCTCAGGAAAAGCCTTGATAGTAGCCTTTGATGAGTTAAGTATCTCTATTAAAACCATTAAAGTAATAGCCTCGGTTTCCTGCGCATCGTATATCGCTGCCAGGTTTTGCTTGAAAATTGTAAATACCTCTTTAATGGTTTTCATTGCACGAAGTTAGGTATTTGGATATAGTAGTGGTAGAAAGATTAAGTTTTTGTTATTAAGAGCCATCGGCTTGATACATAGTCGAGGGCTACGCCTCTGTGATGTAAATAAAAGTCTCCCCTACCGGGGGAGATTTAGAGGGGGCTTTATCCACTAATCACTATCTTTGCCACATGCCCCATCACAAAATATATATGCAGCGTTGCCTGGACCTTGCCGCTTTAGGCATGGGTAAGGTTAGCCCTAACCCTATGGTGGGCGCTGTAATTGTTCATGATGGCAAAATAATAGGCGAGGGCTACCACCAACAATACGGCCAGGCTCATGCTGAGGTAAACGCGATTAATGATGCTTTGGCAAAGTTTGATAATGCCGGGGAACTATTCAAAAAATCCACCATTTACGTATCATTAGAACCCTGCGCGCATTATGGCAAAACACCGCCTTGTGCCGACCTGATCATTAAACACCACATCCCAAAAGTAGTTGTCGGTTGCCGTGATCCGTTCGACCAGGTGGATGGTAAGGGTATTGAAAAGCTAAAAGATGCCGGTATTGAGGTTTTGGTTGGTGTTTTGGAGGATGAATGTAAATGGCTGAACCGCCGTTTTTTTACCAGGGTGCAACAGCATCGACCCTACATTATACTAAAATGGGCGCAAACGGCAGATGGTTTTTTTGCGCCGGATGATAATAAACAGCATTGGATAACGGGATTAGAATCGCGTAAGCTGGTGCATCAATGGCGGGGCGAGGAAGATGCAATTTTGGTTGGAAAAAACACGGTACTTGCCGACAACCCTCAATTAAACGTACGCTACGGCGATGGCAGATCGCCCAAACGCATAGTTATTGATCGCAGACTGGAACTGAAAAACAATCTTCACGTATTTGACCAATCTGTTGAAACGCTGATATTTAACGAGATTAAAACAGCTATAGACGGTAAGAATAAATACATCGCGTTAGAGGATTTTGATCGTTATGTACCGCAATACATTTTATACCAATTGTACCTACAGGATATTCAATCTGTTATAATTGAAGGCGGTGCTTATACGTTAAACAGTTTTATCGAAGCCGGCTTGTGGGACGAGGCGCGCATATTTACCGGCGAAACTACTTTAACAACGGGCATAAAAGCACCAAAAATTAACGGTATTATTGCCGAAGAAATTCCGTCAGGAAAAGACCATCTGCTTATTTTATATAATAAATAATAGCCAATGCTATACGTTTTACTCAGCATCTGTTGCAGCGTAATTGTGTCTGTCATGTTAAAGCTAGCCAGGCGCTATCACGTTGATGTGCTGCAAGCTATAACCTGGAATTATAGTACCGCTATATTATTAACCTGGTTGATATTTAAACCACATTTAACTAACCTACAGGCTGCACCCATTTACAACTTTACAGCACTCGGTATTTTGTTGCCAGTGTTATTTGTAGTGCTGGCAATTTCTGTTAGGGCCACAGGTATAGTCCGTACAGATATCGCGCAACGGCTATCCTTGTTTATACCTATACTGGCCGCTAATTTTATTTTTGGCGAAGCGTTAAGTCTGCTTAAAATAGTAGGTATATCTATTGGCTTTGCAGCTATAATTTGTTCAATACCCTGGCAAAAGGGCAGGGGCAGTAAAGCAACATCAGGCTCATGGTTTTATTTGTTGCTGATTTTTGTAGGCATGGGCGTTATTGATGTGCTGTTTAAACAACTGGCTACATTTAAAGCAGTACCTTATACTACATCGCTTTTTATTGTGTTTGTGCTGGCATTTATATGCTCGCTCATCCTGTTAATTATCAAGATAGCCAGGAGAAAAACAAAGTTCTCTTTTCCGCATATTTTAATTGGCTGGGCATTAGGTATAGCTAATTTTGGTAATATCCTATTCTATTTAAAAGGGCACCAGGCATTAGCTAACCAACCATCTACCGTATTTACCGCCATGAATATGGGGGTTATTGTATTGGGTACGTTTGTTGGCCTGTTTATCTTTAAAGAGAAATTGAGTACGCTAAATAAGGTAGGAATATTTTTGGCGCTGCTATCAATTATCGTGATAACTTATGCATCGTATTAACCGATAAAACTTCATAAGTTTAGCTTCTTCAAATATAATTAATGCTTTTTGACGATACCTACCGCACTATTGAAAATCCATCCGAAGGTATATTTCGTGATCGGGGCAGTAAGTTTTTAGCATATACTTATCCCATAAATTCAGAAAGCGAAATTAAAGGTATCGTTGCTTCCTTAAAATCCGAACATCCCAAAGCCAACCACCATTGCTGGGCCATGCGTTTAACTATTGATCGTTCTGTTTTTAAACTGAATGATGACGGCGAACCATCGGGCACTGCTGGCCGGCCAATTTTAAATACGCTGCTATCAAAAGATCTCACTAATATATTAATTGTAGTAGTCCGTTATTTCGGTGGGACATTGCTGGGAGTGCCCGGCCTTATCAATGCCTATAAAATGGCAACCGAAGAAGCGCTAACCCACGCCGCAATTATAGAAAAAACGGTGAATGATGTCTACACCATCAGCTTTGGTTATTTGCAAATGAACGATATAATGCGCCTTATTAAAGACAGTGACCTGCTAATTCTTAACCAACAGTTTGATAACGACTGTACCATACAGGTCTCCATCCGCAAAATGCAGGTGAATACGGTTTTAGATAAACTGCATAAGGTTACGGGGATTACCGTAAAATATGATCATAGTATGTAAAGTGATTCACTCAAATTTTTCCAAACATTGTAAAATTGTATAAATAGCTTATTTACAGATTGTTATATACTGTTATATAAAGTATTTGTACTGATTCAGGATGATTCACTCCATTTTGTCAAATAGCTTACTTATAGACACTTGTAAGCAAAAAGTGATTCAAGTGATTCAAAGTGATTCACTTTTTATGAATCACTAAGCATCAGTAATATGTTGCTGTTGATGGCTGCCGCTGCTGAATTAAGCCGAACAATCTGCCTTTTTATTCCCCGTTTACAGGCATAAATGCTTAATTTAGTCGGAATATGCAATCTTTCGAAATAGATAAAACCGACCTCCTCCGCATTAAGACCGCGCTCGAGGGCGATGATGCTGAACTACAGCTAGTTCTGAAGGAATATCATGCCTCGGAGATTGCCATATTATTTGAGAAACTTGAGCAGGGAGATAAGGAACGGATCATCAATATCCTTCCAACCGAAGTAGCATCTGACGTAATTGCCGAAATGGACGAAGAACACCGCCCCGGCGAGTTGTTGATCAATCTTGATCCCGAGAAACGGTCTGAAATAGTTGAGGACCTTGACTATGATGATGCTACAGATATTATTTCGCAGTTAGAAGAGCACGAGCAGCAAGAGATCCTGGAAGATATTGACCAGGAAAATGCCAGCAGCATCCGTGCGCTTTTAAGCTATGACGAGAACACTGCGGGCGGGTTAATGAACTCGGAGCTGATCTGCGTTAATATCAATTCGGACAAAAAAGACGCTTTGGATGAGATCATCCGCCAATCTGAAGAAATGGAGGAGTTTTATACCATTTATGTGGTAGACGATACCAAAACCCTGCAAGGCATTGTATCCATAAAAAATGTTATTAAAGCTCATGCCGATGCCAAGATTCGCGACATTTATAAAGCCGACCCGGTATATGTAAAGGCTGATCTCGACCAGGAAGAGGTAGCCAAGCTGATATCGCAATACAACCTAACAGCCATACCGGTTGTTGATGATAACATGATATTACTGGGCCGAATTACAGTTGATGATATCATTGACGTAATGGAGCAGGAGAGTACCGAGGATATGTTAAAGATCTCTGGTGTATCCGAAGATGAGGAACTGAGCGGTAACTGGAAAGAGGCTGTAAAAAGCCGTTTGCCTTGGTTGGTTATTAACCTGGCTACCGCTTATCTGGCTGCTTCTATTATCCGGCATTTTGATTCTACCGTGTCGCAATTACCGCGCATAGCAGCTTATATGACCATTATTGCAGGTATGGGCGGTAACGCTGCAACACAAGCGCTGGCGGTAACGGTAAGGCGTATATCACTAAGCGATTTGACTGATAACCAAGCCTACAATACTGTATTAAAAGAGTTTTTGGTAGGCTTATTAAATGGTGCGGCAAATGGGTTAGTTGTATTCTGCATCGCCTTATTTTATGATGCCGACCCAATGCTGGGCCTGGTTTTATTTTTGGCGATGACGGGTAATTTGGTTATTGCGGGATTAACCGGAGCCACCATACCATTAGTATTAAAAAGGGTGGGGATAGACCCGGCGGTAGCATCATCAATCATCATAACTACATTTACAGATTGCGCGGGCTTTTTATTACCACTTTGGCTGGCCACAAATCTTTTATTACATCATTAATAAGGCATTTATTGTAAATTTGACTTATATAAATAATAAAATATGCTTCACCCAATATTACAGGCACAATTACCACTGGTTGTGAATTTGTTTAAAGATCATAAAATAAAAAGCGCTTATGCTTTTGGTTCGGTGGTTAGTGATAAATTTAATGAGGAAAGTGATATCGATCTACTAATAAATTTTGAAGATAGTGTTGAGGCATTAGAAAGAGGGGAAATATGGTGGAATTTACATGATACCTTGAGAGATATGTTTAATAGAGAAGTTGATCTGTTAATAGAAAGTACTTTAAAAAACCCTTACCTTATTGAAGATATCAATGAAAAGAAGCAATTAATTTATGCAGCGTGAAGTGAAAAAATATCTTTTTGATATACTAAGCTGTATTGAAAATATTGAAAATTTTATAGGTATACCCAAATTATTTCTTGAGTTTAACAAAAACATCATGCTTCAGCAAGCTATTGAAAGAAATTTGGAAATTATAGGCGAAGCAATGAATAATATTCTTAAAATATTTCCTGCAATAAATATTACAAGTGGACGCAGAATGGTGGATACCAGGAACAAAATTATTCATGGGTACGATGATATACAGGCAGAGCAAATATGGAGTATAATCATCAATCATTTACCTACTTTGAAACTCGAAGTGCAAACATTATTAGAAAATTAAGCTATGGCAGAAGTAAAATACAACTGGACTAAAGAAGAAATTACCGATATATATAACACCCCATTGCTAGACCTGGTTTACCAGGCAGCTAGTATCCATCGTGAAAATAAAGATTATGCCGAGGTGCAGATCAGTTCGCTTATCTCCATAAAAACAGGCGGTTGCCCCGAGGATTGCGCTTACTGCCCGCAAGCCGCCCGTTATAATACAGGTGTTGATGTACATGCAATAATGCCGAAGGAAGAAGTTATAGCTATAGCTCAAAAAGCTAAAAACGGCGGCGCTTCCAGATTATGTATGGGTGCTGCCTGGCGCGAAGTACGCGATAATCGCGACTTTGACAAAGTAATCGATATGGTGAAAGCCGTTAACGCCATGGATATGGAAGTATGCTGCACACTAGGCATGCTTACCGAGAGCCAGGCCCAACGTTTAGCCGATGCAGGTTTATATGCTTACAACCATAACTTAGATACATCAGAAGAAGATTATAAAAGAATTATCACTACCCGTACTTATGATGAGCGTTTACAAACGTTGGATCATGTACGCAAAGCAAAAATATCTGTTTGCAGCGGTGGTATCATTGGTTTAGGCGAAACAGTTGCCGACCGTATATCTATGCTGAAGACATTATCTAACCTACCACAACACCCGGAATCAGTACCTATTAACGCGTTGGTACCGGTAAAAGGTACACCATTGGCAGAGCAGCCACGTGTTTCTGTCTGGGATATGGTTAGGATGATAGCCACCACCCGTATCATCATGCCTAAAACGGTAGTGCGCCTATCTGCTGGTCGTACAGAAATGAGCGTAGTTGAGCAGGCGTTTTGCTTTATGGCAGGTGCTAACTCCATCTTCGCCGGCGAGAAGCTATTAACAACACCCAACCCATCTTTTGATGAGGACATGGCTATGTTTGAGTTACTGGGCCTAAGCCCACGCAAAGCCTTTAAAAACGGTAGGCCTGAGAGTAAGGAGATTAAGAAAATGAGTATTAATGAGGTGATATAATAGCTATAATATTTATATTTGTATATGGAAACATTAACAATAAATATTCCTGATAAAAAAATAGCCCTTGTAAAACAACTCCTTAAAGAGCTGGGTGTCACAATCAGTACAACTCAAAAAAAAGATAAAGGATCGGCTAATTCACCTAACGCCTTAACAGCATCAACAATAGAAGATGCTCATAAAGGCATTGGGTTGGGTAAACCTATAACTAACATTAATGATTTTGTGAAATCTTTATAATGTTTACCTTAATACCCACTAATCAGTTTAATAAAGATATTAAGGCGTTGAAAAAACGCTCTGTAAAAAATGCCGGATTTATAATAGATTTTCTAATTGAATTGGAGAAGGCCGGAGTGATAGGTGTTGATAAAAAGCACCGGCCCCACAAACTTTCGGGTAATTATAAAGATAATTGGGAAGCCCATATAAAACCTGATCTATTGATCATCTGGTTTGAAATAACTGATAAAAATGAGATCATACTGTTACGGGCAGGCTCACACTCAGATTTATTTTAATAATCTAGACCTTCGCACTCAAAACCCATCGCCACGCAAATCGCGTTAGCCAATTAAAGCCTTTCCAACTGTCTACAAATTCAATGATGTCTTTAAGGCAGTTATCGGCAAATTTCTGTTTGAAGTTTTTGGTAGCTAGTTTGTAAGCTTGTTCCGGGTTTTCAAGGCCAATACGCTCATAGATCTCTTTCTTTACATACATAGTCCGTACAAAAAGTATGTTAAACAAAATTACATAACTATATAGTGTCCTTTTAATAAAGCCTGCTTTGGCCGAGTAAGTTTTAAGTAAAGCTTTGGTAAATAGTATATGCCTGCCTTCTTCAATATTATGCAGGTCGAACATTTTTTTGAGTACTGGAAAAATGTTTGGCGCTTTGCGGGCGTGATTACCGAACACATCGGTAATAAGTTCTACCGATACGCTGCCCATAAACAAATAATCAGCCGGCAAATATTTATTACTAAACTCGCCGAAAAATCTATGCAGCCTGCTTTGCTTTATAGGTTTACCACCCAGTTTGGCAATTGCTTGCGCAAACATTTCCTGGTGACGAAACTCCTCTATCAGCTCACGTATTAAAAATTGGTGCTCAGCATTATCTGCCGGTAAAGTAATAAGGTGGCGGGTCATAAATACGCAAAACAGGCACTCGCCCCATGCGTAGGATGCTATTACCTGTACCAGTTCGTGTCGACCCAGTTCCAGCTTTTGACTAGGCGAGAGCGTTTCGTATATATCAAGCCCTTGTAACGATGTTAAAGTTTCGGGCAGAAAAATATCGTCAGGCTCGGGTTCCAGTTGCCAAGGGATGTAGGTTTCAGGCATTAGTGGGTGTTCTCTGCTGATCTTTATTAAACGTTCTACTTCTTTAACATCCATATAATAAATATACGTGGAATTGGCGTAATCAGTTGCGTGGTAAAGGTAGAGACGCGAAATTTTGCGTCTCTACAAATTATCCTTATTCGGCAATTACTTTTACATCTATATTGCCGCGTGTAGCTTTTGAGTATGGGCAACCCTTATGCGCCGCATCGGCCAGTTTTTGCGCTTTGTCGGTATCAATGCCGGGGACATGAACATGAAGCTCGGCAGATAGCGCGTAGCTTGTCGGCCCTTCCTGGTTAAAACTAATATGTACATCAACCGTGGCCTCGCTAACATCAACACCGTCGCGTTTACCAACAGAACCCAGCGCACCTAAATAGCAGGCACCCCAGGCGCCGGCAAATAATAATTCAGGATTAGCATAACCGTCTTTGCCGCCCATAGCTTTGGGTGCTTTTAAATCAAGGTCTATTATGCCATCTGCTGATTTGATATGGCCATCGCGACCGCCTTTAGCGGTGACAATGGCAGTATATAGTTTTTCCATAGTTAGGTAACCTGCCGGGGTGCAATAATGTTTGATGTGAACTATAACTCACCATAGCTTTACTTCGATTAAAAGAATATGGGATGTTTTTTGCAGACAAAATTTAGATAGAATTGGATTTTTGCGATTTTTTAGGATAAATAAAAATGCTAAAAATAGGTAAACTGTGGATAAGAAAAATGTTAATAACCAAAGATATAATATCTATAATATACTGATTTTGGTTGTATTAAGCATGTTGGTAACTACAGTTTTTCTGTTAATAACCCGTTAATAAAAAACCCAAAAAATATTTGCAAAAAGGGGTATGTGTCCCGATATTGAAATCATCAAGAACGATGTACTTTGACAGCCTTACAGGAATAACAAAAATTGAATCGGGTGAGTTTTCGGACGAACTAAAGATCAAGGGAAAGCCTGAGTTACAGAAAAATGAAAAGTCGAGAGATTTGAAAAAGCATGTAATTAACAAGGTATTACGAGAGTTGCTAATTGTCTACGGAGAATGGTAACACAACTAATGACCTTGAAGTAATCAATGTTAGCAAACAATGATCAATTCGGAAAACCTTCTGAATGACGATGTATCAGGTTTGCGCATATAACAGAGGAGTTGCTGTCCGCAAGGGGAGGAACGGAATCGAGCATCTGCAAAAACAATGTTAAGTCAGAAATTCGCAGGAATGAAGATTGAACCCAGGGTTGGCACTAATAACAATGACGAGAGCAGGTCGGTCACTATACACAAAACTTGATGCTTTATAACGGACTACGGTACGATATAGGGTTGAAAACGGGAGATCAAATCGAAAGACGCGGCTCCCGTTTTTGTTTTTTATGGGTTTCTGTAATTTGCCCTTAATATTGAAATACCCCAGGCTTTAGCATCTAAATTCTATTATCACCTTTTCCGATTATCGATTGTTCACTTCACAGTTCATAAGGAGACTCCTATGGAGTCATTTAATTTCTTTTAATTTTCTATAAATACGTGGCTCCATAGGAGCTACCTGTTTATAGAAGAAAATTAATCCGGTAATTTGGCTCCATCGGAACCTCCTAATAATACATTCAATATGTTTAACGCGCCAGTATTTCACGAAAAAATCCCCCAATATTCCACCAACAATTTCAGCCAAACCCAATTTTTGCGCATTTTTATCCCTTTAAAAAAATCCATTTTTATCAATTTTTGTTGATAAGAAAATTGTTAACAACCCCGTATATAATCATTGTAAATAATTGATAATTAACACTATTTGTAATTTATAGATGTTGAATAGTGTTGTTTTTTATGTTAGCAACCCGTTAATAAAAAACATAAAAAATATTTTGCAGATCGGGTTGGTGTCCCGATATTGAAATCATCAAGACAGACGTACTTTGACAGCCTTACAGGAATAACAAAAAGTGAATCGGGGGAGTTTTCGGACGAGCTAAAGATCACGGGAAAGCCTGAGTTACAC
>DHIR01000182.1:37891-38423 GCA_002403905.1 Mucilaginibacter sp. UBA4741
TTTGACAGCCTTACAGGAATAACAGAAAGTGAATCGGGCAAATCTTCGGAAGCGCTAAAGATCATGGGACTGCCTGAGTTATACACAAACAGAAACTGCGCAAGCGACGGAAACGCAGTGTTAACTAAAATAGGGTATTAACAGAAGCTGCCGATTTTTACGGAGATAGACAGCGGAAGATAATGACTTTGATGCAACCGGAACCCGCAAGGGAGATGGCCAGAGCGAGTTGGTTAACTTACAGAAAACATGATGCTTTATGGAGAACTACGGTTAGCCATAAGGGAGAAAACGGGAGACAAATCGAAAGAGGCGACTCCCGTTTTTGTTTTATACCACTTTGTTATTAGCTGCCTGCTAATTAACTAACCGCTAATCTTCAATCTTTAATCTTTAATAGTTAATTTAGCATCGTATGCAAAAGGACGATAAAAGCAGGCCGAACGGGAGAAAAAAGATATTTGTTTTAGACACCTCTGTGATCTTGTATGATCATAACGCATTTGAAAATTTCCAGGAACATGATGTAGCC
>DHIR01000182.1:38539-38965 GCA_002403905.1 Mucilaginibacter sp. UBA4741
AATTTCCAGGAACATGATGTAGCCATACCCATACAGGTGTTGGAAGAGCTGGATAACATGAAAAGCGGTAATGATACCCGCAATTTTGAGGCCCGCAGTTTTATCAGGCTGATCGATGATATATCACGCAAAAAATTAATCAATAAATGGCATCCGCTAAACGGAAAAGATAAAGGCAATTTTAAAGTTGTAATTGATATAAAAATCAAAGATATGGATGCCGAGGCCATTTTTGGATCGGACAAAGTAGACCATCGGATATTAAATGCCGCGCTTAGCCTGCAGGAAGAGAACCCGGATAAAAAGGTGGTGCTGGTATCGAAAGATATTTGCCTGCGCCTAAAAGCAAAGGCCCTTAGCCTCCATGCCGAAGATTATGAAACCGGCAAAGTTAAAAACCTGGACGAGCTATACACTGGTAAAACC
>DHIR01000182.1:39043-39435 GCA_002403905.1 Mucilaginibacter sp. UBA4741
GCTATACACTGGTAAAACCATTTTAAATTGTACCGATAAACAAATAGCTCAGCTTAATAAGCAGGATAGTTTGCCCGTTGATGAATTTGAATTAAACGCTAACACCAACAATCACTTCTATATACTGGAAGGTAAAAAAAGTACCGCATCGGCATTTTACAATAGCCAAACAGGTAAACTGGAACGGGTAACAGAGCAGCCAATATTTAATATCTTCCCTAAAAATCAAGAGCAGGCTTTTGCCATACACGCGCTGTTAAACCCGGATATTAAATTAGTTACTATACAGGGTAATGCAGGTACCGGTAAAACTTTGCTGGCTTTGGCCGGGGCATTAGAGCAACGTAAATATTATCGCCAGATCTATGTTACCCGCCCTATAGTACCCCTTA
>DHIR01000182.1:39657-39980 GCA_002403905.1 Mucilaginibacter sp. UBA4741
GGCGATATAAAATCAAAAATAGACCCCTACATGGCGCCTATTTGGGATAACCTTAAATTTATTAAAGATCAGTTTGTCGATGATGAAAAAATGCAGGCCAAGCTGGATGAACTGGTTACTAACGATAAGATATCTATCGCGCCGCTGGCCTTTATCCGTGGCCGTACGCTAAGCAAAATATTTTTTATTGTAGATGAGGCCCAAAACCTTACCCCGCACGAAATTAAAACTATCATATCCCGCGCAGGCGAGAACAGCAAATTTGTTTTTACCGGGGATATCTATCAGATTGACACCCCATACCTGGATGCCGAAAGTAACGG
>DHIR01000178.1:0-527 GCA_002403905.1 Mucilaginibacter sp. UBA4741
AACTAAACTAAGATTTATAGGATTAGAAGATTATAGGATTGCCGTGTATAGCCTGCTTATGAAGTAATATTTAGAGGATTAGGATTGTATTTTATAGGGAATGTTGTTAGGGTGTTTAGTGTTGAAGACTCTTTTAAATTCCAGACTTTTGCTGCCAAAGTTTATTAATAATCCTATTGTTAAATTGTAGGCTTCTAAGTAATTCAGGGCTTGTGCAAGATGCAGATCATTCAAAGTAGATGTGGCTTTTAATTCGACCATTATTTTATCCTGTACAAAAAAATCTACCCGCCTTGTACCGATGTTTATACCATCATAATAAATAGTCATTTCTATTTCCCGGCCAAACAATAAGCCTTGTTTTTCCATCTCGATAGCAAGAGCACGCTGGTAAATGACCTCCGGGAAACCGCTACCAAGTGCAGTATGAACCTTCATAGCACAGCCAATTATTTTGTGAGTAAGGTCTTCGTGTTGCATTATTAAAACTAGTAAAAATTAATTAAGATTTGTAGGATTTAACTAAG
>DHIR01000178.1:762-7831 GCA_002403905.1 Mucilaginibacter sp. UBA4741
TAAGATTTGTAGGATTTAACTAAGATTTGTAGGATTTAACTAAGATTTGTAGGATTATAAGGTGGTAGGATTTGATTTTTTAAATCCGGCATATAATAAAATCCTACCATCCTCTAATCCTACAAATCTTAGTTTATCTTTACCTACCAATTAGACACCTATGCTTTGTATCAGCTTAAAAAATAAAATATGTACGGTATGGGTATGTTTTATACTGTTTGCCCAGGTATCGGCAGCATTAGCCCAAACTCCGCAATATCCGCCTGCCGAAAAAGTAGCCCGCGATTTTAAAGCGCTGCTCAATCGCCCGATTGTTGATTTTAAACCCGAGTTCACCAACATTCGTATGGATTCTATACAGGTTGATAAAGGCTCTATTTATACCGAAGAAACCGAGCGTATGCCTATATTGATCTACAAGCCGGTTATAAAGGGACAAACCAAGTTTCCGGTGGTGATATTTTTGCATGGCACCGGCGGTAATAAAGATGGCGGCGACACTAAAGCGATGTTTACCAAACTGGCCAAACTAGGCATTATGGGCGTAGCTATTGATGCCCGCTACCACGGCCAGCGCATCCCCGGCGGGGCGCATGGTAGCAAAGAATACACCGAAGCCGCTTACCAGGCTTTTAAAACTAATGATAACACGCATCATGCCTACCCGTTTTTATACGATACCTCTTATGATCTTTGGCGCTTGGTTGATTACCTTATAACCCGCCCCGATGTTAAAGCCGACCGTATTGGCATGGGCGGCATATCCATGGGTGGCATTGAAACATGGATGGCTGCATCAGTTGATACGAGGGTACACGCGACAGTACTGGGCATAGCGGTACAAAGCTTTAAGTGGAGTTTGGATAATAACAAATGGCAGGGCCGTGCAGGCACCATTAACGATGCCCATAAAAAAGCGACCCGCGACCTGGGCGACTCCACCGTTAACCAAGCCAATGTAAAAGCCGTATGGGATAAAATATTACCCGGTATTACCGATGAGTTTGATTGCCCATCGATGATCCGCCTGTTTGCGCCGAGGCCGCTGCTGATATTAAGCAAAGACAAGGACCCCAACAACCCATACCCCGGCGCGCAGATAGGTTTCGCTACCGCGACTGAGGCCTACAAGGCCCAAAACGCTGCCGATAAACTGGATATAGTAGTACAACCCAACCTGGGCCACGTATTTAATGCTAAGGATATGGAAATGACCTGCCAATTCTTCTGCAAGTACCTGCTTAACTAAGGCATCATAAAGTAAAAGCCTTAAGGTAGGAGTGCCCCCAGGTGCCCCAGTCGCCTATAGCTTTATTTAGCGTTTCCTTAAGTGATTGCTTGTTTACGGGCTTGCCTTTTTTTGGCGGCACTATTTCATTTTCGGGGATAGTGGTTTCAGTTACTTTAGTAGCAACCCAGGCTACGTTTTCATGTGGCAGGGCCACTTCCAGTATCATGCCCGGTAGGCCGGTAAATGATTCGGGCCCGCCGGGTACAAGTATCTTATCTGTATAAAAAGCTACCACATAAATAGAATCCATCACAATAGCATTGGCGCGGCGGCATGGGTAGCCGGCAATATCGCGGGTCTCGTCGGTTATTTTCCAGTTGATCTTTCTGATGGTGTCTTTCAACAAAAAGGTTTGCTCAAAAACTAATTTTTGGGCCGTACTCATGCTGGTATTAAAGTCGGAGTAGATGGTGTTAAATTGCGAAGCCATCTGTAAATCAAACCAGCCATTGCGTTTTTCATCCTCGTCTACTATGGGCGTAAATATGGTTTTGTTCCTGCCGAATTTAAGCGTACTCTTCATGACCTTAAATTGCGGATTCGACTTTTGATATTCTTCATAAGGTTTGGCTAGCCAGTCCTCGTTGTCTTTGTTAATTTCTTTACGGATCAAAGCATACATATTCGCTTTTTTTTCAAACTCAATAACGCCTGATGAGGTGAAATGCGTCTCTTGGGCCAGGCAAGAAACTGTCAACATAAAAAAGCAATAAATGGTTATTATAAAGTTTTTCATAGGTAAATTATTTTGATGCACCGGCACTCATTTTTGAAAAATCGTATGATAAGGTTAGCAGGAAATATCTTTTAATAGTGGTGTACCGTTGCTCGGTAATAATGCCGCCATTAGCATAGCGATTAAAGCCTTGATTCTGGTTCAGAATATCATTCACTGTGCCCATTATTTTAAAACTTTTCTCTTTTAAGAAAGCCTTGCTGATCGAAGCATTCCATAATGTACGTTTGAATTGCGGCAGCGCAGCTGTTTTGGCGGTATAGGTATATTCGGCATCGGAGCCTATCTGCCAATTATGAGGCAAATATAAGCCTGCCCAACCCCTTGAATTAAAACCACTGCTGTTGCTATTGTAAATGGTTTGCAATGAACTTTGATTAACGGTATAAGTGGGGCCCGCTGTTACATAAAAATCATATTTATTTTCAACGTATTTGTTGACGCTGAGCCCGCCCTGGTAACTGTTGTTTTTTGTGGTGTTTAGTTGGCTAACTGCATTAACACCGTTTGTTACTATATTATAAGTGGTTCTGCTGCTGACGTTGCTATTGATGCCGATATTAATACCACCTATTTTACGGCCATAATTAAAGTACCCGTAATAACTATGCTGTATTTTACTGCTTAGGTTAAAATATTGGCTGGTAGTTTTACCAGTTGCATCAGTAGAAGTATTGTTTACAATAGGATTAGTTGTAAAACCGTAATCTCCGCTTATATAAAGATTTTCACCGCCTATAACTTTGTAAGAGTTGTATGACATCCTGAAGTGATTATAAAATGACGGTGTCAGATTTGGATTTCCTAACGTAACGTACAATGGGTTGGTATTGTCTTTAACCGGTTGTATTTGGCTAATGCTTGGCTGTTGGGTATTGCCATTATAGTTTGCCCTAAAAGAACTTTGTTGTGAAAACTTATATACATAACTGGCCTGTGGAAACCAATTGATGAATTGACGCTTTAGTTCATTACCAGTATAAAGGTTGATTTGATCGAACGATACATCAGCGGCTTTGGTGCCGATGTTAATAACGGTCTTGCCCTTGTTATAGTTCAAAATAATACCCACCTGGTGCGAGTGTTGATTGAGTTTAAAAAAGTTACTCAAAGAGTCAACCAGTACGTTGTAGTCGCCGCCACCGGCACCACGGCTGTAGGCGAGTTGGTCTGAGCTGGCGTGATCAATATTGAAACCATAGTTAAACACCAGGTTAATACCTTTAACAATAGGTTCCGTATAGGTGATGTTGGTATTTAAAACCTGGCTTTTGTTGTCAGATGTTTTATGTTGATCTGTTGGCTGAGCGGCGTTTGGCGTTCCGTCATCCTGAAAAGATTGCAGGTTTGATTTAAGAAAACTTGTGCCCTCGTTGTTATCAGTATTACCGCCTATCAGCACAGATAAAGTTCGCCCTTTTTTCTTCAGCTTTTTGGTGTAGAAAACACTCGCATCAAATCTATGGTCGTCATTGTTGCTGACGTTGCTGGTAGTGGTCAGGTTAAGCAGACTATTATCCCCACGCCGGCTGGTATCTGTACTAAGGCTGTTGTTTTTGTTGTTTTTATAACTGCCCGAAGCGGTGATTTTAAGGTTAGCGGTGGTATCCAATTTAACTTCAATTTTAGCATCCAATTTTTGGCGAAAGGTGGATTTGTGGTCTACCTGGCTGCTTTTGCTGTTAATTACAAGGTCGGGCAGGTTATTCTGGCTAATGGTGTTTTGGTTCCCGTCAATAGTTAATTCACCGATTTTGTAGTTTCCGTTAACTGCATACTTATCTTTGTCCAATTTGTTGTCATAATGTACGCCGCCCGTAATGGCTTTAGGTAATCCGTGACCGTTATAGTAAAGATCATCGCCGCCATACGAAAAATACATGCCGCCATCGTCCGTCATCTCCATATTATTGTTATCGCCATATTTTTGAGCATCGTCCCAGTTAAGGCCGGTGGTACCATTGTTCGAGCCTATGCCATAAACAGAGATCTTCTCCTTATTCTGAAATTTATTGTACATCAGCTGGCCCTGATAATATTTATCAGTACCCGCTGCAGCAATCGCTTTACCAAACGAGCCGGCTTTTTTGCCGCCTTTTAATTTGATGTTTAAGGTTTTTGTAGTTTTATCATCGTCTATGCCGGTAAAAGTGGCCTGGTCGCTTTTTTTATCATATAGCTGCACTTTGTCAACCATATCTGCACGTATGTTTTTAGTTACCAGGGTAGGGTCGTCACCAAAAAACTCTTCGCCATCCAACAAAACTTTACTAACCGTTTGGCCCTGTGCGGTAATTTTGCCATCCTTATCAACCTGTATGCCGGGGAACTGCCTTATCAAGTCCTCCACCTTATCATTAGGTTGTATAACATAAGCCTTGGCGTTAAACTCGGTGGTGTCGCCCTTTATTTTTATGGCGGTTACCTGGCCCTTAATTATAACATCTTTTAATAAGCGCGATTTAAGTATCAGGTTTATTTTGCCGAAATTATGTGCCGGTGCCTTATCATCCAACGTAAAATCTTCTGCATAATCGGCATAGCCGGGGTAGGATAGTACCAGTATAAACTTGCCGGCGTTAAGGTTGTTAATAGCGAACGACCCATCAGCCGCCGCCCGTGTAAATTTAGATAGTGTAGAGTCTTTGGCATTTAACACCATGATGGTGGTATTATGCAGGGCTTTTTTTTCGGACGTATCTACAGCCGAACCCTTGATAGCATAATTGCTTTGCGCATAACCGGTTAACGAGAATAGCACGAGCAGCGCAATTGAAGAAATTGTGATTTTCATTAGGTTGTTTTTGGTACAGGTAAAGATGTAACTAAAAAATTAGTAATAGAAATATTTTAACATTTCTTAACTTTAATTAACATTTTATAGTCACCCATAAGACGTTAAGTTTTTCTATTAGTTACTGATAGTGTGATAAATAATTGAGGTTAATAATAAATATGCCCCCAAGGTAAGGGGGCATATTATGGTGATAAGATAAAAGTAATGAAAGTGTATGAAAGCCGATATTAATTGCAAAAGTAATTGGTCAATTCTGATTTACTTTTGCAAATGATTTGCCGTTTAAGGTAATAGTAGCGCTATCTGTATAGCTATAATTGCTCTTGGCGATCTGACTTAATAACTTTAGCTCGCTTTTACCGGCTATTTTAAAATCGGCAGCTTGAATTTGGTTGTGTGTATTAACGGTTATAGTAGCGTCGCTGGCAGTTGCAGCTGCGTTTAGTTTGCCTATGGCGTTTTCATCTAATTCAAACTGGGTATCTTTACCGACTACAATATTCATTACATCCTGTGTAAAACCGGACACCTTGGTTACCGCCCGCTCCCAAAACATTACTTGGTGCGTTGCAAGCGGCGTAGTAATAACAGTATTTACCTCGGGGCAAACCACTACTATGCCAGATTGATAATAGTTAAAATTAGTTTTGTTAACATAATCTACAAATAGGGTATTATCGCGTTCGGTAAGAGCCACTTTTTCCTTTACATTATCCACCATCCACACGCCAAATTTGGGGGCCTTTTTCCACACGCAAAGCCAGTACGTTACCCGCGTTTAGCCGAATAGTAGTAAAACTATTTAACGGAGTAAATTTCATGCCGTAGTATGGTTTTCTAAAATCGCCTTTTATGTATTCTGCACGTAATTGAAAATTAAATATTGCCAGGTAACCAAATAGGATAACGGTAGACAATAGCAATAATTTGTTGCTTGTTTTCATGGTTATATCTTTAATTTTTGTAATTTTTCAGCTTAAAATCTTCATAACGTTTTTGCAACTCTTCAAAACTAATATCAAGCAGATAAAGGCTCTTGAAAAAATCAGGCAGTTCCTGCTGCATAAAACGTTCGCGGCGTATAGTCTTTATATTTTCAATAGCGTTGGCCGTTACAAACAGGCCCAGGCCACGTTTATTAAATATAATCTCATGCTGCTGTAAATACTCGTAGGTGCGCATTACCGTATTGGGGTTTACCTGTAACTCAACCGCCAGCTCACGTACCGATGGTACTTTTTCGTCAGGCAGCCATTTGTTTAAGGTTATGTGTTCGCTCACATAATCAGCAATCTGAAGGTAAATGGCTTCCTTATCTTTAAAATTCATGGGTTATATCTCTTTCTCTTTTAATCTAAAAAATGCGCTTAACCATAATATAATTACTGCAATGGCAAAAACTATTAGTGTTGTATGGTTCATGTTGTCAGTGGCCCAGATGTCCCAGCCGCGCTTATTGTCTGTAAAGCTAAATTGTTGAAATACAGCCGATCTTAGTTCACTTTTGCCAATTATAAACTGTAACATAGGGGTATTAATTACTGTAAATACCAATATATATATAAAGAAAATAAAGGCTGTTTTTATAAAATGAAGCTTCTCAAAAAATATAGCGCCTAATAATGTAAAACCATGGAAAATAGCATATACTATAAAAGCCATATATGCACGTTGCTCCAGATCCAAAATATTGATCATTTTATTAGGGTCGTTGATGGGTGGATGGCTGATACCGATGATGATCCAATCTACCAGGTAAAATACGCCGATAAACAGCAACTGATAGATAACGAACGAGTAGATCCATGTCACCAGGAATTTCTCGAGGTGCGATGCTGGCAGTGTTAACACCTGGTTGGCTTTACGTTTATCGCCCAGATCAGCAAAAACAAGGCTGGTAAATATGCTGCCCGCAACCGGCAATATGTCTATAAAAGCAATGGCTTGTATCTGTACAGCTAATCGCCCCTCATTAGTAAAAGCAAAAAGCGCAAGGGCTATAGCTATTATACCTGCCAATACGCTGGTTGATAGCAGGTAAGTTTTTGCATGCTCCAGCGTATGCTTTTTAAAAAGCCTGATAAAGCGGGTTAAGTTAAATGTATTACTCATGACCGGGTTTGTTTAAAATTTCAATAAGTTGTGTGTTATTGCTGATAATGGCATTGAATAAAAGTTCCATATCCACTTTTGTATAGCTGCCATTAGTGTTTTCTGTAATGGCGTGCAGTCCGCTCATGTTCTC
>DHIR01000159.1 GCA_002403905.1 Mucilaginibacter sp. UBA4741
TGGTTTATGATACGGCCTCTTTTTGTTTTTAGGTGGATTTTTTCGAAATTTATCACGGATGCTTAGACTATCCGCTATTTTAACTAATTAGCGATCCGTACAAAATCATATTGTTTAGCCCCATTCGGAGTTGTTTTTTCAATTTCGACCATTTCATAAAGTTGGGTCTTATCCGGAGTAATTGCCATTTTTCGTATTTCTTCGGGTGGCAGACTAGAACACTCATTTTGAAGACTTGACCATACATTGGCAGACTTTATAGCTACCTTTTCTTTTAAAAAATTACATAATGAAAGAAAATCATCTAGTTTAGGCGGCATGTTAACAACATGCATTAGTTGCGAATTGACATCGATACCTAAAATTAGGTTGCTTTGATTAATGATAGTTCCTATCACCAGACATTGATCATATTCAGCCCCAGTGTGCGCGACATACTCATGTCGTAAGTTCATAATTCTATCATGTTCATCGGAAAATTTTTGCTCAGAGTTTTTAAAAATATCATCAAATGTAAGAGTTGGCCTGTTACCTTGATTTGAAGTAAATATTTTACCATACGTAACTATTGAAAAAAATAAAAGACTTTGTTGAATAATTGTAATGTTGCTAGGATTTCTTAAATGGCTTATTGCTTCTATTATTTGATCGATGTCTCTATTCATGGTTACATAGCCAGCATATCGTCTTGTCTGAGGCGTGTTAAGTATAAAAAAATCTCTGATTTTTCCAGTATTGTCAGTTGATAATCTTACGTAATTATTGTTCTCGATTTTAACGAATAAATTGTTATAGCTAATCATGCGGAATTCATTTTAATAAAGTATTGATATAAGAGCCTGTTTAAATTTGTTTTTGAAAACTTGTTATAGCTATAAAGTAGTACATTTTTACAAATATTGAAGATGATAAAGTTCTATAAAATTTAATTTTGGAGAGCAAAATCATCAATATCACACCAAAATTTATCTCTTTAGCACCTATAAAATTATTATTGATTAAAATTTAAACAGGCTCTAAATTATTACAACTTTAAATTCTTCTGCAAATTCTTTGCAGGCTCATCTTTATAAGGTGTCCAATAATTATACGGGTCACGTTTATAGCCGTATTGTCGTTTACCTTGTTTGTGCGGCATAGGTAACGGGTCTTGTGTGCGCAGGTCCCAGGTCATCAGGTCGCGCAGCAATTCATCCTGTTTCTTTAGATATTTATCGTCTCCAAACAAATTATTTAATTCTTCAGGATCAGTTGCCAGGTTATACAATTGTCCCGCGCCCTGCATATCATAAGCCAATTTCCAGTCGTCTTTACGCAACATCCGCATGCTGCCGCTTTGCGACCACGTGTTTAACTCATCCGCTTCCTGCCGGCCTTTAGTAACGGTGCCGTCCTGTGTATAAGGGTCGTACTCCTCAAAATTAACATAGTTAAGCCCGCCATAACCCTGTTGTACCATCATGCTGGCAAACTCTTCTTTAGGATATGGTTTGCCGGTTAGCAACGGCCACAAGCTACGGCCCTGCACACCATCGGGGATAGGCGCGCCTATCATGGTGCAAATAGTTGGCATTATATCCACGTTGCTTACGTGCGCGCTATGCGGCAATTTGCTTTTTACAATGCCCGGGCCATGCCAGATCATCGGTATACGGGTAAGGCATTCGGGCACCTCAACGCCTTTTTTTATCAGCCCGTACTGGCCGGTAAAGTCGCCGTGATCGGCAACAAATATCACTACAGTGTTGTCATACAGGTCGTTTTGTTTAAGATAGTTCATCAGGCCGCGCATCTGGTCGTCTATCAGGCGCATCATGCCGTAATAATTACTGCGTATACGTGGTATCTGTTTTTCCGTAATCGCCATAACCCATGTGGAACAAACTACGCTGCAACGCCCATTTGTTACCCTTGGTTTGCAGCGATGCGGCCCCCGCCTTAAATTGTGGCAGATCTTTAGCCGGGAACATAGAGTAATAAGGCTCAGACACATGGTAAGGATTGTGTGGCTCGGGGATGGACAGGTACAGAAAAAATGGCTTGGTGCTACCAGCGGTTTTTTGGCTGGTTATCCACTCTTCGCCGGTTTTAATAATGCGCGATGGTTGCTGTAAACTTGCCGGAAAAGGAGCCGGTTTTTCGCTCATATAAAAATTGGTGCTGCCTAAAAATTTGTTCACCGCCAATTTTTCAGGGTCTTTTACCATTGGTTCGCCAAGGTGATCGTAATTATGCCAGTAGTCGAACATTTTTGGGGTAAGGTAAGTATGGTTTTTGCCCACAAAAGCGGTAGCATAGTCCTTTGATTTTAAAACACTCACCAAGTCCGTTTGGTAAGTTGCATCCACTATATTAAAGTTTGACCGGGTATGCGTAGCACTAGGGAACCTGCCCGTAAACATAGATATACGGCTGGGCGCGCAAATAGGCGCGGCGCAATAGGCTTTGTTAAACCAGATGCCGGTTTGGGCCAGGCTGTCCAAAAAAGGGGTGGTGTTTAACGCAAAGCCTTCGCGTTTAGTGGCATCGGCGCGCCACTGGTCAACTATCACTAAAATAATATTAGGCGGCTTGTTTGCCTGTGGTTTAGATTTTGGTAACGGCCCTTTTATAAAACTTAACAGCGATACAGCAATAATAGCCAGTACCGACAGGATAGCGATGTGTTTTGTTTTTAACATAATATAGACCTTGTGAATGATTGTATGGACTAAATTAAATAATTGCAAGTTAAAACCACTATAAAATAGGGATAGCCTATATTTGTTACAACATGAGTTTAGAAAAACGCGATTACGATGCCATAGTAATAGGCTCGGGGCCAAACGGGCTTGCGGCCGCTATATTGCTGCAGCAGCAAGGGTTATCCGTTTTGATATTGGAGGGTAAAGATGTTATTGGTGGTGGCCTAACCTCGGCCGAATTAACGTTACCCGGCTTTATACATGATGTTTGCTCGGCAATTCATCCATTGGCAGTTGCATCGCCATTTTTTAAGACTTTATCATTGGCGGTACATGGGCTAGAATATATACAACCTACATTGGCAGCAGCCCATCCGTTTGATAACGGCACAGCCGCTATTTTAGATAACTCTATCAAAAAAACCGCCGATTACCTGGGCGAAGATGCACAAACCTATACCGCGTTGATGCGCTCGATAACCGGCGCATGGCCCTTAATTGATCAGGACGCTTTAGGCCCGCTGCATTTTCCGGCACACCCGCTGGCAATGGCAGAGTTTGGTTTGAAAGCATTAAGCAGTGCTACCACCTTTGCCAAACGTTTTAAAACTACACAGGCACGCGGTTTATTTGGCGGCATGGCGGCACACGCTATACAACCTTTAAGTAATTTAAGCACTACCGCAATTGGTTTAGTACTGATGGCTACCGGGCATTTAAAAGGCTGGCCTATACCCAAAGGTGGGTCGGCCAGTATAGCAACGGCCCTGAGTAGTTATTTTAAGTCGATAGGCGGGACGATACAAACCGGAACCTATGTGACTTCATTAGATCAGCTACCATCGGCACACGCGGTATTATTTGATGTTACACCAAAGCAAATCTTGCAGATAGCAGGACATAAATTCTCTACAATTTACAAATGGCAACTGGAACGCTACCGCTATGGCATGGGGGTATTTAAAATAGATTGGGCATTAGATGGCCCTATACCTTTTACGGCTGACGAGTGCAAGCAAGCCGGTACCGTACACCTTGGTAATACTTTTGAGGAGATAGCAGAAGGGGAACTGATGACAAGCAAGGGCCGACAAACCGAAAAACCCTTTGTGCTGCTGGCTCAGCAAAGTCTGTTTGATAAAACGCGCGCACCCGAAGGCAAACAAACTGCCTGGGCTTATTGCCATGTACCCAACGGATCTACCCAGGACATGACCACCATTATTGAAAACCAGGTAGAACGCTTTGCGCCGGGTTTCCGTGATAGGATACTGGCTAAACATACCATGAACACTGCCCAGGTTGAAGCTTATAATCACAACTACATAGGCGGCGATATTAACGGAGGGATACTGGATATTGGCCAATTGTTTACCCGGCCTGCCTTGCGTTGGTCGCCTTATAAAACATCAGCTAAAGGGTTGTATATCTGCTCATCATCTACACCACCGGGTGGCGGTGTCCATGGCATGTGTGGGTATAATGCGGCTAAGAAGGCTTTGAAGGATATTTTTAACCTGGAGGTTTAAATTATTGTTTTTTAATGGCTCTCTGCCTACAAACCTACCATTTCCCAGTAAAAAGTCGATCGCTTTTTGAATGTTTCTATCTAGGATAGTGTCATGACCAACTTTTAATATTTAAAAGTAAAAAAGCCTCAAGACTTTCGACTTGAGACTTTCCAGTGATCCCTATGGTACACTTTTCGAACCATTTTATTGAAGAATTAAGAAAGATAGCTGACTTAAATTGGACATTCCAGAATCATTGACAAACTTGTTCCGGTACTACAAACAGCCAATTCCGAAACACTTTGACCTTGCTAATTTATTGAATGTCAATTGCGATTTTCTAAATTACAGACACAGCTAGGTGCTCTACAGCGCACGGAGTTGTGTGGTTAAGCTTTCCGGAATCTCCACAATATCCCTAATTCGCTAAACACGTTATAGTGTTTAATATGCCTCTAAATTGCAATTACTTTTTAGCGTTCTTTTCTGCTTTTATCATTTCCGTGCCAGCCATTAAAAAAGCACCTAACACATGCGGGTCATTTAACTCTTTTGGGCGCGTATAATAAAAGCCGATATCGTCCTCCATATTGGTGCCAATGCATACATCCTCAATTTCACCATTGGCAGTTACTTTGGTTGACAATCCTTTCCAGCCTTCGCGGGCTATGGCTAAGTACTTGGGGTTTATCCAGCCTTCGTTTACCGCATGGGCAACGGTGTAAGTAAACATCGCGGTAACCGAGGTTTCAAGGTATGAGTCGGGTTTGTCCAATACTTGGTGCCATAAGCCGGTTTGGTCCTGGTAGCAGGCGTAACCAACTATCTGCCTTAATAACAACCTGATCAGTTCTGCCCGTTTAGGGTGATTGGCAGGCAGGTTATCCAGTAACTGGGCCTGGGCCATCGCTATCCAGCCATTTGCCCGGCCCCAATGGGCTACGCCGTTCATTTCCACATCTGAATAATAGTTATGAAAAAACAGGCCAGTACGATCGTCATACAGATATTTATTAAAGTTTTCAACTTGTTTAATGGCATCGTCAAAGTAGCTGTTATCGCCGGTTAGTTCCCCCATACGAGCCAAAAATGGCACACTCATAAACAGGTCATCGGCCCATATAGTGCTGCTTCGTGGTTGAGGACGGCATAGCGTCCCGTCGGGCAGGCGAAGTTGTTTGTGCGATATATATTCGGCTGCTTTATCCAGATAGGCGCGGTATTCTTTTTTATGGGCAAGCGCGTCAACATCACAAAGCCCTGCCGACATAGCCCCGCAGGCATCCAGATTGCTCATACCAAAATATGCGCCATACTCGGCTTTGGGGACTTTGGCTTTGTGCTGGGCTTCAAAATAAGCCAGGTTACTGAATATAAAATCAAAGTTATGCAATGAATAGTCAGAATATTTGGGATCATTCAGCACCGTGGCAGTTTGCATCATGCCAATGGTTAATACGCCGTTTACATACGCCCACTTGTTGTAAGTGCTTTTGGCTTTTATATCAGCAGTTGGGGCAAGCCCCTGGGTTGATGCGTATTTTTCGCCGGTTTTGCTGTTTACAAACTGGAATGATGTGTTTTGTATCACATGATTGGCTACACGCCGTACCAACTCTTCGGTATTGGCTGTTTGCGCGAATGTTAAACCCGGACAGGCCATCGCCAAAAAGAATAATAGTTTTTTCATATTATGGTTATATAATTGCATTTTTTTTAGCTGCTACCCTTATCTTTTTCACCTAGGCTAGGGTAATAGGAGTGCCTTTATTTTTAAAACTATTGCGTACATTAGGTTAAGACATCCGCAAATTCCTGGTCTTTCAAAAAAATTATAAGGTAGCATATTGTTCGGGTATGATTCGCCGTCGATCTCATACCGGCTGCATAAAACCATTTAACACCACTTTAATCAGGCGCGTTTTATCGCCGTTAATGTATGATGTTTTACTAAGCGGTGGGTTCATATTTGGCACGCCGCAGCCATCAACATGGTGACAAAATAAGCAGTATTGCGTGTAAACTTTTTGGCCGTTTGCAATTGAATTTGCTGATACCGCCCGGGTTTTTGAATGCGCTTTAACGGCATGGTTGGTTTGGGCATATAATTGCGACAGGCCAAATGCAAATAATAAAGCGATTGTTAGTTTAATTTTCATTGAAATATAGAGAGTGTTAAATTACTGAATTATTTTTTAGTGTATATGATGCGATAGATGAAACCTTTTGAATCGTTGGTTACATATAATGGCCCATCGTTGCCTTGCTACAGGCCGTATGGGCGATGAAAGATATTCAACGGTTCAGCTAATTGGTACACAAAGTTAAATGTGTCCCAATACCGAAATTATCTCATTTTGGCATTCTGTTCTATCAATTAGGCTTTGTATATTATGGGTATTGCACAAAAACCAGGTGATAATAAGATTGATAAATATGCCAACAGCGCAAAATATTAGCTAATTGTTTATAGCGTAATTACTTGCTTGTTTACCAGCGTATGATTATAAACCAAAAAAGATTAGTTTTTGTAAGTTGCAAGTTGATTTTTTCCGTTTCATGCTTTTTGTTTTTATCATTTGCACTGCCTGCAAAGGCGCAAAAAATGATCATAGAGAGCCTTGATGGCCCGGTTACCCTAAACGAGGTAAATGCATTTAAAGCGCACATTCAAAGTGTTGATGCCCCGCCGGGCAACGGGAATGTATGGGTTTTTGGTAATGGCGGTAAAAGCATTGAGGCTTGTGGTTTAATGTACGAAGTATCGCATGACAGGGCTGTTTTAAACAGAATGATCTATTACTGTGATGAAATGCTTTCGCGCCGTAATGACCTGTGGCCTGCTGAAAAAGGCGGCCAGCACATTGTATGGACAGGCAGGATAGAGCCGGTATGGCCGTCATCCAATCCGAATGTAACACCCGCCGGCGCGGGTATTGAGCAGGGCGATGAAATAGCGCACATGAGCTATTGCGCCAAACTGATACTGCTAAACCCGGCATTATGGAACGAGAAAGTTGATATAGGCGACACTTATCAGTTTGGTGCCACTTATAAAGAACGGGCATTAAAATATATTAAAGAAGGCGATTACGTAATTGACAACTGGATAATACCGCATTTTATCCGCACGGCAGAAAACAATCATTACTATTTTCCCGGCCCGCCAAACACCTATAAGGCCAATGAGCCTGCCCCCTGGAACCAGGCTTGGATGCTCACCAATGCTTTGGTAAGGTTAGTGGAATGCCATTTAATTTTAAATGACGACCCGCAACGGGTTGCCCGTTATGACGCTATAATTCAGCCTAATATTAATTGGTTCAGGGCTAATGTACACCCTCAAAAATCAGCAAAAGGGACTTTATGTTATACCTGGGCTTACGCTTTGCCGCGAGGCATCGAAGACACTAATCATGCCGCTTATGATAGCGAAGGCCTTTGGATAGCTTATGAAAGCGGCCGGTATAAATTAACGTTTGATGATATGGTGCCTTTTGCCAATACCTATTGCGATGTGGTAATGGGTACGGTAACCAACGGAAAATTTGCTGGCAGAGTTGACGGAACTACTGGCACCGGCCATGCCGGCGGCGATAATTATGTTCGCGATGAATATATTTACCTTGCTGAGTTCAGGCCTGATATGTTTAATGATATGGCTAATGCGGAAATAAATACAGGAAAAATTGCGGTATCAATGCCTATTACAGCAAGATTATTATGGGAAAAGGACCGGCGTTATAGAAACAAAAAGTAATATCTATATGAAAAAGACACTCTTTATTATATTATGCCTTTCTACTGTGATAGCGAAGGCCCAGATCAAGGGTACACTATGGGATGTAAAGGGCATTTATGATATCCCCCAATATAAAACCGTAAGCGCCGACTCGGCCATTGGTATTATTTACAGAGGGTTGACGTATAAAGGTAAGGCCCAAAATGTTTTTGCCTATTATGCAACGCCCGGTACATTAAGTGGCGACCGCAGTAAAGATAAAAACCTGCCAATGGTAATATTGGTACACGGCGGCGGCGGGACAGCTTTTAAAGAATGGGCTATAATGTGGGCGAAAAAGGGGTACGCGGCCTTGTCAATGGACCTGCGCGGCAACGGCCCCGGTAAAAAGCATATTGATGGCGGCTTTGATGAAGATAATGCTCAAACACCTTATTTTACCATAACACCCGGCATTAATGAACAATGGATGTTCCAGGCAGTAGCAGATGTAATATTGGCTAATAACATGGTACGTAGTTTCCCCGAAGTTGACGTGAACCGTACGGCAATTACGGGTATTAGCTGGGGGGGTATTATCACCTGCATCATGACAGGTGTTGACGAGCGGTATAAAGTGGCCGTGCCAGTATATGGTTGTGGTTATTTGCTGCAAGGCAGTTCAATGCGAAAGGGTTTGTTGCAGTTGAATGAGCACGACAGGAAAACCTGGGTAAAACAATATGACCCGTCAAACTACATCGGTAAAACTAAAATGCCCATGTTGTTTTTAGACGGCGCTAATGACCCGCATTTTTACCTGGATAGTTACGCTAAAACATACAGGCTTGTAAAAGATAAAAACCTGTGTATCAAAATAGGTTTAAAACACAACCATCATTATGGCTGGGCAAATGACGAAATATTTGCTTTTATCAATAGCTACCTTAATAAAACTACACCTTTAGCTATAATTGGCGAACCTGAACTTAAAGGCAATACTATTACAGCCAAAGTAAGATCGGTAATACCAGTTAGAAATGCCTTTTTAAATTTTACCAGGGATACTACCCGCGTGTTAATGAACAGAAAATGGGAATCGGTAGCGGCAACATTTGATAAAGACCATATCAACGCGCCCGCCCCTCCACCGGGAAGTACCATCTGGTACCTCTCATTAACTGATGATAAAGGCTTGCAGGTTTCGGGCCCATTACAATTTATTGAACCCAAATTATGATCTATATAAATGTTTCAACTGATAACATATAAAATGAAGTTAACTACCGGCATTTGTGCCTTATTGTTAGTGCTGGCAACCACCCAAACTTTCGCGCAGCAAAAAAGTATTTACCACAAGGGGTGGATAGATTTTAACAAGAACGGAAAAATGGACGTTTTTGAGGACCCCACGCAACCCATTAACGCCCGTATTGCCGACCTGCTTTCGCAGATGACCGTTGACGAAAAAACCTGCCAAACGGCAACTCTTTACGGCTATGGCCGGGTATTGAAAGACGAAATGCCCACCCCCGAATGGAAAACTGAAATATGGAAGGACGGCATAGCCAATATTGATGAAGAACTGAACAGCCTGGCTTATAACCCCAAAGCCACCAGTAAATATTCATTCCCCTATAGCCGCCATGCCGAAGCTATTAATACCGTACAAAAATGGTTTGTTGAAGAAACCCGTTTAGGTATCCCTGTTGATTTTACCAACGAAGGCATACACGGTTTAAATCATGACCGTGCCACGCCGTTCCCGGCACCCATTGGTATTGGCAGTACCTGGGATAAAGCTTTGGTAAGGCACGCAGGCGATATTGTGGGCAGGGAAGCAAAAGCATTAGGCTATACCAATGTTTATACACCCATTTTAGACCTTGCCCGCGACCCACGCTGGGGCCGTGTGGTTGAAAGTTATGGCGAAGACCCGTTTTTGGTTGCCGAACTTGGTAAGCAAATGGTATTGGGTGTGCAGGAGCAGGGCGTGGCTTCAACCTTAAAACATTTCGCGGTATATAGCGTACCTAAAGGTGGCCGCGATGGGAACGCGCGTACCGACCCGCATGTGGCGCCGCGCGAGCTTTATGATATGTATTTATATCCTTTTAGAAGGGTTATACAGGAAGCACATGCTATGGGTGTAATGAGCAGCTATAACGATTGGGATGGCGAGCCTATAACCGGGAGCTATTATTTTTTAACCGAACTGCTGCGTCAAAAATTTGGGTTTACGGGTTATGTCGTGTCTGATAGTGGTGCGGTTGAATTTTTATATAGTAAACATCTTGTAGCTACTGATATGAAAGACGCGGTAAGACAGGCATTTGAAGCCGGGTTGAATGTGCACACAAATTTTACGCCTCCGCAAACCTTTATTTTGCCCCTGCGCGAGCTGGTAAATGAAGGTAAAATTTCGATGAAAACACTTGACTCGCGGGTAGCTGATGTATTGCGTGTAAAGTTTGAACTGGGCCTGTTTAACGAACCTTATGTAAAAGACCCAAAGGCGGCCGACCAGATCGTATTTAACCATGATGCGGTTGAATTTACTAAACAAATATCTCGCGAGGAATTGGTGCTGCTTAAAAATGCCAACAACGCTTTGCCGGTTAACCGGGCAAACATCAGGAAGATATTGGTTACAGGCCCGATGGCTGCAGAAACAAACCATTCAATAAGCCGCTATGGCCCGTCAAACGTGCATATCGTATCGGTACTGGAAGGGATGAAAGCGGTTGCCGGCAAAAACATCGAGGTAAATTATGTAAAGGGATGTGATGTAGTGGATAAAAACTGGCCCGAAAGCGAGATACTGCCCGAACCACTGGATGAGCAGGAAAAAAGCCGGATCGACTCGGCTGTAGCGGCAGCAAAAAAATCAGATATGGTTGTTGTAGCATTGGGCGAAACTGAAAAAATGGTTGGCGAAAGTAAATCGACCACCAATTTAAACTTGGCAGGCAGGCAATTGCAATTATTGCAGGCATTACAGGCTACGGGCAAACCCATAGTGTTGGTTTTGATAAATGGAAGGCCGTTAACCATTAACTGGGCCAATAAATATGTACCGGCTATTTTTGAAGCATGGTTTCCTGGGGCCCAGGGCGGCACAGCCATTGCCGAAGCCATATTTGGCGATTATAACCCCGGCGGTAAACTAACCATGACTTTCCCCAAAAGCGTGGGGCAGGTTGAGTATAATTTTCCGTTTAAACCGGCTTCGCAAGTAGGCCAGTCGGGCAAAGGGCCAAATGGAAGCGGTAGTACTTTAATTACAGGTTCGCTATATCCATTTGGTTATGGGTTAAGTTACACTACTTTTCAATACAGCAATTTAAATATTACTCCCGAAATACAGCACACGCAAGGCGATATACAGGTTAATGTAGATGTGAAAAATACCGGGAAAGTTAAGGGTGATGAAATTGTTCAGCTTTATTTGAAGGATATGGTAAGCAGCGTAACCACTTACGATACACAGTTACGAGGTTTTGAACGTGTTACGCTGGAGCCAGGTGAAACCAAAACGGTTAAGTTTACGCTCCATCCCGATGATCTTTCGCTGCTTGATAAAAACAGGAAATGGGTTGTTGAGCCCGGCGCTTTTGAAATACGTATGGGCAGCTCATCCGAAGATATACGGGTTAAAAAACAGTTTACTATTATCCAATAAGTTTAAATATCACTAAAATAATTTTTTATTTAATTTATAAAACATGATTGAGATGAACATACAAAATGCTAAAAAATGGGGCTTATTATTGTTGCTTGTATTGTTTTGGCAGATGCCACTTTTTGCAGACAGTATTAAAGTTACATCAATAGAAGCGCTTCAAAAGGCTATTAATAATGCCAGGCCCGGCGACGTGATCATACTGGCAAACGGCACCTACACCACTACCGAAGATATTAGGGTTGACAGAAAAGGTGCACCCGGTAAGCCAATTACCATTTGCGCCGAAACCATTGGCGGGGCCGAAATTTCGGGACTTGGTGGGTTTGATTTGGTTAAACCGGCGGCTTATATTATTATCAAAGGCTTTAAGTTTACCCATAGATCGTCAAGAGCTAAAACTGCCGGAGGCACGCGTTTTTGCCGGTGGACACAAAATATTTTTGAAAACACAGGCGATGGCGAGGATCTTACTATTGCCGGTAGCGACCATGAGATAGATTATAATACTTTTCAAAATAAAAATGCAATGGGGCGGTTCCTGGCAATTCGTGGTACAGGCAGCCAGATAGCGGAGCGTTTGCACATCCATCACAATTACTTTAATAATTATGTAAGCCAGGGCGGCAAAAACGGCGCCGAAACATTACAGTTTGGATTAAGCGGCTTTAGCTTATCATCAAGCAACAGCGTGGTTGAATACAATTTATTTGAGCACTGCGCCGGTGAGAATGAGCTGATATCTGTTAAAGCCTCAGCGGTAACGCTCAGGTATAATACCATCCGCGATTGCCCGGCGCAGTTTACGCTGCGGCACGGCAACAAAAGCAAGGTGTATAACAACTATTTCATTAACACACCTGGGTTGCGCATTTTTGGTGATGACCATTTGGTAAGCAGCAATTATTTTGAAAACTGCAAACCGGCCATTTTTATAGGCAACGGTGATGGCGAAGTGGCAGACGGAGCCCGGCTTACGGTGCATGACAGGCCCGATAGGGTAGTTATTATTTATAACACGCTGGTTAATAATCGGCAAAACTTTGTGATGACCGCGCGCAAAAACGGCCTGGGGGCAACTTATACCACCTTTGCCAACAATATTATACAGGGCGGGGGCCCGGCAGCGGTAATAGCGGGACCTTATCCAGGTGCAAAGTGGGAAGGTAATATTTTATTCAATGTAATGGATGCAGGCAGTATGCCATCAGATGGTTATACCACCGCCGACCCCAAATTAATGAAAACCAAGTGGGGTTACTATGTGGGCGGCAATAACCCCGCCGTTAAAAATAGCAAATTCTACTATCCAAATGTAAGGGCTGATTTAGACGATCACGGCCCCGTTGCAAATTATGTATTAACTCCTGAAGATGTAGGCTATAACGCTATTAAAAAATAGCCTGTACCCATAATACAGAAACAGCCACATAATAAAGGCGCTAATTATTGTTAATCAGCGCCTTTATTATGTGGCTTATTATTTATTAATACCCTATTAATAAGCAATATGGCGATATTTTAATACGCATTTATAGGTTTTGTGTAAATATCGCTGAATGATTAGCCAATAGTATTCATAATACATAATCAAATAATTTGGTAATTGCATAACCAATTAACTCTTAATTAACTATTAAAAATTATGATGAAAAAAAGCCATCACGCACATTTTCTGTTAAAAAATTTAATCAAAACTTTTTTAATTAACTAACTAATTAATTAAATCCTAATCTAAAGTAGTATTATGGTCAAACTATTTACAAAAAAAAACTTAAAAGCAGGCAAGCCGGCAATTTGGCTGCTTATGCTTGTAATTGTAATGCTGATACAAGCATCGGCATTACAGGCACAAAACCAACCCATTAAAGTTAGCGGTACCGTTGTCGATTCAAAAGGTGAAACAATAATAGGCGTTAACATTAAAGTAAAAGGCACCTTTAACGGTACTGTTACTGATATTAATGGTAAATTCAATATAACAGTGCCAAATGAGAAAGCCATATTAGTGTTTAGCTATATTGGCTATGTTAACCAGGAACAGGTTGTTGGTACCCACCACGTTATTAACTTAACACTTACCGAAAGCTCAAACAGCCTTGACGAAGTTGTAGTAACCGGTTATGGGGAAACCGTTCAAAAACGCGACTTAACCGGCTCAATTTCATCGGTTAGTGCCAAACAGATTAAAGAACGCCAACCAGTTACCCTTTTTGACGCGCTTGAAGGCCAGGCGGCCGGCGTTTTGGTGGCCAATGATAATGGCGATCCGAGCGGGGAAGGAACAATTACAATACGCGGTACCGGAACGCTGAATTCAGGAACAGGCCCCTTGTATGTAATTGATGGTGTCATCAATTCAGATGCTAATTATCTTAATCCTGCTGATATTCAATCCATCGAGATATTGAAAGATGCTGCTTCAGCAGCAATTTATGGCTCCCGGGGGGCCAACGGCGTTGTCATTATTACTACAAAACAAGGTAAAGATGGTAAGCCGGTAATTACGGCGGCCTATTCTCATTTATATGGCCAGCTTGCACATCAGCTTCCAACAGCATCGGCCAATGATTTGCGTTACTACAGGAAAAACCGCGGCAATGGTATCACCGGTGCAAATACCGACTCGGTTAACCATTACCTCAACGCTGACAATGACTACCAAAACCTGCTGTTTCATACAGCCAATAAAAACACTTATAATGTAAGCGTAAGTGGTGGTCAAAAAGGCTTAACTTATTATGCCGGTTTAAATTATATTGATGACCAGTCAATAGTTATAAACAGCTATATTAAAAGAGTGCAAAGCACCATTAATGTAAATTACCAGGCCACTAATAAATTTAAGATCACAAATAATTTATCATTTTCTTACCAAACAGGTAATAATGTTCCGATCGGGACAACTGTTCAACAAGTTTTTGAACGTAACCCCTGGACAACGATATACACCCCCGATGGATCATTGGCGGGTTATGTGGAGTCAAAGCGAAACCCGGTGGCTTATGCTTTGCTGGCAACCAACCTGGCCACAAGCTATCTCGTCCAGTATAATACAGCAGCTAATTATTTAATTACAAAAGACCTGCGGTTTACTACAAGTTTTAATGTGAAATTTAATAACCCAACAACCCAAAGTTTTACACCATCCTCATTAACCAGCGGCGGTACCGGGCTTGATGTAGGGTCTACAGGTAGCGACAGGCAGTTTTCTTATGACCTGCAGTCGTTTTTCAATTACAGCAAAACTATCGGGAAGTTTAATAATATTACTGCTTCGGCAGGCTTTAGCCGGGAGTATTACAGGGCTGATAATTTCACAATAGCCGATAATAACTATTTGAATGAGTCGATTTTTACGTCTAACGTAGGTACTGTTGACCTTACCAAAACTGGCACAGACGCTACGGCGTTTACTACCGAGTCTCTTTTTGCCCGTATTGGCTATAACTACAAGGAAAAATACATAGTAACCGGTACTTACAGGCGTGATGGTTCATCAAGGTTTGGCTCCGCCAATAAATGGGGTAATTTTTACTCGGGAGGTTTTGCGTGGCGCTTTACAGATGAGCCCTTTATGTCATGGACAAAAAGTGTGCTTGAGGATGGTAAGTTACGGTACAGTATTGGCCAGTTGGGTAATGACCAGTTAAGCAACAATTACTTGTTTTCAACACTTTTGAATTTTGGCACCTCAAATCCATTTGCATCTTACAATGGTAACAGTTCTGCCGCATTATCTTCTGTTTTAGGAAACTCAGCTATCAAATGGGAAACGGTAACTACCCAAAATTTTGGTATGGATCTTACCTTTTTGAAAGGGCGGCTAACCTTTACACCTGAATACTACATTAAAAACACAAGCGGCCTGCTTTATACGGCTGCACTGCCTGCCGAAACCGGTTTTAAAACGGTAACGGTTAACCTTGGAAATATACAAAATACAGGAGCAGAATTTACAATAGCCGGCACGCCGGTTGTGAGCAAAAATTTCACCTGGAATGTGAGCGCTAATATTACCTTTCAAAACGCAGGGTTAATTAAGCAACTGGCTAACCATACGCCTTTTGTAACAGGCTCCTATATTATACAGGAAGGCGGCCATGTTGGCGATTTTTATATATATAAAAACTTAGGCGTTTACCAATATAATGTATCAAATGCTTATGCTGTTAATGGCGATAGGTTAACACCTGTAGGTGTAGGTAACAATGGTACTACTGCTACAAGCTACCTTGATAATGGACAGCCATATTCCGGCGCGATACATCAGCTTTATAGGAATGGGCTTTTATTAAAAGGCGGTAGCGTTATTTGGCAGGATGTTAATAACGATGGTGTGATAGATGCTAACGATAAGCAGATTTTAGGCAATGGCGTACCTAAATATTACTTTGGGCTTACCAACTTTTTTACCTATAAACAGTTTTCGCTTAACGTAACCGTTAATGGGCAAGTTGGTAACAAGGTTTACAATCAAACTGCCAATAATCAAAATGCCAACGGTTCAACTTATTCGCCTCCAACAGTTGATGCCATTTATCATTCGTGGCTCAATGAAGGCGACATAGCCAAATATCCGTTATTTACTAACAAGGATACTTATGGAGATATTAGTAGCGGGCTTAACAGCCTTTACCTCCAGGATGGCTCATTTATCAGACTGGCTAATGTTAAATTTACTTATACCCTTGATCGGAAAATAGCCGCGAGGATAAAGGCGAGGTCAGTAGCGTTTTATGTATATGGCGACAACCTGCTAACATTTACCAATTACACATGGTATGATCCCGAGTTTAGTACAAGCAACGCGCTTACGCCGGGTATTGATAACGGAAAATATCCGAAAAGGAGAGAAATTGGATTTGGTGTGAATTTTGGTTTTTAAAAAAAAGAAAGACATGATTTTTAAAAAGAAAAAAATGATGAAAAAATTGATAGGAATTACTGCTTTTATTGCTGTTATAACAATAATAAGCAGTTGTAAAAAAGATGTAACAGAAACGCCGCTTTCTTCTATTGCCGTATCCACTTACTTTAAAAGCGTGAAAGACATTACGGCATCATTAGCAGGCATATATGGTTCTTTCCAGGAAGAAATGACCGGAGCCGGAACGAGTAAGGATGAAGGGTATGGGGGCAGATACCATTATTGGGGCGAATGCCGGTCCGATGATTTTGACCGTAGCCAATATGTAAGCAATAACGAAACAGAATTGGCGTTTAACGCGCTCACCATTAATAATGCCGAGACTGATTGGTCGGGATTATACAGAACTATTGCAGATGCCAACCTGGCCATTCAATATATTCCACAGGTTCCGAAATATGATCCACTCGCTACCCCATTGGTGGTTAATAATGCTTTGGCGCAATGTTATGCTTTGCGTGCCGAAAGTTATTTTTACATTGTAAGGCTTTGGGGCGCGGCGCCTATGTGGACAACCCCATATCTGGATGCTACCCAACCCGTAGCAAAACCAAGAACTGCGGCTGCTAAGCTTATTGATTCGCTAATTATCCCTGATCTGCAAAAAGCGTATTCGCTCATTCAAAAAAACCAAACCCCAACCGTATGGTACGTTGGCGAAGGGGCTATATGCGCTATTCTTGCTGATGTGTATATGTGGAGGGCCGGGCAACCAGGTGGTGGCCAGTCCGACTATCAAAATGCTATTGCATGGACTCAAAAGCTATTTTTAGCCAAAGGCCCAACAGGTGCAGTGTATGCCGGTGCAACAGGTGCAAACCTGGAAACCACAGCCAACTGGAAAAACCTGTTCATTGCCCCTACGGGTTCAATTGAACCTATATGGAGCATACACTGGGATAATACGGTAAATGGCTGCGCGTGCATACCCGTTTCGGTGGGAACAAGTAATAACCCTGTAAAAGTTGATTCAGCGGTTTATTTTAACTGGAAAGCAATTAAAGCGGATACCAGGTTTGCCAAAACATTGGATACTACGGTAGTTGCCTCTGTACCATCTACATCATTGGGCCACCAGGATAAATTATTAAAATATTATAACGCTACTAACGGTAGTCAGCTTAGTAAAGCGCCTGCCTCGGCCCTTACCTGGAATGTTTACCTGGTGATGTACAGGCTTGGCGATGTTTATTTAACCTATGCCGAGGCTTTAAATCAAACCGGTGATATGACCAATGCGCTCAAGTACTTAAATTATATCCGTGTAAGGGCGGGTGTGCCTGCCTACACGGCCGCGCAACTGCCAACCATCAGCACCATGCAGGATGCAATTTTGCAGGAAAGGCAATATGAATTGTTTGGCGAGGGTAAACGCTGGTTTGACCTGGTGCGTACAAATCATGTTCAAACTATTATGGACCCGGTAGTGTCAAGGCGGCAAAAAAGTTATGGTACAGCACAAACCGGCTTTGCCGATTTAAATAAGGTACTGTGGCCATTAAGCCAATATGTACTTAATGCCAATACTTTATTAACTCAAAATCCATCCTATTAATATTAACTGGTAAAATATGAATGCATCATGAGCGGTTGCTCAAAATCGAAATTGAAAATCGCTCATGATGACATTAATACCTTAAAAAATATTCAGATGAAAAAAATCAAATATCATACAGCAATACTTTTTGTATTCCTGGCACTGGCAGTAGTTGTGCTGCCGGGTTGCCTTAAACTTAAACTGCAAAAGAATTTTCACAGGAGTACCACCGATACAATCGACGCGCATTTAAATAAAACCTCGTGGCAATATTTAAAATCGCGCGCTTATGGCAGCTCAACTGATACCATTTTCAGGAGGATGTACGATGCCATTATTTACTCGGGTATTGATACCAATTTGTATATGCAAAGCAATAAAACATATATATTTTTCACCAATACAATGGTAACCACCTCAAAAACAGGATTGTGGGCAGCTGTGTTAACTTCGGCAAACAAAGCAGCAACAAGCTGGAAAAGCTATTCGCCGGCCGATGTGAAAAATTACCTCGGATATTTGATCCTTAACGGCACCTACTCACATTATAATTTGCCTGTACATGATGTAACGGTAACTACAAATGCAGCAGCAGGGGCGTATACCACAAATCCTCCGGGATTTAAAATACCCGGCTTTATCACAAATCCAAATTCAACCATGTATATCGAGGTGCTAGACGCGTCGCCGAGCAATACATCAAATTACCCAATTACGGTTAATGATGTTTATTATATTGCTACCAGCGACCTGTTAGCCACAAATGCCGTGGTTGATGTTATTGGCACACCTATATACCCTATTTTGCCCTATTAATTTTATAAACATTTATTTAACGGAGCAGTATGAGTACTGCCCCGTTATTTTTTATAAAAGTTAACACACACGCGTAACTTTAACACATACGGATAGAAACCACTAAAAGGCATTGATGTAGTGTGAATTAAGCGGCCGCCGGTGTTATAACCCTTTAAAACAGGAACAATGAATTTACGCAGATACCTGGTTGTTTGTTTAATAGGCAGTTCAGCTGCTTTTGGCCAAACCAAAAGCAACGACCCCGATTTAAAGCTATGGTACAATAAACCGGCTGTAGCCTGGCAGGAGGCTTTGCCCTTAGGTAACGGCATTACAGGGACCATGGTTTTTGGCAGGGTTGGCAAAGAGCGGTTTCAGTTGAATGACCATACGCTATGGTCTGGCTATCCTGATGACGGCAATAATGCTAAAGGGCCTGAATACTTACCACTGGTACGGCAGGCTATATTTGCCGGCGACTATACCAAGGCCGCCGCGCTTTGGAAAAAAGGGTTACAGGGCCCTTACTCCGCGCGTTATTTGCCGTTGGGCGATTTAATACTTGATTTTAAATTAAAAGATACTTCGGCGAATAATTATTACCGTGACCTTGACCTCAACAACGCGATAGCTACTGTGAAATACAAAGCGGATGGCGTTAATTATACCCGCGAAACATTTATCAGTTACCCAGGCCGTGTTATGGTTATCAGGATAAAAGCTGATCAAAAAAATGCCGTAAGCTTTAGTGCAAGCTTGTCAAGCAAACTGCATTTTAATGTGGCAACCAAAGGGAACAATCAATTGGTATTAAAGGGCAAAGCCCCAAAATATGTAGCCAACCGCGATTATGAGCCCCAACAAGTGGTTTACGATGGGCCAAACGGCGAAGGGATGAATTTTCAGATAGACCTGGAAGTTAAAAACTCTGGCGGTACAGTTAAAGCAAATGATAGCAGTGTTGAAGTTTCGGGAGCCGATGAGGTTACCTTGTATTTAACGGAGGCCACCAGCTTTAATGGTTTTGATAAATCGCCGGGTTTACAGGGGAAAGACCCTTCGGTTGAGGCAGATGCCGGTTTAAATAAAGCATTAACCTTAAACTATGGGCAGCTTAGATCAGCCCACGTTGCTGATTATCAAAACCTGTTTAAAAGGGTAACCTTTGATTTAGGTGCCAATGCCGCGATGCTGAGGCAACCTACCGATGAACGTTTAAAAAACTTCGACAGCAAAAATCCCGACAGGCAATTGCAAACGCTATATTACCAGTACGGGCGTTATTTGCTTATTGCCAGTTCCAGGCCCGGTACGCCGCCGGCAAATCTGCAAGGTATATGGAATGATGCCTTACAACCGCCCTGGGGCAGTAACTATACCACCAATATTAATACAGAAATGAATTACTGGCTGGCGGAGAACACCAACCTGTCTGAATGCCACCAGCCTTTGTTCGATTTCATAAAAGAACTTTCAGTTAACGGTGCCAAAACCGCTAAAATAAACTATAACATCAACGAGGGTTGGGTTGAACACCATAACTCTGATATATGGGCCAAAACTTCTACCGTAGGCAATTATGACAAGGACCCCAAAGTAAGTACCCGTTATTCGGCATGGCCTATGGGCGGGGCGTGGTTAAGCACTCATTTATTTGAACATTATTTGTTCACGGGCGATAAGGCGTTTTTGAGTCAAACGGGCTATCCTTTAATGAAAGGCGCTGCTCTTTTTATGCTCCATTGGTTAATTAAGGATCCCAAAACGGGCTACCTTATCACAAATCCGGGCGTATCGCCAGAAAACACGGTTAAAAAAGATGGAAAAGAATATGAGATCAGTATGGCTACTACCATGGATATGTCTATCATCCGCGAGCTATTTAACAACTGCATATCATCAGCACAGGTATTAGGTATTGATAAGGATTTTGTTGGAAGGCTGCAAACCGCCGAAGCTAACCTATACCCATTGCATATAGGGCAATACGGGCAGTTACAGGAATGGTTTGAAGATTGGGACGACCCGAAGGATACGCATAGGCATATTTCACAATTATTTGGCCTGTTTCCGGGCAAGTTTATCACTGTTGATGGTACGCCCGAACTGGCCGCTGCGGCAAAACAATCAATGATATTTCGTGGCGATGTAAGTACCGGTTGGTCAATGGCCTGGAAGGTAAACTGGTGGTCGCGCTTGCATGATGGCAACCATGCTTATAAAATACTGGCATCCGCGTTTACCTATATCGACCCATTAAAAGAAAAGGCGACAATGAGCGGTGGCGGTACCTACCCTAATTTATTTGACGCGCATCCGCCATTCCAGATCGACGGCAACTTCGGCGGTTCGGCCGGGATGACCGAAATGTTGCTGCAAAGCCATACTGGTTCAATTGAGCTACTGCCCGCCCTGCCTGATGCCTGGCCAACCGGAAATATCAGCGGTATTAAAGCACGGGGAAATTTTGAGGTTGACATTAGCTGGAAGAATAGTAAGCTTACTAAAGCGATTATTTTATCAAATAATGGCGGCAATTGCAGGGTAAGCAGCAATTTGCCAATTAAGGTTTTAGAAACAGCTTTTAAACCTGCCGTAGGCAACAATACCAATCCTTTAAACCAGGCCGAGCCAAAACCGGCTTATGAGAAAAAGGATGGTGTGAAACTGGCCAGTTTATACGTACAAAAACAATATACTATTGATTTTGCTACAGAAAAAGGCAAAACCTACACTATTATCCCCCAATAAAATTCTACGGGTATGAAGCGTTATATTCTCCTCTTGTTCATGCTGTTAAGCATTGGTGTTAAAGCCCAGGAAAGAGCTGCCTGGTTAAAACAGGCAAAATTTGGTGTAATGACGCATTACCTGCCCGACTGGCTTTCAAAAACCGAGAATTTAAATATCAACGTTGCAAAATGGAACCAACTGGTTAATGCCTTTGATGTAAATAGGCTTGCCGATGAGGTAAAGTCTGTCAGTGCCGGGTACATGATATTTACCATAGGGCAAAACTCGGGTTTTTATGACTCGCCCAACGCCGCTTATGATAAGTTGGTTGGCATTAAACCCACTAAATGTTCAAAAAGGGATTTAATAGCCGACCTGGGTACCGCTTTACATAGCCGTGGGCTAAAACTGATAGTTTATCTGCCGTCGGGAGCCCCCAACGGCGACGCCATAGCTAAGAAGGCATTGGAATGGCAAAACGGCCCGTATCCCAATAAAGAATTTCAAAACAAGTGGGAACAAATCATCAGGGAATGGTCGGTTCGCTGGGGAGGTAAAATTGATGGCTGGTGGTTTGACGGCTGCTACTGGCCCAATATCATGTACCGTACAGAAAACGCGCCAAATTTTAAAACTTTTGCCGAAGCGGCAAGAGCTGGCAATCCCAACAGTATAGTGGCGTTTAACATGGGTGTATTTTACCGTTTAACCAGTAGCACACCTTACGAGGATTATATAGCTGGCGAAATTAATAAGGATGACCTGGTAACAATAAATCATTCATATAATGGCAAAATAGATGGAGCGCAAATACACGGGTTAAGCAACCTGGGCGAAAAATGGGGGATGGGTAACCCGCGCTTTACTATTGAGCAAATAATAGGGTATACCAAAAAGATAAACGATGCCGGGGGCGCTATGACCTGGGACGCACCTATCCAAAGCAATGGTTTAATATACCCGGCATTTATAATTCAATTAGATGCCATTGGTAAATCTATTCATCAATAAATCATAAGCCTAACAACTATTATAAGTATGTATGTCACTATCTAAATATTCAATACTCTGCTGCCTGTTGGTTATTATTACCTGTAAATTAAACGCCCAGCAATTAGCTTGGACGGAAGTTGAGCCCGGCATTTGGAAAGCTGTGGCTGGCAAACCTGAAGCATTTGACCTGCTTAAAGCTGCGGGTGCAATACCCTACCATGCAGGTTTAGTGCAAATGGGCGATACGAGTTTCCCGTTGTCGAAAACTGAAATTACAGCAACTATGGTTGATGGTAAAACCTATCTCTGTTTCCCGTTAGACCGTACCGAACAGCTTTATGGTTTTGGCCTAAATTTTCAAACAGTACACCAGCGCGGCAGGATAATGACCCTGCACGTTGATAATTATGCCGGGAAAGATGATGGGCATACCCATTGCCCCACGCCTTTTTATGTATCATCAAAAGGCTATGGCGTTTTTATTAACTGTGCCCGCTATATTAAAGTTTATGCAGGTACAGCGGTGCGGGTTAACAGCAAAACCCCTCCTGTAGTACAAGATAGAAACACAGATAAAAACTGGAACTCGCACCCCTACTCTGACGCGGTGGAAATGCTTGTACCGGCTGAGGGCGCCGAGATATATGTATTTGGCGGCCCTACAATGATGGACGCGGTGCGGCGGTACAACTTATTAAACGGCGGCGGGTGCCTGCCGCCACGCTGGGGGCTTGGCTTTACACAACGTATGCAGCGTTTAACTGATGCTGCGGGTGTTGCCGCAGAAGCCGAGGCATTTGAAGAAAAAGGGTACCCGCTTGATTTTATAGGGTTAGAGCCCGGCTGGCAAAGCAAATCATACCCATGTACATTTGAATGGGACAAAACTCGTTTCCCTGACCCGAAAGCGTTGATCAGGGATATGTTAAAAAAAGGTATCCGCATTAATTTATGGACGAACCCTTATGTATCTCCCGAAGCGCCTGTTTTTCCTTTAATAAAACCCTATGCAGCATCATATACGGTTTGGAACGGCGCGGTGGTTGATATCAGTATGCCCGAAGCTCAAAAAATATTCTTCGGTGCGCTGTCAAAAAACAAAGTGGATATTGGCGTAAGTGGCTATAAAATAGATGAGGTTGATGGCGGCGATACCTATTTATGGCCCGATGTTGCCATATTCCCATCTGGGCATAGCGCCGAGCAGATGCGGCAAACCTACGGATTGATGATGCAGCGTTATGTTACCGAACTTTACCACGAACGTAACCAACGCACGTATGGTTTGGTACGTGCTTCTAACGGTGGAGGAGCTTCTTTCCCCTATGTTATTTATAACGATTATTATAACCACCGGGACTTTATAACGGCCCTCATTAACAGCGGTTTTGCAGGCGTATTGTGGACGCCCGAAGTAAGAGCTTCAAAAACAGCCGAAGAATGGTTGCGGAGGTTCCAGTCGAATGTTTTTTCGCCTATGGCTATGATCAATGCCTGGGCAAGCGGCACCAAACCGTGGACCTTCCCCGAAGTAGCAGAGCAGGTAAAACAAATGGCAAACCTGCGTATGCAAATGATGCCTTATTGGTACAGCGAGTTTGCTAAATGTCATTTCCAGGGCATCCCGCCGTTTAGGGCTATGAACCTGGAACCGGATTTTGCAGGGATGGAAGTGCCTAAAAAAGCTCCCAAAAAGAAAGTTGATCTGGAAACAGACCCTTATGAAGACCTGTCAGCCGGTGAAATAAAAGACCAGTACATGGCGGGCGAAAATATTTTGGTTGCGCCCATGTTCACCGGCGAAACATCGCGTACAGTAATTTTGCCCAAAGGCAAATGGTATGATTTTTACACCGGCAAACTGGTGGGAGACGGACAAATGATAACTGTTACGCCCGGACTGGATAAAATACCGGTTTATGTAAAAGATGGGGGTATTATCCCGATGATGCCGGCCATGTTGCACGCCCCTAAAGCAGGCCAGAAGGTTGATATTGAAGTACGGTACTATGGCGAAAAACCAGGAAGCTACAAGCTGTATGATGATGACGGTGAAACTTTTAATTATGAAAAAGGTGAATATACTTTTAGGGATATTAAAGTTGAGAAAGTAAATGGTAAAATTGTAGGAAATATTAGCGATGCGATAGCTGGAAAACCCAATACGGTTGGTAAAGTAACTTTTAAAATGATGACCGATTAAAATTGAAAACAATGATTATAAAAAGATTTTTGATTTGCCTGTTGCTAATGGTTGCTGTTATTACCTGTATGAACTGTGCCCTGCAAACAAGCTCGCCTGAGTTTAAACAGGAAATAATAGCAACCCTGCGCAAAAGCGTAATGGATGAGGCAGCCTGGGCCATGCAACAGCAGCCCATAACCGTTACCGCTCAAACCTACAGCCGCAGCGCCGGGGGGAAGCATGATTTTTTTTCAGAAGGTGATTATTGGTGGCCCAATCCTAAAAATCCCAATGGCCCGTACATACAAAAAGACGGCCTCACCAACCCCGATAATTTTGTAGCGCACCGTTTGGCCATGATCCGCTTTAGCCGCATTATAGGCGCGTTATCATCGGCATATAAGCTTACGCATAATGCCAAATATGTTAAACAGGCTATCATTCACCTGCGGGCCTGGTTTATCAGCCCTGAAACTTTAATGAACCCCAACCTGCAATACGCGCAGGCGCTAAAAGGCATCACAACCGGCAGGGGTATTGGCATTATTGATACCATACAACTCATGGAAGTGGCACAGGGCCTAATGGTGATGGAGAATGACCCTGCAATGGATAAAACTTTGTTAAAAGGTGTGCGTGATTGGTTTTGCCAATACTTAGTTTGGTTAAATACCAGCAAAAACGGGTTGGAAGAAAAGGCCGCTAAAAATAACCACGGTACCTGCTGGGTAATGCAGGTTGCCTGTTTTGCACGGTTTACGCATAATAAGGTGCTGACAGATACCTGCCTTAACCATTATAAAAACATCCTGTTGCCTAACCAAATGGCCACCGATGGCAGCTTCCCACTTGAGCTAAAACGCACCAAACCCTTTGGTTATTCGATATTTGACCTTGATGCCATGACAACACTTTGCCAGATATTATCAACATCCGAAAATAATTTATGGGAATATAAAACAGCCGATGGCCGCTCCATAAAAACGGGGATTTCATACCTGTACCCTTACCTTGCCGATAAAAATAAATGGCCGTTTGCGCATGACGTAATGTATTGGGACAACTGGTCGATAGCACAGCCTTCGCTAGTTTTTGGAGCTGTGGCTTATAATAACAAAGAATGGCTAAACACGTGGAAACGCCTTGACCATAACCCTAAAGTAGAAGAAGTGATCAGGAATTTGCCGGTAAGGCACCCATTGATATGGATAAATTAAATATGATGAAAGCGAGAAGAATTTTTGTAATAACAGGCTATTTATTAGCCATATTATTAAGCGCCGGTGTAACCTTTGCACAGGATAAGGGCGATGAGGATAAAACAATGGCAAACGAGGTGAAGAGCCGCGATAAAACAGCCATTGATGAAGCTGTAAACGGGTGGTGGACAGCCAGCATGAAAACACATGATGCCCGTATAGCGTGGTGGCGTGACGCGCGTTTTGGCATGTTTATTCATTGGGGCATTTATTCGTTGCCCGGCGGCGAATGGAAAGGTAAAAAGGTGGATGGTTATGCCGAACACTTGATGCGTAAAGAAAAAATACCCCGTGCAGAATACTTGGAATTGGCCCATCAGTTTGACCCGGTAAAGTTTGACGCCGATAAATGGGTAAAAACAGCCAAACAGGCCGGTATGCGCTATTTGATCATCACCGCAAAGCACCATGACGGCTTTGCCATGTATAATTCTAAGGTTTCTGATTATAATATAGTTAAACAAACAGCCTGGAAGCACGACCCCATGGCTGACCTTTCGGCAGCTTGTAAAAAGTATGGATTGAAGTTTGGGTTTTATTATTCACAAGCTTTTGACTGGGAACACCCCGACGCACCGGGCAATGACTGGGATTATAAAAACCCGGGAGGCGACCTTAACCTGTATGGCGGGCGCGATTGGTACGACATTCACCCCGAATTGCTGCCTAAAGCTGTAAAGTATGTTAATGAAAAAGCTATACCGCAGATAAAAGAATTGCTGACCATGTACCACCCTGATATTTTATGGTTTGATACTCCGCAAAAACTACCGCTGTCTGAAAATATCCGCATCCTTAAAGCTATCCGCGAAACCGACCCTAATGTTGTGGTGAACGGCAGGTTGGCCCGTGGCGCCAATAACTTTAACATGGGCGATTACAAAAATACTGCAGACCGACCGGCTGAGTTTTTTCCGGTAGATGGCGATTGGGAGGCTATACCTACTACCAACGAATCTTATGGTTATTCAAAATTTGACAAGAGCTATAAACCCGTAAGTTTTTTTATTCAGTTGCTGGCTAAATCAGCTTCGCGTGGTGGTAATTTGCTCATGAATATTGGCCCTATGGGCGATGGTGAATTTGCCCCGGAGGACGTAAATATTTTAAACGGGCTGGCCAAATGGATGAATAAAAACTCGGAAAGTATTTATAAAACCACCAAAACGCCGCTACCTTTTCAAAGCTGGGGCGTATCTACGTGCAAGGGCAACCTTTTATACCTGCACGTATTTAACTGGCCGCAAAATGGTAACCTTATAGTTGGCGGATTGAAAAGTGATATTAGCAAAGCGTACCTGTTAGCCGACCCAACCAAAAAAGCACTAACATTTAAACGCGTTGACCCGCTGGATATGGGCATCAACCTTCCTTTGCAAGCGCCTGATGAGGTAAATACGATTATTGTTTTGGAAACCAAAGGCACTATTGAAACAGATACTACCCGTTTGCTCGCCAGCAGCGGTGTTACCAACCGTCTGCTTGCGTTTGACGCTGAGCTTATAGGTAAGGGTTTTGGTTTTGGCGATGGCAAGACTGATAGGTATTATGTGAATGGGTGGAGTAAAAAGAATCAGTTCGTCAAATGGAATTTTAGGCTGATACAGCCCGCTACTTATAAAATAGTATTAAAATATTTGGCTGATAAGGATGACGCGGGCAGTTACGAATTTAAAGTAGGCAGCCTGGTTAAAAAAGGTGAGGTGCTATCATCAGCAAAGGGCGAAGTTAAAACCGTTGACTTGGGCGATGTCAGCCTACCGTCAGGAACGCATCTCCTGCAAATTAGCCCGGTTGAAATAACAAAAAGCGCGTTAATGAAAATCCTGGAAGTTCAGTTAATACCCATAGTGGCTAAGTAGCTGTTTAAATTTAATAATGTCTTTTTTATTGTTATAATAGGCGTAGCCTCGTCAATATAATAACAACGGATTAAAATCCGTTGAAAGGGACAAAGAGTATAGCAAGAAATAGTAGGTTAGATGCATATAACAGGAAGCAGGTAATTATATAGGCCGGGCCTATGGCATTCCTGTTTCTGTTTTTGTTTAATAACAATGGGTTAAAACCGGTTGTTATTAAATGCGCCGGGCCAATGGCTCTTTAGGAAATGACAAAGGGAAATGAATAGTACAAGCCTACTATTTGGCACCTATCGTAATCTTTTTAGTTTGATAACCTATTTTACCGTTCAGGTCACTGCCTTCCATAATTATGGTGTAGGTGGTTGAGGTATCTGCCGCGTAAAATGAAACATTGGCTTGCCCGGTTTTATCAGTAACAACAGAGGGTTGCCAATGTATAGTTGAGCGAAGGTCGGTAAAGTTCCGGGTGCTGTTTTTTGCAGGGTATCTTGGTCTGTAAAACTGTTTAGGCAAAGTAACAGGAACCGGCTTATAAACAAAAATACCAGTGGCGGTCCTGGTAAACGGCCCATTTCCTGATCGGGTGGTTATTTCTAAATAGGCGTTGTCAGATCCTCTCGGGCCGGTAACATCAATAGCTAATTGATCATCAATAGATAAATTTTGAGCATGATAGGCCGCGTTGTACCTGGAACTATATAGCACTTCTATACCTACAATATCCGCAGCTGTTAAATAATCAAGCGTTTCTTTCTGATATTCATAATGTTCATTCGCTGTTGCGCCGGTAGGCTGGTAAAATCTGTCCAGGTCTATCCCATCAATAACAAACCTTACCCTTTTATCTTTCAAGAAATATTCAATATCGGTTGCTTTATGCGGATATCCGGTACGAAAGCCGTTAATTTTTTGCTGTATAAGATCAAGCAGGCTTGCCTTGCCTGCTTTTTCAATATCGGCCTCTGTAATTGTCTGATCTGAGTTACCTGCGCCATTAAGATTTTGCGAGCCTTTTATTATACTGCTATTTTTAATTTCTACTTCTTTTAATAAATGGTCGCCATATTTTCGTCTTTCCAGTTCATCGTTATAAGTGCTATTGTTTTTTGCATAATTAAGCATAGATGTATCTGTATTTACATACCATGGTTGGGGCATTACTTTAAAAGGGATATTAGCGTTTAATGCAGATACTTCATTAATGGTAATGCCCGCGTTAATGGTGCGCCCTTTGGCATTACGTGCCTGTAATACGTATTTTGTATTATCAGCAGCCGGGATTTTATGAAAATAAAACTCGCCCCCGGCATTTGTAGTGGTATCCCTTATAAAATGGTATTTACCCGTAGCCAATAACAATACTTTCGAATTAGCAATGGGTTTATTTAGCAAATTGTCAACCTTGCCTTTAAGCGTATAATCAGGCTCGGGCGCAAATTGTGGCGATGGTGCCCTGTTTGCAATATCTTTCCAGTTATAACCTATCCATCCTTGGGTAAGCAAAAGGGCATCTAATGCTTTCCATGATCGGGCATTTTTCTCAAAATAATATGCGGGGTTTTCAATAAAGCCTTTAAGGTCTGACGAAAGCAGGAAGCTGGTAAGTATGTTGCCTGTATTATTTGTACCGCCCTTTATTTGCGCGTCATCAGTAACCGCTACCGAAAAACTGCCCAAAATGGGTTTTCCATCCTGGTCGGTAACAGTAATATGGAGCGGTATGCTGTCCCTGGGAGAAAACGAGGCGTCAGAAGGCATAATATTGATCTTTAAATTATCATCATGATCAATAAAAGTTAGCCTTTCATTAACCGGTTGGTTGTTAGCATTAATGATGGTGAAATGCGCTACACCTGTAGGAAATAAAGCCGTTGGCACATGTAAATTTATAAACTGTTTATCCAATTTAAATGATGCGCCATAACACACTATCCCGCGCGATTGGCCAATAATATAATACGTTGCAGGGGAAAGCATGTCTTCGGTTGCCAATATGGATACATCTAAGGTGTCCTGCGCGAAACCATTCTTTACTTTTAACAAAATGCCTGATTTTTTCAGTTCGGGCATATCAACTGTTTTAATACTGCCGTTTGGCAGGGTTATTTTAGCGGTATAAATTTCGCCCGGTTGAGGGGCCATGTTAAATACGCCCATCCCAGCTTTAAGGCTTTCAAATTTGGCTACGGTATTGTTTTCTTTATCGGTTACTATACCTGTTACATTAATACCCTTTCCGTTTTCGCCAATAGCCTTAAAGCCGACTTGTGTGGGTAACGAGGCTATAAATGGGCCGCTCTCGGGCATAAATTGTATATCAACATCCTGCGCCCTTTCAATATCTAACGGAATTTGGGCAACTCTTTTACTGCTTTTTTTATCGCCGGCAACCAGCATTAAGTTTTTTGACGCTGTATTTTCGGGTAAGGTAAAATCTATATTTGCCGATCCGTCGGCCCCTGTTACAATCGCGTTTTGAAACAATGTTTTGCCCCCGTTAACTAATTTTAACTGCAAATTTTGGTTGCTGAAGGGCGTTTTATTAATGCCGGTAAATTTAAGGCCAACTTTAACACTGTTGTTGTTTATGCTATTATTGGTGTTAATTATCCACGTGTTTGATGATATGTTGGAGATATAAAAACTTTGATAAAATAAGGCATCGTTACCAAAATTGCGCATCCAGTTGGTATATGCCCTTATAGTGTAAGCGCCTTCACGCAAATTTTCATCTAAAGCGATATTGCCCCAGCTTAAACCAAACGACACCGGAAAAATAAAGTGCTTAACCACTTTGTTACTATCATTTACCAGGTCAACATACAATCGGCTGCTTAAAGATGAGTAATTGAGGATAGAATTGGTCAAATATCCTTTGAACCAAATAGTATCTCCAATAAAATAATAGGGTTTATCAAATTGTAGATATAATTTTTCTGCCGGAAGCTTAGCATTATAATCATCAACTTTACTAATTAGGGTTTTAATAGAAGCGGGTTGCTGTGCTTTGACAAGTAAACCGGATGCTATAAGCAAAATAGTTAATAAAAAAACAAATGTTTTTGGACAGGGGTATTTTTTAAGCATTTGGAGCAAGTGTTTTATAGGTTAGATTTATTCTGTTAGATTATAAATGAATATTGGTTTTAATTAATATGAAATGATCTATGCACTAATATGGTTGCAGTTCAAAATGAAAGTATTAAGTGCCTTTACAAATATAATGCATGTTTATTCAGTTAAATAAGCATATTAATGATGGATATTGGCAATATACAAGATGTAAGAATTGCTGAATAAATAGCATATAGCCGCTAACAAATTCAGTATTAATAATTGCGATATTGCGGTAATCAATATAAACTAAAAAAATATCTCAATAAATTATTCGAAGACAATGAAGAGAATATTAGTCATTTTTACCGCTTTTATTTTATTTACTACTGCCGCTTCCGCGCAAAAAAAATTAACCCGCGACGAACGGATGAAATGGTGGCGCGAAGCGCGTTTTGGCATGTTCATTCACTGGGGCGATTATGCGTTATGGGGAGGAATGTACAAAGGGCACAAGGTTGCACACGGCGGTGAATGAATAATGAACCGGGCAAAAATACCGGTAGCCGAATACCAGGCCGCGGCTAAAGATTTCGACCCGGTAAAGTACAATCCTGATGCCTGGGTACGTATGGCGAAGGAGGCCGGTATGAAGTATATTGTCATCACCGCCAAGCATCACGACGGTTTTGCCATGTTTAAATCAAAAGCCAGCAAATGGAATATTGTTGATGCTACGATGTATGGTAAAGATGTATTAAAACCGTTGGCAGATGCCTGCAAAAAATATGGCATTAAGCTGGGCTTTTACTATTCGCAGGCGCAGGATTGGAACAACCCCGGCGGCGCTGTGATACGTAAGGTGGCAACAGACGGCTGGCCTAACCCCGATTCGGCAAGAATAGATGCCTATACTAAAGAACATAACGGACATTGGGACCCATATCAAACCACCGCGACCATGGGCGACTATATTGACCGCGTTGCCGTACCGCAGGTTAAAGAACTGTTAACCAATTATGGCGATGTAGCTCTACTATGGTGGGATACCCCTACGGGCTACTAAAAACAATACCAAAAGATGCTAAAACCCTGCAAATCAAACATTTGCAGGGTTTTTTGTTGGTATCAAAACACCATATTATGCACCAAAACG
>DHIR01000165.1:0-16277 GCA_002403905.1 Mucilaginibacter sp. UBA4741
TATCCATACCATAAACCCTTTGAAAAGCAAGGAAGACAATCCAAAACTGAATATGCCCCATAAAAGGGTGCTCATATTAATACGGAATTTACCCTGCTGATATTGTTCAGAATAAACCTGCATTAACGGCAAAGCCAGCATAAATATCAGTATGATAAAAAGCAATATTAAACTGATAGCATCGGTTACGGGTTTGCTTTTTTGGATAAAATAGGGAAAAATGAAAAAGTAGACGATATAAAAAACTATAAATCCCACCAAAACCTGAAGGCAAGCATTAAAATAAAGTCTTTGATAGTCGGCATTGTCGTTTGGGGGATACGAAGAATAAAGACGATATAATATCCCACCCCAATAAAGCAGGTGAAAGAGTATTATATAAACGGTTGATCTTTTCATGGTAATGCGTTTAAGTTAACATGGTTAAAGATCATTTTTTGTATATGGAGGATATAATAAGTTCTGCAACTACCATGGTTTGGCTGGCAAAACGGCAATAATATACGATAAAATTAAATGAGTAAAAATCATTGATGTTCCGCTCACTAAATGTGGAACACCCCTTATTTATACTCCAAATTGCCCTAAGTGGTGGTCCAAATGTTTGTAGAACATAGTGTCCCACTCGCCTTTAGTTAATACACCAAACGAGTGTGATTCTTTTTTATCAAAATGTGCTTCACCAAGTTCCAATGTTTGGTTAAGGTGGTCAATTAAGTGTGCTTTTTCGACTTCGAAATCACGGTCATCTTTAATTAAAAAGGCTGGAGCTGTAGGGTTATTATGTTTATACGGATCAGGGCCAACTACTTTTTTCTTCACCAGTACCTTTAAAATAAATTTCATAAAAGCGTTAGGTTTGGGGTGTTTGTCGGTATAGGCCATTTCATAGCTTACGTTGCAATGGGCCAGCATTTTGGCCGCGTTCATTTTGCCCCATTGGGGTTTGGTTTCGGCAGTTAGCTTGTTGATTCGCGTGGTTAGTTCGGTAACGTCAGCAGGGTTAAATACACTTTTCATTATGATCGGTTTTGCATAAAGATGGGGAATATAACCCAAGCAGTCAAAACTAAAACAACAAAAAACAGTTGACGGTTAACCTATCTTATCGGTAAGGCTACGCAACATACGACACCTATAAATAAAACCGCGCATACAGCCAATACAATGCCTGCAAACACGTTTCGGGCCTGCTCATCACCCATAAAATTTAATACAACTAGTGTTATGGCAACTATTATAAATATGGCCCATGCTGTAGAGAAAGATTTCCTTTTCATGCTTCGTCAGTTAATGTAATAGACTAAACAAATACAGCACCAGCAGCAAACTAAGTTCAAAACCAAAGGCTGTATTGATAACACTGTTGATTTAAGCGGTAATAAATGGGAAATTATGCCCCACTATAAATTAAGTTTGTACTTTTAAAAATGCGGCGCCGGTATCAATTTATTCTATTATTTATATTGCTAATTTGCTGCCGACTAGCTGTATTAGCGCAACAAGTAGCAAAACCCTTTCCGCAGCATGCCCGCTATTTTGTCGGGACTATCAAACCAAACCACATCACCCAGGCACAACTGGATAATACTGTACGGGGCTTTTACACACAATGGAAAAATCGTTTTATAAGAAACGTACCCGGCAAGCCCCAAAGCTATGTTTGGTTTGAGGGCAAGGGCGGCAAGCAATGCGTATCAGAGGGGCAAGGGTATGGGATGATAATAACCGTGTTAATGGCGGGCCATGACGCTAGTGCTAAAACTAACTACGATAATTTATTCCGCTATTACCGGGCGCATCCCAGCCACCACAGTAAATACCTGATGGCATGGGCGCAAAAAACCAATGGGGCTGATCTGGATAAAACATCGGCTACCGATGGTGATATGGATATTGCTTATTCACTATTGCTGGCCGCTAAGCAATGGGGTAATAATGGTGCATTTAATTATCTACAGGAAGCGAAAGTCATGATCAATGCCATTATGCAATACGAGATCAATCATAAAACGTGGTCGGTTTTGTTGAGCGATGGTGTGGAAGAAGAAAGCAAAGATTATTTCGCCATGCGATCATCGGATTTTATGCCGGCGCATTTTAAAGCATTTCAACAAGTTACTCATGACGGCAAGTGGGGGAAGGTTGTTGATGCATGCTATCGGTTATTTGATACCATGCAAACCAATTACAGCCCGGATGCGGGGTTATTACCCGATTTTATCGTCAACATAAATAAAACAGCCAAACCCGCCAACCCTTATTTTTTGGAAGATAAATATGATGGGCAATATAATTACAACGCCTGCCGTGTGCCCTGGCGCATAGCAACCGACTATTTAATGACCGGCGATAAACGATCAAAAAATATTGTTGCCAAAATAAATAGCTGGGTAAGAGAAACAACTAACAATGACACTTATAACCTATCGGCAGGTTATACTTTGGCCGGTAACGATATTAAAGGCCGATATTTCGAGGCATTAAGTTTTGTAGCGCCGTTTGCGGTTTCGGCAATGGTTGATGGTAAGAACCAGGTTTGGCTAAACCATGTATGGGATTATTTGATCGGTTTTAAGCTAAAGGATTATGACTATTATGATAACAGTATCAAACTGCTGAATATGATCATTCTATCCGGTAATTACTGGCAATAAAAAAAGCGGCTATCATCCTGTTAGGAACAATAGCCGCTTAACTGATAGGTGTTGATCTATTTAATACTGATCACCGATATACCTGCATCAATATATCCCATGCGGTTAGCGTGGCAATGCATGGCAATTACGTTTTTACCATTTGGTTTAAACGCTTTTTTACCGGCATCGTTAATATCTTCGATGGTATAATTACGCGAATGGCCGGCAATATGAGCTGCCTTTACGCCATTGATATATACATCGCAGTCGTCCTGGTGGCGAATGTTAAGTACCAGGTTTTTAATATCCGTAACATTGCTTGCGGTAAACTCCTGGCGCATCCATATATCATTGGTGGCCCAAACAGACTTAATGCCGGTTGGGGTCATGTTAGGGCGCACATTGGCTGGTACACGTGCTGCAAAACCACCCGGAGCCGACTGCCACGCGGCATCGTTAAATGTTGTGGTAAGCCATGCCGTGTCGGGCTTTTCAAAAGTATATTTCCAGTTCTGCGATGTTGGCAATACCGTTGTTAAGGTCACGCTGCCTTTAATAGCCAGGTCGTTTGATGCTTTAATGGTTGCTTCGGGTGCTTTAACAACTTCGCGATCATAAGTAAGCAAGCCGTTTAGTTCAGATTCTACATCTGTCGTTTCGGTATAAACTGCGGCGCTTAAACCCCTGTTGGTTTTTAGGTAAGCCAGGTCGCGCGAATAAGAATTAAACAGATCGGTATAATCCTTCAACTTATCTATCATAATATAAGTAGGGCGTTGTGACCATGTATGCCCCGGTATAATGTAGCCGATACCACCATACTCGCCGTTTGCTACAACCTGGGTGGTCGTTGCCAAAGCGTCCGGATCTGGATAGCTGTGTACATCTAAATAATCACCTGCATTGAACCAGCTGCCACCACTGGCCTGGTTAACCAGGCGTGATGGATCAAGCTCTTTTACCATTTTAACCAATGATGGCGTATTTTGCTGCCCCTGTGCCTGTCCTTCGTTAAAAGTAACCCAGGTAACAATACAAGGCGAGTTCCAATGCGTTTGTACCAAACGGGTCAATTCCTTGCGGAACTCCATTGTATCAACTGGCGGCGGCGGGAACGCGCGGCCAGTATACGAGTTTGGCGATGGCATATCCTGCCAAATCATCAAACCTAATTTATCGGCCCAATAATACCAGCGATATGGCTCAACCTTAATGTGCTTGCGCACCATGTTAAAGCCAAAGTCTTTGGTTTTTTGCAGATCGTATTTTAAAGCTGCGTCTGTTGGTGCCGTATAGCCACCATCCGGCCAAAAGCCCTGGTCTAAAGGGCCAACCATAAATTGAAATTTATTGTTCAGGTATAGTTTTTTATAACCGCCGTCATTCTCTACAGATATTTTACGCATTCCAAAATAACTGGAAACGGCATCGACCTTAGTTGTGCCCTTAACTAAGGCTATATCCAGGTCATACAAAAAGGGACTATCAGGAGACCATAGTTTGGCATTCGGTACCGGTACGCTCAGCTCGGTATTAGCTTTGCCGGTCATGGTTTTAACTACCTTGGCGCCGTCTTTTACGGTAATGCTTACGGTTGCCCCTTCGCTTTCACTGCTTACGGTTAATTTTACAACACCTTTATCAATATCGGGTACAATTTTAATATCGCTAATATTGGTTACAGGTACCGGCTCTAACCATACAGTTTGCCAGATGCCTGTTACAGATTGGTACATGATACCGCCAGGTCGTAACGTTTGTTTACCGCGTGGCTGGCCGCCATTGTCGGTTGGGTCAAACACCCGTACTGTAATTTCCTGCGGGCCCGATGCTTTAATGGCCGATGTGATATCATACGTAAAAGGGTCATAACCGCCCGAGTGCACACCCATGCTTTTGCCGTTTACAAACACTTCGCTTTCGTAATCAACCGCGCCAAAGTGTAGTAAAATGTTCTCGCCTTTCCAGGTTGCGGGTACGGTAAAAGTACGGCGATACCATAAACGGTCATGGTGCTCCATAACGCCTGATAAGGCAGACTCTACCGGGAAGGGCACTAATATGTTTGATGATAAATTACCTGTAGGCACAGCATCAGCGGCAGCTCCGGGTTGGTATTGCCATAAGCCGTTTAAATTCATCCATTTAACACGCGTTAGTTGCGGGCGCGGATACTCTGGCAATACGCTATTAGGGTTTACATCCTTGGCAAATTTACTCATCAGGGCTGCCTTTTTTGGCTGCCATTGCTGCGCAAACATAAGCGAAGGTATTAGGGTAAATATCGCTAATGATAAAATTCTTCTCATATTAATTTGAAGTTATTGGGGTTAAATTGGTTACGCTAAATTTAGATTAAAAAAGATAATTACAACATAACATACAATATATATGTTACACTTTCCGATCCGGTAATTTCCGTTTCTAAACTATTGGTAATAATGCAAAATCCTTATCTTGCCCCCATGTATGATATCTGCTGTGTAGGGCACATCACCTCTGATAAAATAGTTAATACCAAAAGCACTTTGCACATGCCGGGAGGTACAGCACTATACTTTTCTTGCGCTGTAAATAAACTTGATGTAAACTATGTTTTGGTAACAGCCCTCGGCGCTGCCGAGATGGAGTACGTAACCTACCTGCGCGACAAAGGCATTAAAGTTAAAGTACAACCCAGCGCCCATACCGTAATATTTGAGAATATTTACGCCGAAAATCAGGATGAACGCACCCAGAACGTACTGCAAATTGCCGATGCGTTTACGATGGAGCAGTTGTTGGATGTCGAGGCAAAGGTGTTTCACTTAGGCCCGTTATTAGCCGGCGATTTTAGCACAGACTTTATAAAAACGCTGTCAGCCAAAGGCAGTATCGCATTAGACGTTCAAGGCTATTTGCGCAAAGTAGTAAAGCAAAAAGTGTACTTAACCGACTGGCCCGATAAAAAGGCCGCACTGCAATACATTGATGTTTTAAAGGCTGATGTTGCCGAACTGGCCGCATTATCAGGCTATAAAACAGTAATCGAAGGCGTGAAGTTTTTAACCGATCTGGGTGTAAAAGAAGCCGTAATAACCAACGGCAGCCAGGGATCTGCAATTTATACCGATGGGGTTTTATATGAGATACCGGCCTATCACCCCGAAATGGTAGTAGATGCTACCGGTTGCGGCGATACCTATATGGCCGGCTATTTATATAAACGCATAAAAAATGCAGGCATACAACAAGCTGGCGAATTTGCTGCTGCCATGGCCGGACTTAAAACCATGTCGCCGGGCCCTTTTGTTGGTACCGAAGACGAGGTGTTGAAGTTTATGGCCGATCGCGTTAGCCCCCTCTAAATCTCCCCCGGTAGGGGAGACTTTTAATTTTTACGGGATGTTTTTTGTCCCCGGAATATGTGCTACATAATATCGAATATGATGTGATTAGATATTGGTCCGTCATTTATGCAAAGTGTATACGGGGTGTATATATACACCTACACTTGCTACCATAAACATTGCGGGGTATTTTTTTGTTATCTTATCATCAAATTTATTTTAATCAAATAAGTTTTTTTAAAAGGGCACTTTATCTGCTATTAAATTTTAATCAATTTGATAAATAATATCAAAAAATGATTAGGTTTTAGCTGTTTTGTGGTGAATTTAATAAAATAGGCAATAATTTATTGTTAATTTTTCAAAAAAAGCTATAATTTTTCAAAAACAGTTTATATATTACGTCTTTATAAACACAACTGGTTAACAAATTTTTATTTAGCCTAATTTTTTCATGCAGGAATCAGCTTATTTTGATAAATACAATCCGATTGATGGCGTTTGGGATGAAATGTATGGAGCAGATGCCAACGTGCGTGAGCATTACCGTAAGGTAATTGAGTACATTTCAAAAGAATCAGCAGACGATCTGAATAAAAAAGAAGAGCTTGCCAAAAGGCTTTTCATGAGCCAGGGTATAACTTTTACAGTATATAATAGCGGCGAGGGTATTGAAAAAATATTCCCGTTTGATATTATCCCTCGCATTATTACCGCTGCCGAATGGGCCTTTGTTGAGAAAGGGATTAAACAACGGCTAACTGCGCTTAATCATTTTTTAAAGGACATTTACCACAACCAGTTTATTATTAAAGATGGTATAGTGCCTATTGATGTTATATACTCTTGCCCGCATTTCCTGCGAGAAATGTACAAGTTGCAGGTGCCGTATGATATCTATGTGCATATATCAGGTATTGATCTGATCCGCGATTTTGACGGTACTTTTTATGTGCTGGAAGATAACCTGCGTACCCCATCGGGCGTAAGTTATATGCTGGAGAACCGCGAGATCACCAAACGCTTATTCCCCGATTTGTTACCGCAATGCGGCGTGCGCAGCGTGACCGAATATCCGTCTATTTTGTATAAAAATTTACTGGCGCTATCACCACGGCAAATTGCTAACCCTAATATTGTGTTGTTGAGCCCGGGTATTTATAACTCGGCTTATTTTGAGCATACCACGCTGGCCCGTTTAATGGGTGTTGAGTTGGTTGAGGGCTGCGACCTGGTGGTGAACAATCATAAAGTATACATGAAAACCACCATCGGCTTACAGCAGGTAGATGTGATCTACCGCCGGGTTGATGATGAATATCTGGACCCACTGGTGTTTAATCCAAGCAGTATGCTGGGCGTGGCCGGTATTATGGGCGCTTATCGCAAAGGCAACGTGGCTATAGTGAATGCTATAGGTAACGGCGTAGCCGATGATAAAGCGGTTTACACCTACGTGCCTGATATGATACGGTATTATTTAAATGAGGAGCCGATATTAAAGAACGTACCCACCTACCAGTTAGGAAATGACGATGAGCGCGAACATGTGTTTAAGAATCTGAACAACATGGTAGTTAAGCGTACCAACGGCAGCGGTGGCTATGGTATGCTGATGGGCCATGCGGCATCCGAAGAAGAGATCGATGAATATAAAAAAGAGATTATAAAAGAGCCGCGCAATTTTATCGCGCAACCAACCATAAGTCTTTCGGCAGCGCCATGCTATATGCAGGGCGAACTGAAACCGAGGCGCATTGACTTACGCCCATACGCGCTGTTTGGGCCTGATGGAATTGAGATAGTACCCGGTGGCTTAACCCGTGTGGCACTAAAAGAAGGATCGCTGGTGGTTAACAGCTCGCAGGGCGGTGGCAGTAAGGATACGTGGGTGTTGGCGTAAATCCAGTAGGCAGTTGGCAGCAGCAGTTAGCAGTAAATAAAGGGTTGAAAATATCCGAATAATTAATAAGATAAATAAATCCGATATCGAAAATCCGATATCCGAAATCAAAAATAGGATGTTAAGTAGAGTAGCAGCAAGTTTATATTGGCAAAGTAGGTACATTGAGCGTAGCGATGGTATGCTGCGTATGCTTAAAATAAATTATGCTTCATCGCAGGATGCCATACAGGAGTTTACCTGGGAACCGGTTATACGCATATTTGCCGGGCTTGACGATGATGAAGGCGCCACCTTGGGCAATGATAGCCGCTCCGTATTAAAATACATGGTGATGGGTAAAAGCAATTCAAATTCGGTATTGAATATAATCACCCTTGCCCGCGAAAATGCACGTAGTGTGCAGGAGCACATCACTAAAGATCTTTGGCAATGTTTAAATGAATACTATCATACGGTAAAAGATAGCAAGCTGGAACGCGCCTTACAGCGTGAGGACCCAATAAGCGTATTGGATGTTTTGATAAAACAAGTAATGCTTTACTACGGAACTGTTGAGATTACCATGGAGCGTGGCGAGGGCCGGAGTTTTATGAATATTGGTAAATACCTTGAACGTGCTATACAATCGGTTGATATTTTAGATACCAAGTTTGGGTCTATTAGCGATAATCCCGACTTACTGACTGATACCACTTACTGGAAGCACTTACTGCTTTCGCTGGGCGGATATGAACTGTATTTAAAAACTTATCGAGAGGGTTTTGAAGCCGAGAACGTGCTGGAGCAAGTGGTATTGAATAATGATTTCCCGCGCTCGGTTATCTATTCAGTAAATAATATACAACGATATTTCGAGCGTCTGCAAAATGATAGTAACATGGAAGATTTTAGGGATATGACCTTTAAAATTGGCCGTTTGCAAAGCCGCATCAAATACAGCTCTGTAAAAACTATAAGGCAGGAAGGGTTACATGCCTTCCTTACCCAAATAAGAGGCGAACTTTACGGTATTGCAGATGCGCTTAATGAACATTATTTTGCGAATTCGTGAAAAAAGATTAGTTAATTGAAGATTAGGATCATAAAATAAAAATTAAATAACCCTCTTTCCGCGCAGCGAAGAGAGGGTCGACAAGCGAAGCGATGTCGGGGTGAGTAATCGCCGACAGCTAACATTAAGATCAACCAGATATAAAGTATACCCATATGCCTGAATTTGAAATACAACATATAACCAGATATATTTATGACAGCCCGGCGCGTGATAGTGCTAACCAGATCATTCTGTTCCCCATAAAAGATGAGTTTCAGGATGTTTTGAAGCAGGAGGTTACCGTAAGCGGCAACCCTATTGTTGACAGGCATATAGATTATTATGGTAACGAGGTTGGCAGCTTTACTTACAGCGAACCCCATTCGGTATTGATCATTAACTCAAAAATATTAGTGAGTACCAAGCATCGCCCTTACCCGGTAAATGATATTTTCCCGGCACAGCAATGGGAAGATCTAAAGCCTTTACAATATATCGTTCCCTTCATAGATTTTTTAAGGCAGGAGTATTTTGAGGGATTTGAAGACTTAAAAAAACTGGTTGAAGAACTAAAAGGGAATAATGATATCCCTTACCAGGTAGCACTGCGCTTTTGCGAGTATGTGTACAAGAATTTTAACTACATAAAAGGCGTAACCACGGTTGAAACTACGTTGGATGAGATATGGAAACTAAAGGCCGGCGTTTGCCAGGATTTTGCCCATATTTTAACCGAAATGCTGCGCATGGTAAAAATACCAGCGAGGTATGTAAGCGGCTATATTTGTACCGATAAAAACGGCATGCGCGGCGAAGGCGCAACCCACGCCTGGGCCGAAGCATATATACCTGATTACGGCTGGCTGGGCCTGGACCCCACTAACAACATAATAGCTAACGAAAATCATGTGCGCCTTGCAGTAGGCCGTAACTTTATGGACTGCTCGCCGGTAAAGGGTGTTTACAAAGGCTCATCGGGCCATAGTTTAGAGGTTGCGGTAACGGTTGATGATGATGGTTTAGTAAATTATGAGCTGGCCGATGAAAAAACGCCGGCAGATATACCGGTAGCAAATCATCTGTCTAAAAACAGTTATCAGCGCCATATGGAGATGATCCAGCAGCAACAACAGCAGCAACAACAATAACAATAACACGCCAACTGTATCGCTGTACTGTACCTTGTTTCGCAGCACCAAGCGATAATAAACGCAGTTACTTCGTCTTCTTAACCTCCGCAATCAAATCATTGATCTCCGGTGCTTTTGAGTAACCTTTTACCAATTTTTTATCACTGTTATAAACGGCTACGTACGGCGTGGTTTGTATTTTAAAATACTTTTGCACCTGGTAACTATAACCTTCTGTACCGATGGTGATATTTGGATATTTCTTCAAATCGTAATCGCGCACAAAGTTTTTAATGGCACGGATATCATAATTGTTAGACCAGGTTATCATCATGATCTGGGTATTGCCTAGTTTTTTCATGCGTTCGCGCATCTCCATAGTTAAATGCTGGCAATGCGGGCAATCTGGCGAGAAATAGATAAGCAGTGTTTTGCGGTGCTTTAAATTTGCCGGGGTTATCCAGGTGCTGTCGGTTGTTAAAATACGGTATGGTGGCATAGCGGCACCGATCGAGTCATTGTTTTGGGCACGGCAATATCCGGCTGCTATTATCAGGCTAAAAAGTAGAATTAGTTTTTTCATTTGTAAGTATATATTAAGCTTCCAGCAGTTCCATCTGCCAGGCCATGTGTTCTTCTGTTATTGGATATAACGCGTTATTGCGCACCGCATGATAAACTGCATAAAATAAATTAGCATAATCGCCTTTTATGGATGGCATAAACTCAATGCTCTTTTCGCCATCCGGCCCAACCGTAACCAGTTTGCCTTCCATGCCATCCGGCTCAATGCCATAAATATCGTCAGTTGGCAAAATGCCTTTATCTAACTGGGCCTCCTGCACATCGCAGCGGTATTTGCTGTAGCTGCCTATGGTGCCATGCACCACAAAAGCAGGTAGCGGGTCGGCAATTAATAAGCCTGACGTTAAATACACCACCAATCCGGCAGGGTAAGTTAAACGATAATTTAAGTAATCAGGTACTTCTGATAAGTTGCGCTGTATGGTAATAAATTTATCAAAGGTTAAAGGCTGGCCAAATAAATGGATAGCCTGATCAATAAGGTGCGGACCTAACTCATAAACTATCCCGTTTATAGGTGTATCCTTAGTTTCTTTAAATGGCTTGGGGTTAAGAGCCGGTTTGTAGCGATCATAACGGAAATTTACCTCGGTTAACCGGCCCAATCGGCCGCTTTCAATAACTTCTTTTACGGATAAGAAATCACTATCCCAACGGCGGTTTTGATAACCGAAAACCTGGCGACCATTTGCACGGGCTACGTCAAACAATTCTTTGATCTCGGCGACATTACCAGCGGCGGGTTTTTCAATCAGCACATGTTTACCGGTATTTAGTGCCTGTTTGGCAAAATCAAAGTGGGTAAAGTTGGGTGTGTTAACTATGATGAGTTCTATCTCGCTATCGGCCAATATCTCCTCAACCGAGTTATAGCTTACAATATCCGGGTAATGCGCGGCCATTTTTTTCTGACTACGCTCAACCACCGCTTTTAACTTAAACTGCGGATTGGTGCTTAAAAAAGGCGCATGGAAAATCCTTCCGGACATTCCGTAAGCCAATAAACCGGTTACTATAGGTGCTGACATGTTAGATAGTTGTATTACACAGCCAAATTATTGTTTTAATCAGGCTTATGCAAATAAACCGCACCTTTGGAGAGACGGCCGGCGTGAGGTCTACCTCATACTCCCATGCACCGCGTCTATCAAATCAAGATGTCTTTGTATGGTAAGGACATTGTGGGCGGCAAATTGTTTTATCTGCGGATCATAACCGTGCTTAGCTGTGTTTTGAAACAGGTCAAGCGCTTTTTTATAATCTACTTTTATTTTATCCAGGTAAGCAATGTCAAATTCTTTGCCTGTTTTTTTGGCTAGCTCGGCGATGGATTTTTGGTCTTCGGCATCCAAAGTATCGGGCAGGTTTATTTTTTTGACTTTGGCAAGCGCGGTTAATCTTCCCTTGCCTTTGGTAAGATCCTTGATCATCATGGCACCCAGGTTTTTTATCCGCTTATCCAACCCTTTTTGTTTGGCCAGCGTGCCTATTTTAATTTCGGCCAGGCAGCCATAGGCAATGGTGGTTACAAATTTAATATCATCTTTACCTACAATAATGGAGATGTGTTTAGTGGTATCAATAACATCGCTAGTGGTATCATCATCCGCATCGCCGGTTTTATTACCATGACAAGCCTGTAATAAACAAGCAGAAAGCAGGGTAATAAACAGTAGCGTTACCTTTTTCATAAGAGGTTATTGGGTTAGTAATCAATAATTTTTGTTCAAATAGGGTTTTTGGTGATTATAAAATTACGGTTTAATAAGGTTAATTTATCGGGTTGAATAAACTTTTCTTATTTTTGGATAAAATTAAATGATCATATGAACTTTCCTGCTGAACTAAAGTACACAAAAGACCACGAATGGGTTAAATTAGAAGGTAACGTAGCTACCATTGGTATTACTGAATTTGCACAAGGCGAACTAGGGGATATTGTATATGTAGATATAAACTCTGTAGGGAAAGAAGTTAGTAAGGAAGGTGTTTTTGGCACTGTCGAGGCTGTTAAAACCGTATCAGACTTGTTTATGCCGGTTACCGGAACTGTAACGGAGGTTAACAAAGCGTTGGATAGCCAACCTGAATTAGTAAACTCTGACCCATACGGCGAAGGCTGGATGGTAAAAATAACCGTGTCAAACGCCGCTGATGTAACTAGCCTATTATCTGCAAATGATTATAAGGGCCTTGTAGGCGCATAATTTTTAATGAAGACATTCTTTAAATATCAAAGGCTCACAATTTTGTGGGCCTTGTTTATTTTTATAATGTGCAATGCCGATTTTGGCGGCATTAAGGATGGGAATATTTACTATATTAGTAGCTATTGGAGCAATTAATTATGATAAAAAATAAACTGTTTATAATGGGATTGATAGGCTTGCTAAGCCTGTCAGCTTGCGGCATTTTTAAAAAAGACTGCGGATGTCCGCATTTTGGTAAAGTAAAAACACCGGCAAAACAAGCGCCTGTAGTTTACGCGGCGCAATAATTACTCGGCCATCCAAACCGTATCAACAAACCATTTTTTAATATCAAAGAAACGGTCAATGGGCCTAAAGCCGGTGTTTGTGGCCATTTGGTCGGTTTGCATAATGGTGAACTTTTGCGATATCTCCATATAAATATACTCGTCCTTAATAAAGCGGATGGTTTCTTTACCAATAGTTACCAATTGGTTCTTCTGGCTTATTAAATAGCTTTTGCAGGCGCCGGTTTCGGGGTCGTATGTGGCGTAATGATCAAACTGGGTTACATCGAAATTAGCGTCCAACTCGCGGTTTATGCGCAATAACAAATTCAAGTTAAATCTTTTGGTTATCCCCTCCGAATCATTATAAGCAGCCAATATAATTTTAGGTGATTTTTTTAAATCAAAACCTATCAGCGCCATATCGCCGGTATTTAAATGCTCCCTTAAAACCTTGCAAAATTCGGTTGCCTCATTTACCGGCATATTACCTATGTTCGATCCCATAAACAGCACTACCTTGCGCCTGTTTGATAGCGAGGCGGCTTTCTTCAGCATATCAAAATACTCGCCGTTTAACCCGTTCATTTTTAAGCCGGGGATGGATAGCGGCAGCTTTACAGTAAGGTAGTTGATAACGTTGCTTGATATATCAATAGGCAAGTAAGTAAAATCAACATGCTGGTCCTGCAAATATTTTAACAGGTGGGTTGATTTGGTAGCATCGCCGGCACCCAGTTCTATCAGGTCAAAAGCATCCCCATCACCAATAATAGATTGCCCCAGCGCTGCTGTTTTTGTCGAAAATATCTCCAGTTCGCAATTGGTTGGATAATATTCAGGACAATCCATCAACTCCTGGAATATCTTATCGCCTACGGCATCATAAAAATATTTGGAGTTGAGATGCTTAGGAGTAGACTGTAATCCTGCTATAACATCAGCATAAAACGTATTCGTTTTATTGTTTGATGCATGCATTATTTCGGTGTGTGCAGCGGTTTGGTTCATGGTGTAAATGGTTTTGCGCAATTATTTAGCAAGCCTTATGCCAGTAAATTGCCAACGTAAATGTGTTTGAAAAAAATTGCGGTAAGTAATACGGCTATGCCCCGGCGATGTAACTTCCGAAGCTCCCCTCAACACTTTCTGATTAACCATAAATTTGCCGTTATATTCGCCAATTGCACCCGGTGCTTTGGTAAAGCCTGGATAAGGCAGGTAGGAACTTTCTGTCCACTCCCAGCTTTTTCCCCAGGCAAATTGCGGCGCTGCGGCTTCCCATTCAAATTCTGTAGGCAATCTTAACCCTTTCCACGAAGCATAAGCATAGGCCTCGAAATAGCTGATATGGCAAACCGGCTCATGTAATTTAAGCGGCTCTAACCCGTGGAAAGTATAAACATGCCATTCGCCATCTATCAAATGCCAATAAAGCGGGGCTTCAACTTTATTCGTTTTTACCCAATCCCAACCCTCGGCATGCCAATGGCGGAAATCGTGGTAACCATCAGCATTTATAAATTCTAAATACCCGGCATTGGTTACCAGGTTAGGGCTGATCTCGAAGCTATTTAAATAAACCTTATGGCGATTTAACTCATTATCAAAACTGAACCCATCGCCTTCAAAACCTACCTCATAAACGCCTTCATCTAGCTTAATAAACCCGGCAGCGCTCGCCTCAACTTTTGGCGATACATAGTTTTTATTGTAAGCCGGGAACAATGGGTTATGCCCTAAAATGTATTTAATATCGGTCAATAAAAGCTCCTGGTGCTGCTCTTCATGATTTAAGCCGAGGATTAACAGATCTTTTACATCAGCAGATGGCTCGGCACATAAAAAATTAGCTATGGCATCATCTACATATTTACGATAGCTATAGATCTCAATAACGGTTGGACGACTTAAATTACCCCGATCAGTGCGGATAACGCGGTTACCTACGGTTTCGTAGTAACTGTTAAATACGTAATTATAATCCGGGTTATATTCCTGGTAGCCCATAAAGTAGGGCTTCAAAATAAAGGTCTCGAAAAACCAGGTGGTATGGCCAATGTGCCACTTAGGCGGACTAACATCCGCAACGGGCTGCACAACATAATCTTCGGTCTGCAAATGGCTGCAGATATCTTCGGTATGTTTCCTGGTTTTTAAGTAACAGTCTAGTAAATCCATTTGGAGTTATTTACGCTCTAAATATTGTTTAAGGTTTGATATATTTTTAACACCTAAATCGTCAGCTTGTTTTTTACGCATCATTAAAGCATAGGCATTATTAAACCCTATGGGTTGCAGCCACTTTATTTTATAGCGTTTTTCAAACTCGTTTTTTACATAGGTATAAGTTTTTTCTTTATCACCTGCCACCGCGTCAATTTCTTTTTGCGGCGGTTGTAATATGGCTAATAAACCCGTGCCCGTGTACTCCGGGTAAAGGTCTATCTGGTTATTGGTTAGGGCATCAAAACAAATTTTGGTGCCCCCTAAGCCCGTTTTTGTGGCTACATCACAATCTGTATAACCTTTTATCAGCATGGTGTACATGCTGGCTAAAATGTATTGCTCGCCAAATATTTTTGAGCCTATGCGTACTAGCCCTGCATTGCCACCACGCTCGGGCCGGTATAAATTATGGGCCGTTAAAAAATCTTTAGCCACACGCTCCGGGCTTTGGTGAAGATAGTCAGTGCGGTAATTTAAATCAGTCATCACGCTATCATTTATTTTGCCCGATAGTAGATTTAATGTTGGCTCCAGATCAGGGAATTTCTTCAAAGCATCGTCCCTCACAACAGGCGCGGCATAATAAGGTGGGAATATCTTTTTATCATCATCTAAAACCACCAGGCCATAAGCTTTTAAACGGCCATCAGTAGAGTAGCCGCTTATCACATCCAATTCCTTTTCAAAACAAGCTTTATACATCACTGCATCGCTGATCACTATTGTATGGATTTTTAAGCCATACTTACTTTGCAAGCCCAGGTTGCCGTCTTGTCGGCCCATAAACTCGGGCGTAAAACCGGCGGTAAGCTTGCTGCCATAGGCAGATGGAATAAAATAAAAGCAGGCTAATATTAAAAGTAGCACGGGCAGTACGGCAGCGGCAGTTTTTAATTTCCTGAGATTTAAGTTTTGTAATTGCGATAGCAAAAAATCAAACAAAATAGCCA
>DHIR01000165.1:16521-20146 GCA_002403905.1 Mucilaginibacter sp. UBA4741
CCGAATATAAACTCGCCTAAGCCACCCGCGGCAATGTATGAGGCCAGTGTTGCCACACCCACATTAATGACCGTAGCGGTACGGATACCGGCCAGTATCACCGGCATAGCCAGCGGCAACTCAACCTTAAACAGTATTTGCCATTTATTCATCCCCATTGCAATGGCGGCTTCTTTAACTGCGCCATCAACGCCTGTAATGCCTGTATAGGTGTTGCGGATGATAGGGAGCAAAGCATATAACAACAAAGCCACAATAGCCGGCTTGGCGCCAATGCCTAAAAGCGGGATCATAAAACCAAGCAAGGCAATGCTGGGGATAGTTTGCAATATCCCCGCGACACCTAACACCGAGCCTGATAATTTTCTTTTCCTGGCGATAAGGATACCTAGTGGCAAGCCAATCAGCACGGCAATGATCAGCGAAATAAAAGTCAGCCCGATATGCTGCAGCGTTTGGGTGAGCAGCTTATCGCTTTGCTGGGCCATGAATTGCCACAAGGTTTGCTGTTGCTCATTCATGCTGCTGCTGTTTTTTGTATTGATAAAATGCCGACATTAATTCTTCAAACCCGGCAGACCTGTATTCGTCTTTTTGCTGATGTTTAATATTGATACTTTCCGTTTTAGTAAATTTAAATTCTTCTATTGCTGACCAGAAGCTAACTTCACCCTGCAAGTCAACTCCCCCTTTAGGGGGCTGGGGGGCTAAATATTTCCAGATATCATTTAAGCGGAGTGCCTTAAACTCTAATTGCAGGCGTTGTTCCTGCAAGAAATCTTTTACAAAAGCATTTGCGGGGTTAAATAGCAACTCGGTCGGTGTTCCATTTTGAATGATCTTGCCTTTATCCATTAGGCATATCCTGTCACCCAGTTCAAAAGCCTCCTGGACATCATGCGTTACCATGATGATGGTTTTTCGTTTCAGTTCATCCAACGCTTTAAATTCGGCATGGATCTTTGAGCGGGTAACATTGTCAAGTGCGCCAAATGGCTCATCCATTAGCAAAACCGGTGGATCGGCAACTAATGCTCTTGCCAGCCCTACGCGTTGCTGCTGGCCGCCGCTTAACTCGTTAGGGTAAACTTTTAAATAGCTTTTATCCAGGTGCAGCTTCTCTAATAATTCGCTAACGCGGTGTTCGGTTTTCTTTGCATCCCACTTCAACAATTGCGGAACGATGGCGATATTCTCTGCAACGGTATAATGCGGAAACAAGCCGTTGTTCTGTAATACGTAACCAATGCCCCGGCGAAGAAGCTCGGGTGGTTGATCCATAATGTTGTCGCCATTAATAAAAATCTTACCGCTGGTTGGCTCAATCAACCGGTTGATCATTTTAAGCGTGGTGGTTTTGCCGCAGCCACTGGTGCCCAGAAGTATAAGATTCTCCCTCTCCGCTACCTCGAACGAGATATGGTCAACAGCTTTTACTTTCCCGAATGATTTACTTAAATGGTCAACCTTTATCATAGGCAATTAATCATCAATATTCATGAACAGGTTATTTAATGATTCGGAATACAGCGGGTGGGCGAATACGCAATAACGTATTCTATCATAAGTGATACCACCCTCCATAGCCATTTGTAGTACGGACATGATCTCACCGCCTTCCTGACCCAAAATTGCCGCGCCTAATATCTTTTTAGTCTTTCTGTCCACAACAGCTTTCATAAATCCACGGGTGTCGCCTGTCTCCACCGCACGGGCAACACGGGCCATGGGTAGTTTGGCAATTATCACGTCAAGGCCTTGATCTTTTGCTTCTTTCTCGCTAATGCCTACACGGCCCAGTTGCGGGTCCGTAAACATGCAATAAGGAACAGGGCGATCTTTTGTATTGAGGTTGGCTTTTTCAATAAGATTGCGATAAACTATGGTGTAATCGTTATAAGCTATATGCGTAAATGCCGGCCCGCCTTTAACATCGCCTAAAGCATAAATGCCTTTTATGTTGGTCTCTAGTTTGTTATTTACTTTAACATAACCTTTCTCATCCAATTTAACGCCGGTTTTATCCAGGCCCAAAGTATCCGTATTTGGCCTTCGGCCAACGGCTACCAGCACGTGACTAAATTTAGTCTTCTTTTCGTGCCCGGCGTTTTTTATAGTGGCTATTATCTTGCCTTTTTTACTTTGTTTGAATTTGATAGCCTGCGATCCGGTTTGTACGTCAATGTTTTCCAACTCCAGTATCTTGCGCATTTCGGTTGATATATCCTCATCCTCGCGCGATACCAGCCTGGCCGACTTCTCCAGTATAGTAACCTTACTGCCAAACCTGCGGAACATCTGCCCAAACTCCAAGCCTATATAGTTGCCGCCAAGTATCAATAAGTTATCAGGCACTTTATCCAGCTCTAAAATAGAAGTAGAGGTTAAGTAGTCAATATCGGCCAAGCCCTCAATGTCCGGTATAAAAGTCTTTGTGCCTACATTTAAAAATATCAAATCGGCTTTAAAAAGTTTTGTGCCGCCATTTTTTAGTTTTACGGATATGGTTTTAACGTCTGTAAATTTAGCTTCGCCAAATACCAGATCGAGGTTTGGTGTTTCTTCGGCGTTTTTTGTGCCGCCGTTGCGGGCGTGTATCACAATATCATCCTTACGCTTTTTAATAAGCGCCATATTTACTTTATAGCTTTTAATAGTAACACCCAGCGGACCGCTATTTGCGGCCATGTAAGCAGCTTTAGCCGATGCTACCCAGGTTTTGGTTGGGGTGCAACCATCATTTACGCAGGTGCCGCCCACCCATCGCTTCTCGATAAGGGCTACTTTTTTGCCTGCCTTAGCTAATTTTTTTGACAAAGGTAAACCTGCTTGCCCGGCGCCTATTACTATTACATCATATTGTTTTGGCTTCATGAATAGCAGATTTATTTAATAAAGATATGTTTATACTTTGATAGATTTACAATGTAAAAAAGAGGTTTTTGTTTGAACGAATGGTGGTGACTTTGCCATTTAAAAGGCACAAAAACATTTTTTTAAAAGAATATTTTTAATTTATCATTAAACGTATATCTTTGCAATCCCAAAATAAGGGAATGGTTTAAGTCAAAAGCCAAAAAGTAAAAAGTCAAAAACAGGCTTTGGACCCATAAATCAAGACTTAACAATCAGAACTTAAATGGCCCGTTCGTCTAGGGGTTAGGACGTTAGATTTTCATTCTAGAAACAGGGGTTCGATTCCCCTACGGGCTACTAAAAACAATACCAAAAGATGCTAAAACCCTGCAAATCAAATATTTGCAGGGTTTTTTGTTGGCATCAAAACACCATATTATGCACCAAAACGCAACAAAAATGAGCGTAATTCGGTGCGTACCTAAATGGAAAAGCACTACGCACCGAATTTTTCATAATTAATTGACTATCAACCTATTCAATCATTGAACATCTTGATAGAAGCAGCTTACAAACTTACTTTTGTTTAACTTTTAAGCTTGTAATTATGAAGAGTAATTTCCATCTGCTTTTTTACCTGAGAAAGCAAAAAAATTTCAAAGGTGGCCCTATGGCTATCTACATGCGCATTACCGTTAATGGTAAACGCGCGGATATGTCCGCCGGGCGTGAATGTGACCCCGCCAAATGGAACAGCCAAGCAGGGCGG
>DHIR01000034.1 GCA_002403905.1 Mucilaginibacter sp. UBA4741
GATTTATGATACAGCCTCTCTTTTTAATAGCCATTTAAAGAGATCTTAAAACTTATCGAAGAATAGTTTGGTTTCTACCTTATCGCCGCCTATAGCAGCAGCTGCTGCATCTTTTTGCACGCCGTTTACATTAGTTTCAGTAACTGGATATGTAAAACGATTAGGGAAACCGCTTTTTGGATTTGCAGGAGCCGGCAATACCGGAAAATCAAGCCTCCTTACTTCTATATAAGCATCCCAGCCACGGTTATAAAGCGCTAACCATTTTTGAGTACCAATTTTTTGCTTATAAGTACCAGTAGCATAAGCTACACTTGGCTGCGCCAAATAAGTAACTGCATCAAGAGCGCTGCCGCCCCAATCTGTAATTGAAGCTGTTACAGCATTAGCATAGTGAAGAGCTGGTGTGCCTGGTACAGAAAAACCTCTTTCACCCGCTTCTGCCAAATTAAACTCAGTCTCAGCGTAATCAAGTAATATACCACGAAAAGTTTGTGCTGTAATAGGAACAGCCACATGTGATAGCGTGTTAAAACCTGCGCCTATACCCGGGGCTGCACCACTATAAGTAGTACCAGAACCGCCTACACCAGTAAAATATTTTGATAAACGAGGATCAGATGTAGCATTCATTTGGTCAATTATCGTTTTACATGCGCCAAAGTCATTACGTCCGCTTTGTACTAAATCAACCCAAATAGGGTTAGTATTAGGAGGAGAACTTAAGTAACTAAATTTAGCATTATCTGCATTTGACGCGAATAAAGTACCTGCCGCAGCAGACTCAACAACTATTTTTGCTCCTGCAGCATCGTAGTCAGCCATGGTAATACCCATTTTTAGCTTCAGAGTGTTTGCAAACGTTTTCCATTTTGTGGTATTTCCGCTATAAATTACATCAGCTCCACCAAAACTTCCTAAACCGGTATTTAATGCCGCAATATCAGCGTTAAGTCTTCTAACCAGATCGGTCATAATAACAGGTGCGCTATCATATTTAGGGAATGTTTTGGTAGCATCAAACGCCTGTGAGTATGGAACATCCCCAAAAGTAGTTATAAGGTAATACCAAGAATATACCTGCAAAATATCAGCTACTGCAATATCATTTTTTCCTACGTTACCATCAGAAATAGTTGCATCAAGCGGTACATTTTTAGCGCACAATTGCATATTGTTCAATATATCGCGATACATCGTATTCCAAAGGCCATCCGGAATAGCACGTGTTGCCAAATCATAACGCATTTCATCGGTGTAGGTTGTTTCATTCCACTGCTGTGTTATCAGCCTGAAAATGTTCAAGTTAACGTTTGATGAAGTAATCGTGTTTGTTAGCACCCGTTCTGCCTGGGTAAATAACGAAGCTGCCGGAACAATACTAAAAGCCTTCGGGTTCGTGTTCAGCGCCGTGAAATCTTTGTCCTTTTTACATGCCCCTAACAAAAGTAAGGGAAGCATGATATAAATAATTTTTTTCATATTCTTCTATTAAAATCTTAGTTTAACATTAAAAGTATAAGTCCTGGTAGTTGGGAAAGCCCCGCTTTGGTATCCTTGTGCGTTACCAGCGTTCAATGTTTCTTCAGGATCTGAGTAAGGCACGTATTTTTTGATGATCCATAAGTTTCTTCCGCCTACTCCTAAATCAATACCTTTAATTGCACCTTTTGCTAAACTAGTTACAATTTTTTCCGGTATAGAATATTTTAAGACTGCTTCACGTAATTTTATATAGCTTGCATCATAAACGAAAGCTCTTTGTGGGTTAAATGAGTAACCAAATGCACCGTCATAAGAGTTGCCGGTATTATCAGCATATACTGTGTTTGGCTGTCCTTGTGCATTAACACCAGGGAATTTAACACCGCCGCCGCTAGCAACCGGGTCTCTTGTAGGTATTTCTTTATCATTTAAACCGGCAGTTTCAGGATATAAACCTGTATCCATACCGTAATAAGTATCTAATGAGAATACGTTACCGCCATTTCTGATATCAATCAGGAATGATAAGTTCCAGTTTTTATATTGGAATGAGTTATTAATACCCATCAAATAGTTGGGGTTAATATTGCCAATGTTATTGTTGGTAGTACTTGTCTGTAAGTAATAACCATCTGTTCCAACAGTTCTTTCTCCGTTAGTGTAAATAAAATCTTTACCACGTATCTGGCCCATTGGCTGATTTAAAGTAGCGTTGACTGATACACCGCCCTGGAAAGAAGCAATTTGAAGATTTTTGGCTGATAGCCCTGATGGGTCTTTAAACAACTCAATAACCACGTTTCTGTTACGGGTGTAATTTACGCCCACGTTCCATGAAAAATCGCTTGTTTTGATAGGCACGCCGGTCAAAGTAACTTCAAGACCTTTATTCTGAACCGTGCCCGCGTTAAGAATGAAAGAGTTAAAGCCGGTTGCTGTTGATACTGTTACCGGTATAATTTGATCAACCAATTTTGATTGATAGTAAGTAACATCAAATCCTAAACGGCTATTAAAAAACTGCATCTCTAAACCACCTTCAATACTTTTATTTTGTTCTGGCTTTAAAAACAAGTTATTTTTAGTTGTTGCAACAGATGCTTGTGTATTAGCGCCAAATAAAGAAGAGTTAAAAGCATAAGTATCAAACACGCTATATTGAGGGGCATCGTTACCAACTTGTGCATAACCTAATCTTACTTTACCATAAGATAACCAAGTTTCTTTTTTCAATAATTCAGAGAAAGTGAAGCCTGCATTAATAGAAGGGTAGTAGTATTCGTTATTAGCTATCGGTAGGGTTGAAGCTACATCGCGACGTATAGTACCGTCTAATACGATCATATTTCGCCAGGTAAATGTAGCACCTGCAAAAATACCGTCAACTTCTCTTCTTATATAAGATTCTGATGGGGCAAGAACCGCGCTTACAGAGTTTGTTAAGGCATATATACCCGGTACAACTAAACCACCGTTGGTCGCAGCAGCAATTTGTTGTGTGTTTTGTTTCCGAATATTTGCTCCTAATAAGCCTTTAAAATTCAAATCATCAATGATGTTTTTATCAGCTGACAAAAGGAAATCATGATTAGCCTCATTATAATTAATGTTTCTTCTTACATAGCCAGAAATACCCGTTGTGCCTACCTGGCGCCTTTCTTCTTCCAACTGGCTATAGTTATCTACAGTAGTTCTACCTAATAAAGTTAACCAAGGTAAAATTTTATAGCTTAAGCTAACATTTCCAAAATAACGGTTACGTGAATCTGTTTCATAGTTTTGGTAACGTATAAAATACGGGTTATCCCAAAAAATAGCCTTTGAACTAGTTTCGCTTGTATAGTTCCAGGTCGCGTTTCTCCCGCCTGATCCAAAATAACGGTCTTTTTGTTGTTGATAATCAACGTTAGTTTGCATCCATTGCCTAAATGAATTTAAAATGTTATCAGATTGATAACCGCTACCATAACGACCTCTGCCGTCAATTCTGGTAAAGTTAATAGCTGCGCTGGCTGTTAGGTTTTTAGCAATATTATAACTGCCAGAAAAATCAACTGTGTTTTTTAGCACATTACTATTAGGCATTATACCATTTTCATTATTACGGGTGTAACCTAATTTAAAGTTACCGGTTTCAGTCCCATTCGTAATAAAAATACTGTTATTAGTAGAAATAGGTTTTACAAAAAACGTTGCTGCATTTGCATGGGCAATCCATGGCGTTGCTTTGCCGAAATTTGGAGAAAACGGATCAAACGCATCCGACTGGTAAACTAATAAGTTAGGGTCAAATTTTGCACCTAAAGACCCATCAGCATCTAAAGGAACAACACGCTGATTGGCAACGCCGTTAACAGTACGATACCACCAATAATCCGGATTGCCGGTAGCAGGATTGGTATCGCCATAGCTTGGACCATAACCGCCGCCATACTGTGTTTGATAGGTAGGGAATGTGCTTTTATCAATAGCGCCAGTACTTACACTTGAGTTAATTGTAATACCTAAGCCTCTTTTTGCTTTTTTAGTAGTAATTAAAATTACACCATTAGCACCACGGCTACCGTATAACGCACTGCCTCCCGGACCTTTTAATACTGTGACTGACTCAATATCATCCGGGTTAACATCCGCAGCCGGGCTACCATAGTCATAACCACCACGGCCGGTTGCCTGTGTAGAAACACTTAAAGTAGAGTTGTCAAACGGGACACCGTCAACAACGATTAATGCCTGGTTATTGTTAACAATTGACTTGTTACCCCGCAGCACAATATTTGTTGAACCACCAAGAGCATTGTCTTGCCTTACTTCCAAACCGGCAACCTTACCCGATAAACTGCTTAAAAAATTACTGTTACGGGTTTTGCTGGTTTCATCACCAGCAATTTGTTGCGCAGCGTAAGCTTGTTGGTTCCTGGTACGGGTTAAACCCAACGCACCGGTTACAACAACTTCACTTAACAGGCCGGAAGAAACCTCAAGTGATATGTTAATTACATATCTGCCACCAACGGTAGCATCTTGAGTTCCATACCCGATAAAACTATACTCTAAAACGGCGCTTGCCGGAGCGCTGATTGAGTACTTTCCATTTACGTCAGTTGGAACACCAACATTTGTACCTTTGATTTTTACTGTTACTCCCGGAATGGGTAGGCCGTCATCTTTGGCGGTAACCGTACCAGTAACTGTACGGTTTTGTGCAAATACTTGTGTTACGCATAACACCAGGAAACACAAACTTACTAGTAGAAGTTTTTTCATGTTTGTTAATAATAAGATCAGTTAATAGTTAATTACATATAAAAGTAATGTTCCGCTATCACATACACAAATAAAATCAAACAAAAAACAAACTTTTTTTTTCGAAAAGTGTGTTTTTCCTTAAAATAAAAATATTTTTAGTACTATGTATTGCATAATACATTTTAAAACATATATCTTTGCAATATGATTACTGAAAACACACAAACCCAAATGCGTAAGGGTATACTGGAGTACTGTATACTCTCTATCATCGCCCGCGATGAAACCTACGCGTCTGATATAATTGCCGAGCTTAAAAAGGCACAACTACTTGTGGTTGAGGGTACTTTATATCCATTATTAACCCGTTTAAAAAACAACGGCTTGCTAACTTATAACTGGGTCGAGTCCACATCGGGCCCACCACGCAAGTATTACGCGCTATCCGAAGAGGGCCGCAAAATGCTTGAACAGTTAGATAGAACATGGCAGGAACTATCATTTGCCGTACAAACAGCCATCGGAAAAAAGAAATAACCCAAACCGCTAAAAAATTATATCATGAACAAAACTATCATCATAAACATAAACGGCATTGTTTTTCATATTGAAGAGGATGCTTACGAGACATTAAAAAATTATATGACGGATGTAAAACGTCATTTCCTGAACTCGGCCGACAGCCATGAGATCACCACCGATATTGAAAACCGCATTGCCGAAATGTTCTCTGAAATATTAGTCAACGAGAACAAACAGGTTATTGTTGAGCAGGATGTTAAACATGTTGTTGAACAAATGGGTACAGTTGAGGATTTTGAAAATGCCGAGCAGGATGCACCATCAGCACAGCAAAATAACTATGCGTATAGCAATAGCGGCTCGCGCACATTATTCCGCGACCCCGATGATCATTTACTGGGTGGTGTTTGCGCCGGCTTAGGCAATTACTTTGATATACAAACCATTTGGGTACGGTTGCTATTTGCTATAGCAATAGTATTTTTTGGCACAGGCTTTTTCCTATACGTTATATTGTGGATAGTAATCCCTAAAGCTGTTACCCGTGCCGACCGTATGGCCATGAAAGGCGAGAAATTAAACCTCCAGGGTTTTAAAAACAATTTCGAGGAGGAATTAAGCGCTGTACGCAGCCATTTAACCAATTTGCAGGACGAGGCGAAACCATTGATCTATAAGCTTAGAGATTTTATTAGTGAGTTCTTTTATCACTTGGGCAAGTTTATTAAAGGCCTAGGTAAAGTACTGGTTAAAGTGTTTGGTATAGTAATATTGCTTACCTGCCTGGGCTTTGGCATATTCTTAATTGTTTGCCTGGCTATGGTAACCCTGTGGGCCGATTCGCATAACCACCTGTTTCCTTTTGGCTTAATGGTTAATCAATATGCTAATTATATATACTTCTCTGGCTTTGTGGTAGCATTTATACCGTTGCTGGCTATTTTCTTACTAACACTAAAGGCTATATTTAATACGCGCACTTTAGATAAGTCTATAGGCTCGGTAATATTTGTGGGATGGTTGTTTGCCGTTGGTGTGCTGGTATTTTACGGGTCGAAGATTGCGGCTGGGTTTAGGTCATCGGCAAGCTTTAACCAGACAATTGCCTTAGCTACGCCATCAAAAAATACTTACTACTTAAAACTGAATGATGTAAAATACTTTACGCACGATGATAGCCTGCGTTTAAACATGCAAGCAAACTTTAAAAACATTGTGATCACTAACGATAATGATTTTGATGATTTTGAACGGAATAACTTATCTATCAGAATTGAAAAGAGCGATGTTAGCCAACCTGTACTGGTTGAAACCGTACGTGCTAAAGGCAGCCATTATGAAGACGCGTTATTAAATGCACGTAATACCAAATACATATTTACACAGCAAGATTCTATTTTAAAGTTCGACCGTTACTTACAACGCATGCCGGGCACCTCATGGCATGCTCAAGAAATTGAGATTACTTTAAAAGTGCCTCTAAACTCAACCGTAATAATTGAGAACAGGTTGAGCGATTTTGTAAGGGACGGTATTGATATATATCGGTGTAAAGAAAAAAACAAAATGCCCGACGCGACATCGGCACCATTTATAATGACAGCCAATGGTTTGGAGTGCAGAGTTGATACGCTTGTTACCGCTGCACCAAAACCGGATAGTACCAAAACGTTAAAAGTAAAATAGTGAAGGCGTTTGCTATATATATGAGGTATATAAGTCTGCTGCTTTGCGGCGGGCTTATATTAACCTTGTATGTAAATCTTCGCCAACCCAACACGACCGAAAAGAATATCCCGGTAAAAACTGTAGCCCACAACAGGTTTAATAAAGCTATCCCTTTCTCATTTTATAATGACATCGTGGTTGTTTTAGTGCCGGCATTAAAAAGTTAAAATAGTTTGTAACCTTCCTGCGGGTTTGCGCATCTTATATAAAACATTTGCCACTGCCCAAAAACTATTGCTATGACAAACACTAACCTGCAACAAGCCGGTTAACAAACATCAAAACTTAATTAACTATTTAAAAAAGAAAGAAAACTCTTTTACGGGATTGCTATTGACCAAAACTTTTATACGACATGAACACAACTATCACTAAAATATATTATACCCTGCTCCTTACCCTGATTGGTTTAAGCGCCACGTTTGCGCAAAGCACAACAAAAGTATCGGGAAAATTGGTAAACGACCAAGGCGACATGGTAGACTATGCCACTGTAAGTTTATTAAAAGCAAAAGATTCGACTGTGGTTAAAGGCACCTTAACCAACGATGCCGGCGTTTACAGTTTCGATAATATTAAACCCGGCGACTATATTGTAAAAGCTACCAACGTAGGCTATACAAAAACTGCCAGCGCTGTAATTAATTTAACTGCGGATAATGGTGGCATTAGTATACCTGCCCTAATAATGCATACCAATGTAAAAAACCTAAACGCGGTAAATATAGTTTCGACCAAACCTTTAATTGAGCGTAAAATAGACCGCACGGTTATGAATGTGGAGAACAGTATCCTTGCCGCAGGTAACTCTGCTTTGGAGATTTTAGAAAGAGCGCCCGGTGTAAGCGTTGATAAGGACGATAACATAAGCATTAAAGGCAAACAAGGCGTAACCGTAATGATAGATGATAAATTAACTTACCTGTCATCGGCACAATTAGCTACGCTTTTACGCGCGACAGATGGAAGTACCGTGCAATCTATAGAGATTATAACTAATCCATCAGCCAAATATGATGCAGCAGGTAATTCAGGCATTATTAATATCCGCCTAAAAAAGAACAAACAGAAAGGCACTAATGGCAGTGTTACTGCCGGTGTTAGCCGCAATAAAAGGTCAAGAGACAATATGAGTTTAAATATCAATCATAAAGAAGGCAATATTAACCTGTTTGGTACCCTTAGTCATGGCGATGCCCCAAATTACCGCGATCTGACCCTTGACCGTGTAACAAATGACGGTACAGGAAAAAAAACATACTTTAACCAGACAACACAAATGCCGCAGATAACCCACTATAATAGTTATAAAGTGGGTGTTGATCTTGATCTTACCAGCAACCATACCATCGGCGCTGTAATAAGCGGCTATTCAACTACAGAGCATGATGGCAATTTTAATAATACCAATATTGGTGCCCAGCGTGGCACGGTAGATTCTTCACTATATACCGCGTCAACTATTGATCAATCCTACAAAAACATAGCTGTAAACCTAAACGACCGTTTAAAGCTGGACACCTTAGGGCAGTCATTAAGTTTTGATCTGGACTATTCTAAATTTAACAACAACACCAACGCTGATTACAATACCGATTATTTTACAGCTAACGGCAGCACCCAACATGCCCCGCAATTGCTACGTAACCTAACACCATCAGTTATAGACATCCGCAGCGGAAAGGTTGATTATACCAAACCGCTAAACAAAACCATGAAGCTGGAAGCTGGTGCAAAGTTTAGCCGCGTTAAAACAGATAATGATCTGCAGGCCCAAAAAGCAGTAGGCGGTGTTTATGTAAATGATACCAGCCGTACCAACCGGTTTGTATACACCGAAAAAATTAACGCGGCATATGTAAATAACGTGAGTTCGGGATAA
>DHIR01000057.1:0-227 GCA_002403905.1 Mucilaginibacter sp. UBA4741
GCTTTTTAATCGCACAACACGTTACTTATAATTTTGTTGTTTGCAATGCGGTTGTTTGCAGACGCAAATTATTAGAGGCATAGCCTCGGACAATATTATAGCAACGGATTTTAATCCGTTGAAAATGGAATTAAAAATAAACAAAGAACAGTAGGTTCGACCCATATAATATGAGCCGCGCCGATGGCACTCGGTTTTATTGTTTTATGATGTTCAACGGGTTAAAA
>DHIR01000057.1:378-21858 GCA_002403905.1 Mucilaginibacter sp. UBA4741
TTTCGAGCCGATGGCTCTTAGTCTCTGCCAATGATATATTGTAAAAAATGCTGATTGTTAATAATTTATAATTGTGTCATTTTCAATGCGGTTATTTGCAAACGCAAATATGGTTACTCAGGATGACAACCTCTTTATTAAAGCTTCGGAAACCTCAATATCAAATTAGGATCAGGCGTGTTTTTAACCCACTTTGCTTTTTCAGAGAAACGGCCAACGCCGGGGAAATCGCCGGCGTTACCTTCCATATCAAACATTAGTTGGAAATGCAGATGCGGCGGCCAGTGTCCGTTAACTTTGCTATCGCCCAATTCGCCAATTTTTTGATTTTTGGCTACCGGCTTGCCAACGCTTAAACCGTTAAGGCTTTTGCGCGATAAATGGCCGTATAAACTATAAAGTGTGGTTCCGTCAAGGTCATGCTGCAAAATAATAGTCGGGCCATAATCGCCTAAATTATTATTATCATTAAAACTATGTACAGTACCATCTAACGGCGAATAAACCCGCGTACCGGCAGTGGCCCAGATATCTATGCCTAAATGCAACCGGCGTGGCTCGCCGGGATCATCAAATAACGGGCTTCGGGCATACAGGGTGCGGTGTTCCATATAGCCGCCAATTCCATAAAGGCTATGAGTTGCTTTAAGTTTGGCATTTATCCAGTTGCTAAATTTATCGGTGTCCCAAACTATGTTATGATCCAGCTCTATGTTTGATGCCGTGAGATCGAATTTATATAAGCGATCTGTAGCCGCGTTAAAATCAACAACTTTGCCTATAGCTTCGGGATGTGCTTTAATGTAACCTGCTAACCTTTCAGACGCATTCATTGTACTCCCTCAAAGCCTCCCCGATGGGGAAAACTTATTAAATGTTTATAACTATCTATTTAAAGGCCCTCCCTCCAGGGGAGGGTTGGGAGGGGTTGTTTATTCGGTATCGGCTTGTTTCTCTTCGCGGTGTATTTTATCAAATATCTTATCCATACGGTCAACATACTCGCTGGTATCATCAATAAAGAACTCCAGTTGGGGTATTACCCTTACCTGGTCTTTAATGCGGCTGCCCAGTTTATAGCGAATCTCTGACGCGTGCAGCTTTACAGTTTGCAGCGCTACCGTAGAATTAGTGTTATTAAAAAAACTTAAAAACACCCTTGCAATTGCCAGGTCAGGTGTAACCCTTACTTTGGTTATGGTTACCAATGTATTTGGTAAATAGTTCATCCCTTCGCGCTGAAATATAGCGGCAAGGTCCTCTTGTATTACTCCGGCAAATTTTTGTTGACGTTTTGATTCCATAATAATTTAATTAACGCCAAACAGGCAAATGAGTTTGATTTTAATATCGAAACAATATAACACTAAAAAGTTTACTTGCAATCGGCAGGTATGTCTTTAGTGATCTTTATTAATTTTTTTACTACCAGCGTACTATCATATGCAGCACCATTGCCACCCGTAGCCGATTTTATTTTTTCACCCTCTACCTCAATATAAACAGGCTCGCCGGGTTTTTCAAAGCTAACTAATTGCGAGTATTTTAATTCTAATTGTGCCGAGCTATCTGCAACCCACAACTCTGTTTGTTTACCACAAGCCTGGAATGTTTTTGAGCCGGGCGCACAACTATATATGCCTTTAATTACTAAAGGGTTAACCGTATCGTTTTTATCGGGCTTGCTTTTACAGCTAAACAAGCCGACAGAGATCAGCACCGCTAAAAAAATATGGGCCTTAAATAAACGCATGTAAGCAAATTTATAAATCCTGTTTAATATCATCTAATCCTTTTACACTTAGCCTTGCACTAATACCTGATGCAATTACCGAAATAATTATAACAGTTAAAAACACCAAACCAAAATCAACCGGCTTTATATCAATTGGATAAGCATTATTGGGTACACTTATTTTGCCGTCAACTGTTATAAAGCCGTAGCGCTGCTGCAATATACAAAATGCAAGGCCAAGCACAATACCAATAAAACAGCCAATTAATGATATCATCATCCCCTCGAAAAAGAATATACCGCGTATTAATTGTTTGTTAGCGCCCAGGCTGGTTAGTATGGCAATGTCTTTACGCTTATCTATAACCAAAATAGTTAAAGAGCCTACAATGTTAAAGGCCGCTATAATTAAAACAAAGGTTAGTATCATAAACAGCGCCCACTTTTCGTAATTAAGCGTTTTGTATAAAATAGTATCCTGCTCGCGGCGTGTCTTTACGGTAAAATCCTTCCTAATTTTTTCCTGTAGCTCTGCTTGTACTGCCGATAGATCAGTCCCTTTTTTGTAATTAAGATCTATTGATGATACGCCTATGGGGATATCTAATAGCCCGCGCGCAAACTCAATGGGTACAATTACAATATCATCATAATCCTGCTGGATGGAAAACACCCCCGATGCAAAAATGCTACGCGTAGTAAACTCATCAGCCGGGTTAATAGAAACGCTGTTGCCCCGTTTGGGCGAATATATTTGTAAAGGAAAAAACGAATTATGAACGTTGACCGACAGGTTATTTTGCACAATAACGCCAATAACTGCCATAGGGCTGTTATTACTATAATGCAAAGTAAAAGAGCCATCCAGGATAATGCTATCCAGGTGTGGGTTTCTTTGAAACTCGCTGCTTACTCCCTTTAAATTGCCGATGAATGTTTTATCGCCATATTGAATAACTACTTTGTCTTCTAATACTTCGGTATAAGAGAACAGGCGATCATCCTTGTGTAATGACTTAAAAAAGGCTGTATTAGGATCAAAAGTTTTGCCTAGCCGTGCCTCCACCCGCAATTCGGGCGAAAAATTACTGTTTATACCAACAATTACTTTTTCCAACCCATTAAAAACCGATAGCAGGATGATCAATACCGCGGTACCAATTAATATCCCCATCATGGATATACCTGATATGATGTTGATAGCATGCATTTTCTTGCTCGAAACAAGGTATCGCTTGGCTATGTAGATGGAGGTGTTCAAGAGTTATGAGTTGATAGTTTTGAGTAATGAGATTGCCTCTGCAAAACTACGTTAAAAAAGGATTATGTTGTTTTTCAAACCCGATAGTAGTTTCGGGGCCGTGACCGGGATAGATGGTGCAGCTATCTGGCAGGGTAAGCAGCTTTTCTTCGATATTTTTTATCAGCGTTTCAAAACTGCCGCCGGGCAGGTCTGTACGGCCAATGCTTCCCCTAAATAACACATCTCCTCCAATAACCAGGTTAGCCTCCTCATCATGAAAACATAAATGCGCGGGCGAGTGGCCGGGGGCGTAGATCAAATTTAAGGCAGTATTGCCAAAGCTAATGGTGCCGGTTTCGCCCAGGTATTCGTCGGGCATAGGCGATGGCTCGTAGTGTATACCAAATTGCGGGGCATAGGCTATAACAGCGTCCAATACCTCTTGTTCGCCTTTGTTAAATTGGGGTTTAAGGCCATACTGATCAAATATAAATTTATTGCCCAGCACATGGTCTATATGGCAATGGGTGTTTAACAGTAAAACGGGTGTTAAATTATTATCCCTGATAAAGTTTACTACCGCGTTTTGCTCGGTAGCTGTTTCCATACCTGGATCAATGATGGCGCACTCGCCGGTTTCATCATATAAAATATAAGTGTTTTCCTGGAATGGGTTATTAGGGAGTACTTTTACTGAAGCCATGTTTTTATTTCGGATGTCGGATTTGCGATTTCGGAATTGGTTAATTTTATAATTTTTAATAAATGGATTTGCTATTCAAATAATTCCGAAATCGAACATCCGAAATCCGAAATCTCTTTACTTTTTCCACTTAAAGCTGCCTATCATCACATTAATATCCTGCTTAACAAAATTAAGTACAGGCTGTATCGAGTCTAGCCGTGGTTCGGTATTAAAATACAATGCACCGCGCATATAGTTTTTTACGCTATCGGTTAAAAAAAACTGTACCGATGATGCCGAGTTACCGCCAATGGTATAATAAATACCATAAACATTATGGGCAGGTACATGAATGTCCCCCTGGTCAATATCCGTAGCTTTTATGCTATTTTTAAAGGCCAGCTTATGCGCATCTTCCACCAGCTCATTAAACATTTTTTTTGAGGTGATGGTTTCATAGCTTAAATGCAGCGTACCATTAAGTTGCCTAAATTGCATATTTAACAAGTGCGTCATACTGATGAGGTTGGGCGCTACGCGTGTTTGGGTATCCTTTTCAATAACAGCATACTTAGGGTATTGAAAGGTGAACGGATAGTTAGATACATATTCCTGGTATTCTTTTTTAGGTAATTCAATACGGAAATACCCGCGCGGTTTTGGCGAATAATCAGTATTACCACCACAGGCAGAAAAAAATAATACGGCTATTACTAATACGACAAATACTCTCATGGATGCTTCTCCTTCGAGTTCCATATCTCCCATGATTTTTCGGCCTGCAGTATCAGCATTTCGTACCCGTTTTTAGGGGTTGCGCCGCGCTCTGCACCTTTGCGTAAAAACATGGTTTCGGGTGGGTTATATATCAAATCGTACAATAAGTGTTCGTCTGTTATCGCCTGGTATGGTATTGGCGGACACGCATCAACATCCGGCGCGGTACCCAGCGGCGTGGTATTGATAATTAATTTATGGGCAGCAATATGCCGCGGCTTTAAATCTTTAAACAATAAATTATCCTTGTGTGGGTTACGGGTAACTACCCTATAACTGATATCCAGATTCTCTAATACACATTTAACCGCCTGGGCCGCACCACCATCACCCAATACAAGGGCTTCGGTATGATGTTCTTTTAACAATGGCCTTAATGACATTTCAAAACCATACAGATCTGTATTAAAACCTTCCAGTCTGAAATCATGCCCCTCAACACCCACCTCGCCGGAGAATGCCGCCAACACGGGGCTTTCTTTGGTTATACGTATACAGTTTACCGCGCCTGCATTGCGAGCATCATGCTCTATCCAGTCCAGGTATTTTAATACATTTTTTTTATGCGGTACGGTTACGTTTAAGCCGCAAAGGTTTGGGTTAGCATCCAACAGGTCCTGCAGATCTTTTATATGCTCAAGGGTGTAAAGGTCATACACGCAGTCGGTAATATTTTCGTCCTCAAACTTTTTGGTGAAATATTTTTTTGAAAAAGAATGCGAAAGCGGAAAGCCGATGAGCCCGTATTGTTTCATGCTGTAATATTAATAACAAACAACGAGGATTTTAAATTTTTTGTTGGGGGATGCATAATAAACGCGCGCCGGTGATTCACCCCGACATCGCTTTGCTCGTCGACCCTCTCTTCGCTGCGCGGAAAGAGGGTAGGAAAAAAGTGTTAATTAAAACCCCTTTACCGCTTGCGGAAGAGAGGGTGGTCCAGCGAAGCGCAGGCCGGGTGAGTAGCTACGCTATCTGCTTAATTTGTTTAGTACCGGCTGATGCCATAGCTAAATGCCCATTGTAAACACCGCCGGTCTCAACCAGCAGGGTTGCAGTTTCAATATCGCCGGTTATTTTGCCGGTGCTCTTAATTTCAAGCGATTGTACGGTTATATTGCCATGTACGGTTCCGTAAACAACCATTTCCCTGGTGGTAATATTGCCCGCTATAAAACCTTTTTCGCCTAATATTAAGCCTTCGCTTATATGTACATCACCGGTTACCTGGCCATCAATCCGTGCAACTGCAGGGGCAGTTAAATTGCCCGATACAGTACAGCCCTCGCTAATTAATGTTGATATAGCTTGCAGATCAAGCGCTACTTTATCTTTTTTAGAAAAAACACCCATTGATTGCCTTTATTTAGTTATTCAAGGTTAAAAACTTAACGGGGTTTAGTGGTTTCCCGTCTTTTCTTACTTCGTAGTGTAAATGTGCTCCTGTTGAGCGGCCGGTCGAGCCAACCTCGCCAACTTTATCACCAACTGATAATTGCTGACCAACCTTAACGGTTATACGTGACAAGTGACCATACAAAGTTTCAAAACCGTTAGCGTGTGCTACCCTAACGCAATTACCGTAACCACCGTTCCAGCCGGCAGCTACTACACGGCCGTTAGCAGTACATTTAGCTACGTCACCACGATTGCCTTTAAAATCAATACCCGGATGAAACTCGGCATGTGCCGAATTAAATGGGTCGCTCCTGAAACCAAAGCTCGATGTCATGGAACTAATGCGCGGATAACCCATTGGCGTAAAACCTACGGTGTTTACCAAATGTGTTAAATAATCATCATAGGCCATGTAAACTTCTTTATCTGATAGTTTTACACCAGCCTCGTTGGCATCGCCACCAACCGATTTGGTTGAGAAGCCTTTTAGCCCGCGTTTTCTTAAATAATCGTTAATGCTTTTTAACTTGGTCTCAATAGCCTGTATGTAGATTTGGGCAGAATTTTTTTCGCTGTCTTTTTGCAAGGCTATTGGTATTTGCCCTTTAAGATTTATAATCTGTGTAAGCAACTGCTGTTTTTCCTGCTCTTGCTGCTGGCTCTTGTTGTTCAGAAAAACAATTGATCCAATTAAAATTGCAAGTACACCAACTAACCCCATCGCATAATATTTTAAGCGGGCTAAATGGCGGGTACGTACTTGGATTGTTCTGGCACCTTGTTTATTTTTACTTAAAATAACAATTGTACTCACGTCCTTTGGGTTAACTTTCATTTACTTTATTAGCAATTAGGGGTGGCAATTTATAAAAAGCCCTATACAAATCAACATTATTTAAACAATTTAACATTTGCTTTGTATAAGACATTGTCAGCATGGTGTTATTATTACGAATTTTAAACCATTACTGTTACCTATTTATTATTTTTGTGGATAAATTTTTGAAAAAGACACATTATGATGTATCCTGAATATTTAGTGACCCCAATGCGGGAAGAACTTACCAAAGTTGGTTTTGAAGAGTTAAAAGATGCCGATGCGGTAAAAAATGCTATTGAAAGCGAAGGTACCGTATTTGTAATGGTGAACTCGGTTTGTGGTTGTGCTGCTGCTAATGCGCGCCCTGCCGCACGTATGGCTACACAAAACGCCAAACATCCTGATAAATTTGTAACCGTATTTGCCGGTATGGAAAAAGAAGCTGTTGATAGTGCCCGTAACTATATGTTGCCTTATCCTCCGTCATCGCCTGCTATGGCTTTGTTTAAAGATGGCAAATTAGTACACATGATAGAGCGCCACCAAATTGAGGGCCGCCCTGCACAAATGATTGCCGATAACTTAATTGGCGCGTTTGAGCAGTATTGTTAGTTGAAAGATTAAAGATTGGTGATTGAAGATTAGTTGCCGTTCTTAATTTATAGTATTAAAAGCGATGAGTGCTACTCATCGCTTTTTTGCTATTATACATATCGTGTGGCCTAATCTTTAATCTCTAGTTAATTAATCTTCAATCACCAATCTTTAATCTTTCAAGAGAGTAACATTTCCCCCTCTCCATCGTCTTATATATTAATTAAAAACTCTTAATTTCGCTACAAACTGATCTGATATTCTGTATGAAAAAAATCACATTAACCGGTTTACTTACCGGTATTGTTATTACCGCGGCCTCGCTAAGCACGGTAATGGCCCAGGCTCCGGCAGCCGAAAATCCTGCGATGAAAATATATCGCGCCACCCCCACCCGTATCAATGACCTGATACATACCAAGCTTGATGTACGTTTCGACTACAAAAAACGCTATATGTATGGCAAGGAATGGGTTACATTAAAACCACACTTTTATCCAACTGATACCCTAAGGCTTGACGCTAAAGGAATGGATATTAAAAATATTTCGGTGGTTAAAAACGGTAAAAATATTTCGCTTAAATATAAATATGAGGATAGTTTGAGCCTAAATATCCATTTAGATAAAGTTTATCATAACAATGAAAACTATACCATTTATATTGATTATACCTCGAAACCTAACGAACTGCATGTAAAAGGCAGCGCTGCTATTAATGACGCAAAAGGTTTATATTTTATAAATCCGGACGGCACAGAAAAAGATAAGCCAACCCAGATCTGGACACAGGGCGAGACCGAAAGCTCATCATGCTGGTTCCCTACTATTGATAGATCTGAACAAAAAACTACTGACGAGATCAGTATGACCGTACAGGCAAAATATGTTACCTTATCAAACGGCAGGCTGGCATCACAAAAACCTAATGCAGACGGCACCCGTACCGATACCTGGAAAATGGAATTGCCACACTCGCCATACTTGTTTATGATGGCCGTAGGCGATTTTAAAATATATAAAGACAAATGGCGCAATAAAGAGGTTAGCTATTATTTAGAGCCTAAATACGCGCCGTACGCCAAACAAATTTTCGGCATGACACCGGAGTTGATCGAGTTTTACTCGAAAACCCTGGGTGTTGATTATCCATGGTACAAATACTCGCAAATTGTAGTACGCGACTATGTGAGCGGAGCGATGGAAAATACAACCGCCACCTTACATGGCGAGTATGTACAAGAAACTCCGCGCGAGTTAATAGATGCCGGTTACGACCAAGGCCGCAGCACCATAGCACATGAGCTGTTTCACCAATGGTTTGGCGATTATGTAACTACCGAAAGCTGGAGCAACTTAACCGTAAACGAATCATTCGCTGATTTTAGCGAGATGATGTGGGCCGAGCATAAATATGGTAAGGATGAAGCCGATGCGCATAGCTACCAGGCCATGCTTAACTACCTGGCAAATCCAACCAATAAAACAAAGGACCTGGTGCGTTTCCACTATACTGATAAGGAAGATGTATTCGATGCGGTTACTTATCAAAAAGGTGGTCGTATTTTAAATATGCTGCGTAACTATTTAGGTTATGATGCCTTTTATAAAGGTTTAGGTATTTACCTTAAAACCCATGCCTTTAAAAATGGCGAGGCCCAACAATTGCGGTTAGCGTTAGAGGAAGCAAGCGGCCGCGATTTGAACTGGTTCTTTAACCAATGGTATTATGGGCACGGCAATCCAACGCTAAAAATTAGCTATAAATGGGATGATGCCGCTAAAACAGAAACCGTTTATCTGCAACAAACGCAAGATGGAAACGGCTTTATTTTACCAATGGCTATTGACGTTTATGCAGGTGGCAAAAAGACACGCCACAATGTTTGGATGAATGATAAGGCTGATACGTTAATTTTTGCATCGGCAGTAAAACCTGACCTGGTGAATGTTGACGGCGACAAAGTTTTATTGGCCGAGAAGCGTGACATCAAAACTTTAGACGAATTTGTTTTTCAATACTTTAACGCGCCATTATATTTGGATCGTTTTGAAGCGATAGACAAAGCTACTCCAGAGCAAGGCAGCGAAGGTGCCCGCAAAGTAATGTTAGCTGCTTTAAAGGACAAATACTATGGCCTGCGCATTAAAGCCATCCGTGGTTTAAACATGGCTAATGATGATGTACGTAATCCGGCCCAGCCAATATTGCTTTCAATAGCACAAAATGACGAGAATACTTTAGTACGCGCTGCCGCCATATCTGTATTAGGCAAGTTAAAAGCCGCCGGTATGATGAATACATTTAAAGAAGCTTTAAAAAGTCAATCGTACGCTGTTCAGGGATCGGCTCTGGTAGCTATATCATTGCAGTACCCCACATTGGCATTATCGCTGGCTAAGGGTTTTGAAAGCGATAATAAAGCCTCATTAACCCTGGCGTTGATCCACGTGTATGCGACCGCGGGTGGTGATGCCGAGTGGCCTTTTGTTTACAAACAATTTACTGATGCTACAATAAATGCTAAGTTTACTATGATACGCGAATTTGCAGGAATGGCAGGTAGTGTAAAAAGCCCTGAATATGCCCAACAAGGTATAACCGCTATAAAAGATGCCGCTATAAAATATAGAGTATATGGCGTTGCCCCGCCATTAATTACCATGCTTGATGGCATAAAAGCACAACGCACCCAAATGGGCGATACCGCATCAGCTAAAGTTGCGGAAGATGCTGTGAAAGAGATAAATAAATAGTAAGTATATATCGCAATTGTAAGGGGAGGCTTGTTTGAGCCTCCCCTTTTGTTTTCACTACTCCTTTTTGTCCTATCGCACAATTTTCTATCAAAAAATCACAATAAACACTCAGATTTTTTTAATAGATTGCCTGCTCCATTATAAACCATTTGCTAAACGCTTTTTTTAGACTAGCAATTATGAAGTCAATATTATTAATAAAACGAAGTTTCGTTAATGCTTTGCTGTTTTTTATTTTGACAGTATTTGTGGCTACGGTATTTGCACAAACAAAGCCATCGCCACTTAAAAATATAAAAGTACTGGTGTACACCAAAAACGGTAAGGGCTATGTGCATGATAATATCGCGGCATCGGTTAAATGTATCCAAAAACTGGGTGTAGAAAATGGCTTTAAAGTTGACGTATCTGATGACCCAACAATCTACACGGACCAAAATCTTAAACAATATACCTTACTGATATTTACCAGCACCAATAACGATGTATTTGATACCGATGCGCAGCGTGTAGCCTTTAGGCGATATATAGAAGCCGGTGGCGGATTTGTAGGCTTGCACTCGGTATTGGGCACCGAAAGAAACTGGACCTGGTTTAAGCAAATGCTTGGCGGCACTTTTGCCTGGCACGCGCGGCATCAAAAATTTAAGGTAAAAGTAATTGCCCCATCACACCCAACTATGCAGGGATGGCCCCTGGTTAGCGAGCGCGAACTGGGTGATGAATGCTATTTTACCAAAGAGTTTTACCCCGGAATCACGGTTACCATGGTGCATGATTTGACAACGCTTGATAAACGCGATTCGGTAGAAATCAAGAAAAATACCGGATCTTTTGGAAGCCTGTTTCCGGCCGAGTGGTATCAAACATTTGATGGCGGCAATGTATGGGTAACTACACTAGGCCATGATAAGGAATATTACCAGCAGCCCGAGTTTGTAACGCATATTTTAAAGGGAATTGAATTTATTGCCGGTCAATCAAAAAATAAAGATTACACCAAAGCTTATGCCGACTCGCGGGATATGCCAGTACGTTATACTAAAGCCAATTTTAAACCATAATTAAATAGCTATGGATACTAAAAAAACTGCTTACACCAGGAGAGATTTTGTTAAAACCGCCGCGTTAACCACCGCGGCTATTGGTTTCCCAACCATTGTACCGTCATCGGTATTTGGTAAAAGCGCGCCGAGCAATAAGATCAACATAGGCCAGATAGGTTGCGGACGTATTGCTACAACGCATGACCTTGTAGAAACTTTTAAATATGATAAGGCCCGCATTATGGCCATGGCCGATGTGGACCGCCCCCGTTTACTAAGCGGTAAAAAGCTGATAGAAGGCTGGTACAACAAAAAAATGGCTACCACCAATTACATAGATATAAAGACTTACGACGATTACCATGCTTTATTAGCCAATAAAGATATAGACGCGGTTATAATAAGCACGCCCGACCATTGGCATGCCCAACCCGCGATTGAAGCCGCATTGGCTGGTAAACATATCTACCTGCAAAAGCCCACCTCGCTTACCATTGAGGAAGGTCGTACTATGAGTAACGCGGTAAACAAATCTGGTGTTACGTTTCAATTAGGCAGTCAGCAACGCGGCACTCGCCCGTGGCCGCAATTTAAAAAGGCTTGCGAACTGGTACGCAATGGCCGAATTGGTAAACTACATACTGTAAACGTGGGCCTTCCGGCTGATATAGTTGGCGGCATTACTACAGAAATGCCTATCCCCGAAGGCTTAAATTACGACATGTTGTTAGGATCAACCCCTTATGTGTATTATACGCTCGACAGGGCGCACTCTACAACTGATATAGGCTCAAGAGGGGGTTGGCTACGCTGCGAACAGTTTGGAGCAGGCATGATAACCGGTTGGGGCGTACACCATATTGATATTGCCCATTGGGGGATGGATACCGAGTACACCGGTCCGATAGAAATTGAGGGCTCGGCCGTTTTCCCTAAAACGGGTTTATGGGATGTGCATTTAGATTTTGAGGTAAAGGCCAAATATGCCAATGGCGTTAACATGCTCATCAATAGTAAAAACCCCAACGGGATTAAATTTGAAGGAACCGAGGGGTGGATATTTGTTACCAGAAGTGGTGGCGGCGTTACTGCGTCTGATCCGACATCATCAAAAAACGCAGCATTTACCGCCAGCGACCCCAAAATACTTACATCAGTAATTGGCCCTAATGAAGTACACCTTTATGCCGATGACCATGAGCAACACGGCAACTGGCTGGATTGTATTGAAAGCAAGAAGCCTACTATTAGTCCGGTTGAAGTTGCGCACCGTTCATGCAGTGCCTGCCTGCTGGCGCATATCTCCATGAAGGTACCCGGCAAGTTATATTGGGACCCCAAAACTGAAAAGTTTAAAAATAATGCCGAAGCGAACAAGTTACTTTCAAGGCCGCAGCGTTATCCGTATGGGACTAGTTATGTTAAGGGGGTGTAGCCCATTTCTACTCCTTCGTCTATAACAGTAAGTTTTGACAACCTTTAAAAAGTTGTCAAAACTATTGCATAAATTGGTAGCAAGAGGGATCGTTGTAGCTTCACAAGTACGCCATGCTATTGCCTGCGCTGCACACCTCGCGCCAGAGCAGGAGGCTTTTGGTTCTACATTTTTATTTACAAATTTTAACACTTTGAAAGCCAACTGTTAAAAAAGTTAAATGTTTAGGATGCTGCAAACGGCGGGCTTAACTTCGTTTTTAATTCTTAAACCATTACCTAACCATGTTCAAAGCAACCTTATTGTCTGTAGTCGCTGTGTTTTTAGTGGGCGCAGCCTATACGCAAGAAATTGTTAATAGATCCATAAAGACAGGTGCGCCCGGCCCGCCAAAAACGTTTAACCTGACCTTGAAATTCGATAGCACCATTAATCCTAAACGGGTGTGGTACCATTACGATAATGGCAGAGGTCCGGGTGTTGACGATACCGTTGGCGCTGGCAAAACTGCAATTATAAAGGGGGAATATTACTCGCCCCTCGCTTCTGTTACGATTAGCTATATGGACACTACGCATACCATATACGGCAATGATTTTTTTATCGGCGAAAAACCAGCCAGTATAACCTTACATTTTAAACCTATTACCGGTCATAATGATAAAAACATCTGGCTACTGGGTTATACATCCATAAAAAATGCCATCCTGATTTTTGATACGCTGGATAATAAAGGCTGGGGCAGAATAATTAAGATGCGGGAAAAATACTCTAAAGATGTAGCTACACCGCTTTATGATTTCACTCAGCGTAACCCCAATTTCAACAAGAATGATTCTTTAAGAACCATATTTAACAATTATTATAAAGCTTACATCCGTAGGGATATGTCGTACTTAAAACAGTATCCCGACGATTACTATTCTTTCTGGTTTTTCATAAATCAAAGCTCCCAGCTAAATAGCTTTTTGGCTAAAGACAAGTAGTTTCTGCAAGAACAGCTTACGTTCGCCAAAAATACTTTTCCACCAAAATTTATCAATAGCATACAAGGCAAGGTTATGATTGAAAAGTTTGAGGATAAGATCAAAGCTGTCCCGCTGGTAATGAACCAACCTGTGCCAATGTTTACCGTAACCGGTGTTGATGGTAAACAAATAAGCTTAAGCCAGCTAAAGGGCCGCTATGTGCTGCTTGATTTTTGGGCCACCTGGTGCGGGCCGTGTATGGCCGAAATGCCTTTTGTTAAAGATATTCGTAAAAAATATCCGGCAGAAAAATTAGCTATGGTTGGCATAAGCGCGGATACCGGTAAGGAGCAATTGCTTGCCGGTATCCGGAAAAACACCCTGACCTGGCCGCAGTATTTAGATTCGGGGACCAAAATTGGAACACTATACAGCGTTGCTTCCATACCTACAATGATATTGTTAGACAAAGAAGGTAAAATGATCTTTCACAGTGCCAACTTGCAATCAGACCCAAACACGCTATCTAAATTGCTGGAAAATGTGAAATAAATCAACCCTACCGTTGCCATATGTTAAATGTGTTAAATAATTAGCGAACAGTCAATTGTGTTATTAACTTAGTATAAACAACTCACAATTATGAAAAGGTTCGCGTTAGTTTTAGTGGCACTGGCAGGTAGTTTAGCTGTAAAAGCACAAAACCAGCCGCTGGGATGGGGTGCTAAAATAATTGCAGAAAACAGTAAAATCACATTCAGTATGCCGGTAACAGCATTAATAGCAGACAGTACATTTAAACCGTCAAAAGGCGTAATGTATGCTAATATTCCTGTTGATAAATTATTAAAGACCTCGGCAATTGTCAATCCTGACCATATGCCTATCACCAAACCAACCAATACCGATAAGTGCATGCCCATAGTGAAAACCGACAGAACAGGCTATAACATGCCTATAGCCGGACAAAGCAAGCCACAAGGCCCACCGCGGATATACCTTCATTATAAAACCAAAAGTGGTGCGGATAGTGTTGTAAGGCGCTGATAGCTTTATTTTAAAAATCCTTATTCAGCAGTTTCTCTAATTCGGCAAAGCTAATATTCATTTTTACGCGGCCCTGTTTGGCGTATGATATCTCGCCGGTTTCTTCGGATATGATGATTGCACTAGCTTCATTGGCTTCGGTAACACCAATACCGGCCCGGTGGCGCAATCCAAATTGCGCGGGCAGGTCAACCTTGTCCGTCAACGGCAAAATGCAACTGGCGGATTTTATTTTGTTCTCGGCTATTACCACCGCGCCATCATGCAGCGGGCTTGTTTTTTGGAATATGCTTTCCAATAATCGTTTTGATATTTTGGCGTCCAGTACCTCGCAGCTATTTTGATAAAATTGCTCATCATAATATTTAGCAAAAACAATAAGCGCGCCGGTACGGGTTTGCTTTAATATTTTACAGGCATCTATAATTGGCTTAATGCGGGCATAGTTGTTTTTCTCGTCTTTAGCACGGCCAAAAAAGTAAAGCCACCAAGCCTTGTTGCGCTGTAGCGATGCGTTTTTTCCTACCAGCAACAAAAATCGCCGTATCTCCTGCTGAAATACCACTACGATAATAATTACCCCAAAATCTTTAAAATAGCCCAGTATATCGGTAAGCAATTGCATGTGCAGCAGTCTTACCACAACATAAAGCGCGCAAAGCAGCCCCATGCCTAACAGTATATTAACCGCTATAGTACCGCGCACCAGGTTATAAAGCTGGTAAATAATAAACGCTACCAGCAGTATATCCAGCACACCAAGCGGGGTGAGTTTAAAAAGACTAAGATCTAAAGACTGCATTTACGAAGTTAATATTTTTAACCAATATAAGGGCCACCGGGTACACCCCAATCCCACTTTGGCATGGGCATATTCGGGTCTTCGTCAACACTATCTAAATTTGAGTTTAAAACAGCTATGCGGGTTCCCCACTCTAAATAAGCCATAAAGGCTGAGCGGAACTCTGGGTCATCTGGCAATTGCAGCTCATCAGCAGTTTCCAGCAATAGCTCCATCCAGCGTTTACGATGCTGTTGGGTTAAATGCTTTTCCAGGTGCTTCTGTATCATCTGGAAATGGCTACCTTCAGATTCGCTGTATAATTTAGGTCCACCCAAAACTTCGGCCACAAAATGTGCCACATGCTGCCGGTGCTGTGCCGACATATGTTTAAATACCGGCTCCAGGATATCATCGGCTAATACTTTGTCGTAAAATTTATCAAACAAGTTTTCGAAAGCGGGCATGCCTCCGGCCCATTCAAACAAAGATGGAACAGGCGGTTTATTATTCTCTTCCATAGTGATATTATTATGCTTCTTTCTTTTTTGGAAAGATCAGTGATGCCACAACGCTCACCACCAATATACCCAAGATAATCAATAACGATCTACCGGTAGTAAGACCTATCCTATCCACATAATTTGCAGCCAACATTTTTAAGCCGATGAAAGCCAGCAATACCGCTAAGCCAACTTTAAGGTAATGGAACTTATCAATAATATTCACCAGTAAAAAGAACATGGAGCGCAGACCCATTATGGCAAATATATTAGAGAAGAATACAATGTATGGGTCCTTGGTTACAGAGAATATAGCCGGGATAGAATCGACAGCGAAGACCAGGTCTGTAATCTCTATGATCAGTAGCACTAAAAACAGTGGGGTGATGAGCTTTTTCTTATCGATTTTAACAAAGAACTTGCTCCCCTCAAATTTAGGGTAAACAGAAAAATATTTAGACGCCAGTTTAACAACTTTATGGTTCTCGGGATCTATATTTTCTTCCTGATTGCGGTTAATAAACATGGTAACACCGGTATATACCAGGAACGCGCCAAACAGGTACAGTATCCAATGGAACTCCTCAATTAAAGCAGCACCAACAAATATGAACAGGAAACGCATTACCACAGCGCCAATTATCCCCCATAATAGTACCTTATGGTAATGTCTTGGATTAACCGCGAAGGCCGTAAAGATCAGCACCATCACAAAAATATTGTCTACAGATAGTGCATATTCCACCACGTAGCCGGTAATAAACTCAAGTCCCAGATTTTTACGGTATAGCGCCAGGCTGCCGGCAAAATCATTTGCGTTTAGTTTTAAATTATGGAAGTTTTCGGTATTGATATTTTGTAATGCGGCAAAGCTGTCAATATGGTGAAGCAGGTGCCCATAATTTAAAATCAGCACATAAAACCCTAATGCAAAGGCAACCCAAACCGCGCTCATAAACCCGGCTTGTTTAAGGCTAACCGGTTTATCAGATTTGCCGAATAAGCCCAGATCCATAGCCATCATTATAAAAATGAAAACTAAAAAACCTGCAATAAATAAAAGTTCATTTGCCACTATCTATCTCTTTCTGTTGTAAAATTCACTAATTGTGCAAGTCCTGTGCGCGCATCGCACTCGGGGAGTGTTTTTAATATTTCAAAGGCTTCATCCCGGTACTTTTGCATCTGGGTTTCGGCATACTGTAGCCCTCCGGTTTGGTTTACAAAATTAATAATGGCGGTAATCTTTTCCGGCTCGTCATTATGGTTCTTCACCAGGTTGATCATTTTCTTTTTATCCGCGGCATCACAGTTGTTTAATGCGTAGATCAACGGCAGGGTAACTTTCTTTTCTTTAATGTCGATACCTAAAGGCTTACCTACATCATCTGTGCCAAAATCAAACATATCATCTTTGATTTGGAAAGCGATACCTATCTTCTCGCCAAACAGGCGCATTTTCTCAATAGTTTCCTCGTCAGCCCCGGCAGATGCCGCGCCGCAAGCGCAACAAGCGGCTATCAATGATGCTGTTTTTTGGCGGATAACATCATAATAAATTGGTTCGCCAATATCCATGCGGCGCACTTTTTCTATTTGCAGCAATTCGCCCTCGCTCATTTGCTTAACTGCTTCTGATACTATTTTAAGCAGCTTAAAATCTCCGTTATCAATGGACAGCAATAATCCTTTTGATAGCAGGTAATCGCCAACCAATACGGCTATTTTGTTTTTCCACAAAGCATTAATTGAGAAAAATCCGCGGCGTTGATAGGAATTATCAACCACGTCATCATGCACTAGGGTCGCTGTGTGTAATAGCTCAACCAAAGCCGCTCCACGATGTGTAGATTCATTTATACCCCCGCAAATACTTGCCGAAAAAAACACAAACATGGGTCTTATTTGCTTGCCCTTGCGTTTTACAATGTAATGGGTAATACGGTCAAGCAACGGTACTGAGCTTTGCATGGAGGCTTTAAAACGCTCCTCGAAAACATCAATATCAGCAGCAATGGTTTTTTTGATCTCGTTGATGCTCAACATTTAAATTGCACAGGCTTTTATATGTATGCCAAACTGCTTGTCTGGCTAACTGTAGCAAACATAAGCTAAAAAAATTTATCAGCATTATTACCATAAAAATTTTGACCGCAATTAAACTAATTGCCCGCCAAACACTCTATTATAATACATTGACGTTGCAGGTACGCACTGTAATTAAAGTGATAATATAGTTTTTGGTTATTTTTTATACAAGCGGGGCATTTAACGGGTGCCCCGCTTTTTTTGTGCGCTGCGGAAGCATTATTATTTTACCTTTGCAAACTTTGTTTAAAGATTAAAGATTGGTAATTAAAGATTAGTGATAATTTGATAATAACAATCTGCTGACTTTTTAAATTAAATATACGGAGAGGTGTCTGAGTGGTCGAAAGAGCACGCCTGGAAAGTGTGTATACGCCAAAAGTGTATCGAGGGTTCGAATCCCTCCCTCTCCGCACATTTCGGTATCAAAACCAAACAAAAGCCTGCAAATCAAATGATTGCAGGCTTTTGTATTTTAATCCAAACCCCTATTAATACACCATTTCCCGACAAAAAAGGGCGTGATTAGGTGAGTAGTTTTAAGGGGTTGTATCACTCACCGAATATGACATAACTATTTGACATACAGCATGTTCAAAAATCGAACATCTTGACTGGAAGTATCTGCAAAGCTAAATTTGTTTCACTTTTTAATGTAAAAACATTATGAAAACTAATTTCAGCTTACTCTTCTATATGAAGAAGCAAAAAAACTACCAATCAGGTTCCGCACCGATCTACATTCGCATCACCGTAAGCGGAAAACGTTCTGAAACCACAACAGGACGTGAATGCGAACCATCCCGATGGAACGCAGGCGCAGGCCGTGCCAATGGCACAAAGGAAGACACCAGGGCATTTAATGCGTTTCTGGACGATTTGCAGACCAAAATTTATCAGGCACACCGGCTATTAACCGAAGCAGATGAATTAATTACCGCCGAAACCATCCGAAACAAGTTCCTGGGCAAAACAGAAAAACCACGTTCTTTAATTGAAATATTTAAGGATCATAATAAAAAGGTGGAAGCCCTTATCGGTAAGGAATATGCCAAAGGTACTTTATGCCGCTATCAAACCTCTTTAAAACACACTATTGATTTTCTGAAATGGAAATACAACCTTACCGACATCGACATTAAAAAGGTAGATCATGCCTTTTTGATGGAATATGAGTTTTATTTGCGTTCCGAACGCAAGTGTGCAAATAATTCTGCTGTTAAGTATATCAAGAACTTTGGCAAGATCATCCGTATTTGCATTGCCAACAGGTGGCTTATTTATGACCCTTTCCTAAACTACAAGAATAAAATAAAAACCGTTGACCGGGTTTATCTGACAACTGGTGAACTACAGAAAATGACCAATAAAGATATGGTAACTGACCGCTTAACACAGGTTAGGGACATTTTCCTGTTTTGTTGTTTTACCGGGCTGGCTTATGCGGATGTAAAAAAACTGCGCAGATGGGATTTGGTAACTGGTGTAGATGGAGAACAATGGATTTCTATTAAAAGGCAAAAAACTGATACACCTTCCCGTATTCCTTTATTACCCGCCGCCTCTACCCTGATGCTACGTTATGTCAATCATCCGAATTGTGAGAACAGCGGCAGAGTATTACCCGTGTTAAGCAATCAGAAAATGAATGCCTACCTAAAGGAGATAGCTGATGTATGCGGAATTAATAAGCCCATAACCTTCCATATTGCCCGACACACATTTGCAACAACCGTAACGCTCTTAAACGGTGTACCTATTGAAAGCGTATCGAAAATGTTAGGCCACACCAATATTAAAACAACACAACATTATGCCAAGATACTGGATATTAAGGTTGGCGCTGATATGGCCATGCTAAAGCAGAAATATACGACTAAATAAATTCTCTATTAACCCTGGTGTTGCAATAGGTGATCCCGGGGCTTAAAACATTAAATACTCCACGATTAATAATTATCATTATGAAAGATCAATTAATGGCCGACGAGCTTATTATTAATAAAATTTACTTTGTAAGGGGACAAAAAGTTATGCTGGATGAAGACTTGGCAGAACTCTATCAGGTAACAACTGGTAATTTAAACAAGGCTGTAGCCCGGAATATCAAGCGTTTCCCGGATGATTTTATGTTTCGGTTGACCGATGAAGAATTTAAAAACTTGCTCTTCCAAAATGGAATAGCAAGTTGGGGCGGACGACGACAAGCCCCAAATTGTTTTAGTGAGCAAGGTGTAGCTATGTTATCTGGTATATTATCGAGTGATAGGGCTATCCATGTCAATATTCAAATTATGCGAATATTTACCCGTACCCAACCGGCTGAACATTTTTCCCAGATGATGTTTAGCAGGTTTTCCTGTAGTATTTCCGTCTTAATTTTAAATAGGACTTATCTTCTGGATACGATGTTCCTTATCCTGCCAATAGATCAGTTCTATATACAGCTTATTTTCAATAGCCCGTTCTGCTCTTTTCTTTTCCAGTTGTTCAGTTCGCTCCTTTTCATCCATATCAGCCGGTAATGACAGATAGGCAATCACATTGCCGGTCTGGGAGTTACTAAACTCGTAATGAAGTTCCTTTTCCATGATTCATGCGTTATAAATTTAGGTAAAATTCCTGGCACCCGATGGCTATGGTGATGGCCTGTTTTAATCTTTCATCCAGTTCCTGACCTAACAACATAGCCCAGCCTTGTGGCTCATATTGCAGCCAGCAGACCGATGAATGATCAGCTATTTTGGTACTGAGCGCTACCTTATAAAGGGATTGGTTACCACTATAGGTTACTTTCAGCACCCTGGTATGATATAACTGCCCTAAATAACTGAATGTTATGCTGAATATTTTTGATGATGACAGTTTGTTCTGTATTTTAACCGATGGCACTTCTTTGGCAATGGTGCGAGAAAAAGAACCATGAGAACCAGGAACAAGGATATCAAGATCAGTTGCCCTCCGGGTTCGGGTACCGGTCACTATTTTTTTCGGGGCAACAACAGGTTGATGAGATGTGAAAACTAACATATACGATGACAATTAAGTTAAAATGCAAAAACCCGATTTGTATGCAGGCACAAGAGAAGAAAATGAGAAAAATACCCCGGTATAAAATATGAGTACGACTACACTTGTAACTAAATTATACGGGATATGTTTTCACATCGCCTAAAAAAATCTATCAGATTAAAAAAGCTTTTTCAGGTTATTATATTAAGCTAATGGCAGGGTAAACCAGAAAGTGCTGCCTTTGCCTAATTCACTATCCACACCGATTTGCCCACCGTGTCTTTTTATGATTTCCGCACTGATATACAGCCCCAACCCTAAGCCGGAATATTGCATACCGCTACTATCTACACGGTAATAACGGTCGAACAAGTAAGGTAGTTTTTCAGCGGGAATACCGACCCCCTTGTCGCTAACGGATACCTTCGCCATATTATTTATTTTTATTTTTTCGATGTTAACATGTATTTCTTTAGTGCCCGGTGCATATTTGATGGCGTTATTCACAAAATTTACGACTACCTGGTCGATACGGTCTGCATCGGCACTAACCATTAACTTCTTATCGCCATCAGTGATGATGGTATAT
>DHIR01000124.1 GCA_002403905.1 Mucilaginibacter sp. UBA4741
TAATATTATGTACTTTTGATTTGTGGACAGGTCAGAAATATATAAATCTATACGACAGATTGTCGAATTTAACCTGCCGGGTTCAAGGACCTTGCTGTTTGGCTCACGTGCGCGTGGCGATAATGACCGCTTTAGCGACTATGATCTGCTAGTCATCACACCATCAACTTTTCCCGATAAAGAGAAAATATACTGGAGTACCCTGCTTGATAAAGCCATTGTTAATACCCTTAAAATCCCTATAGATTTGTTGATTAACAGCGAAGAAGAGGTAGTTGAAAAACAGCAGTTACCCGGCCATATTATCAGGTCTGCTATGAGGGAAGGGATTACTTTATGACCCCCGCGCTATTAGCGTATGTTAAGTCATGGATTGATAAAGCAGAGCATGATTTGATAACTGTCCAAAGGTTATTAGAAATTGAACCCATGATCTTAGATAATGCCTGTTTTCATTGTCAGCAAGCGATTGAAAAATATCTTAAAGCTTTTTTAATTTACAATGGCATTGATATAGAAAAAACACACAATATTGTTTTCTTATTAAATGAATGTGCTGTTTTTAACCCAGTGTTTGCAACCATCGATCCTTTAAACATAAATGCCTACGCTGTTAGGGGCAGATATCCGGATACTAATCTTATGCCTGAAAAAGAAGAAGCTGAAAGCTATTATCAATTGGCACAACAAATCAAATCCCTAGTTAACGAAAAGATCATTTTATCATAATTCAAAAAGAGCAGGTGTTTTATTAGCATCTGCTCTTTTTGTTTTTATATAATCCGGTCGATTTTACGATGGGATGAGTGCCGCGTACGCCTTGAGAAGTTGGCTTTTTAAGCAGAATGGTTTTTTTTGCCGAGTAAGCATTGGGTATCCATTCTAAAATAAGTTTTTGGGTTATCATCTGTGCCTTATTTTTGCTGCAACACCCATCATTAAGGTGCATTGTTATGCAACAAGTTCTGATTTTCTAAGTTTAGAAATCTTCTTTTCTTGTTTATTCTTCTCTATCTGATATAACAAGCCATCACGATTATTTACCTTTTCCTGCAAACGTTGAAGCCATACTTTTACGTCTATGCCGCACGCTTTAAAATGATTTACATCCCAAGTTATTTTTTCAATTTCCTGTAACACGTTGTGCGCTTCTGAAGTATTTATGTACATAGCGATTTCAAATCTGGCTTTCTGAAGATCGGCTTGCAAATAAGAATAAGGCGCCGCACTTAATGGCGGTGTTTTTGAATATTCATTGATTATAGCAAATATCTTATTCAAATAAATATCACCGCCAAAAGCTAATGGACTTTGTTTCTGTACACTATCTACGGCCTCAACAAATAAGGCGCTTGCGGCATACGAGATATTGTATTGCAATCCTTTCTTGGTGTAAAACTCCTTTAATATAATTGGATAATCTAAACACGTTTTTACATCCTTCTTCCATAATGGATACATGACAAAATGCGGCCTGTATTTTTCTACTCCAGGTAATTTTATTAGTTCTAAGCCAATTATTACCGGACCTAAAATCTTATACAGCTTGTTTTGACCAAACACAGATAATTGAGGAAAAGCATTTTGCCAGTCGTTAATAATCTTCTTTTTAATTTCTAAATCTATCGTCATTTATCTATCTAATATATTCTATTCTTACTAAAACCACAAATGCTAATTTATTTAGCAAAACCCTTTGCCAATCCCCAAATAATCTGCACATTTGCATATCTGCACATTCGCACATCAAACACAATGGCAAAATCTAAGATCGCGTATTTCTGTCAAAGCTGTGGCTTCGAGTCGGCTAAGTGGCTGGGCAAATGCCCGTCATGCCAGCAATGGAACACTTTTGTTGAGGAAGTAATTGAAAAGGACCCAAAATCTGTACCCAACTGGAAAGTAAGCACTACCACCCAGCAACGCGCCAATAAACCGGTTGAAGTTGCAAATATTACCTTTAGTGAAGAGGACCGACTGCTTACTCCAGACAAAGAATTTAACCGCGTATTGGGTGGCGGTATCGTAGCCGGATCATTAGTATTAATAGGCGGCGAGCCGGGTATTGGCAAATCAACCTTGATGCTACAGTTGGCGTTAAATATGCCCAACCTTAAAGTGCTTTATATATCGGGCGAGGAAAGCGAGAAGCAAATTAAAATGCGAGCCGAACGACTTTCGGAAGTCGGAAGTCGGAATGCCGAAATCGGAAGTAAAAATTTAAATTCCGCAATCAACACTCCGCATTCCGAAATAAATAAAGGTTGCTATATCCTCACCGAAACATCAACCCAAAACATATTTAAACAGATTGAAGAATTAGAGCCGGATTTGGTAGTGGTTGATTCCATCCAAACGCTTCATTCATCGCATATAGAATCTACGCCGGGCAGTGTATCGCAGGTGCGTGAGTGTACAGCAGAATTATTGCGTTTTGCCAAAGAAAGTGCTACTCCGGTATTTTTAATTGGCCATATCACCAAAGATGGCATGATTGCAGGCCCCAAAATACTGGAACACATGGTTGATACCGTTTTGCAGTTTGAGGGCGACAGGCATCATGTTTACCGCATTTTACGGACAGTTAAAAACCGCTTTGGTTCATCGTCCGAACTGGGCATATACGAAATGCTGGGCGAGGGTTTACGCGAAGTATCTAATCCATCAGAGATCTTATTATCGCAACGCGATGAGCCATTGAGCGGCATCACCATATCGGCCACATTAGAAGGCATGAGACCAATGCTGATAGAAACGCAAGCATTGGTGAGCACATCGGTATACGGAACGCCCCAACGTAACGCTAATGGCTTTGACGCCAAGCGCATGAGCATGCTGCTTGCTGTATTAGAGAAGCGTTGCGGATTTAAACTGGGCGCGCAGGATGTTTTCCTGAATATAACCGGTGGCATAAAGGTTGAAGACCCTGCGATTGACCTTGGCCTTGCCGCCGCTATCATATCATCCTACCAAAATATACCCATACCATTTAAAACCTGCTTTGCCGGCGAGATAGGCCTATCAGGCGAGATCCGTGCAGTTAACCGCGTAGAGCAACGCATTGCCGAAGCACAAAAACTAGGTTTCGAGCAGATCTACATCTCTAAATACAATATGCCGTCAGCCGCGCAGGACAAAAAGCGCATGGATCTGTCGCGCTATACCATCGATATAAAAATGGTGGCAAATATTGAAGATGTATTTGGATTGTTGTTTGGGTAATACCTACAAACAAAAAGCCCTGCTCCATAGTATGAAGCAGGGCTTTTATTTGGCTAAATATCTTATTGTATCGCTATAGTAATTTTACGAATAGCATTATTGTTAAAATCGGCTACATATAAATTACCGTTTGCATCAAGCGCTAATGATTGCGGATTGCTAAAGCGGGCCAAAGAACCCACTCCATTGGTATTACCAGATGCTTTAGCGCCAGCCAATACATATAATACTTTGTTTTTGGTGATCTCCAATATACGGCCGGTATTGTCAGAGATAAACATATTTCCTTGTGCATCAATAACTATACCGGTTGGGCTGCCAACTAAAGCCGGGAAGTTTAATCCGCCCGCATAGGTTGTAACATCACCGGCTGGTGTGATTTTTCTTATCGCGTTGTTTTTATAATCCGCCACATAAAAATTACCGTTTGCATCGTTTGTTATAGCTATAGGGTAATTAAAAACCGCGACTGATGCGCTTCCATCTAAATAACCAGGTACCGTTAATTGCGAATATCCGCCAATAGCCTTAAAACCAACAAATACACTTACCACTCCGCCAGGTGTGATCTTACGTATCAGGTTATTGCTTCTATCTGCTACATAAACATTTCCTGTAGCATCAACAGTAGTTGCTATTGGATTATAAAATTCGGCAGCGGTAGCAGCGCCATCCAAATAACCTGCTATTGTGTTTCCAGCCAAAGTACTTACAATACCTCCGGTGGTAATTTTACGAATAACATTGTTTCCCAGGTCGGCCAGATAAGTATTTCCCTGCGGGTCAAATGATACTCCCCTCGGGCCATAAAAACGGGCTGCGCTTAATGAGCCGTTTGCATAGCCTATACCGGCATTTGTTAATGTGCCGGTTGCTCCAGCAATTGTAAGGGTTCTTATCGTGTTGTTAAACGAGTCGCTTACATAAAACAACCCGGTAGTTGTATTAAACGCTATATTTTGCGGCCCGTCAAACAATGCGGCTGTGCCTGTGCCCTCTACATATCCCGAAAGCCCCTTATCATTACCCGCAAAAGTGGTTACGGTACCAACCGGCACCGCGTTTGTAGCCGGTGTTGTAACAGTTAAAACATCACTGTAGCCTGTGCCGCTATCATTAGTAGCATACGATCTTACATAGTAAGTAGTATTTGGGGTTAGCCCGGTTAATTTATTTTCCCAACGGGCACCAACGGTATCGGTAATAAAAATATTGCTGGTAGTAGGTATTTTATTGGTAGCGCTATAGCAAATGCCATTTTCTGTTACCACGTATGATGCTCCTATACGTCCATCTATAGTTACAGTAGTCGATGTCAGGCCACTTATGATATCACTTATTACAGGCGCAGGTATAGGTATTGTTGCATCACTTTTTTTATTACAACTGGTTACAGATGCAATAATGGCTATAGAAAGTATAATTATAAAAGTGCTTTGTAGCGATTTTTTCATGCTTATTGTATGATATTTCAATTTTTATTTGTTCGTCCCGCCTAATCATCCACGGCCTGCATTAATGCATTAATGCGGCTGCAAAGATAGTTGTTTATTACGGCTTTAAAACTAAACTGCTATTTATGCCTTATAACGTCCGGTAAATAATTTTTAAATATAATTTATTTAAGTACGCGCCATTAGCTATAAGACTATTTTTAACAAATATTAACATAATAACCCCATTAAAACAGTATAAATTATTTGATTAGTGTATAGTTTAAAACCAAGCCCCTAATTTCTTGTTCTGTAAGCATATACCCGGGTGATGAAATATTTGATTTTATTGTTTTCCATTTGTCTTGCGGTACCCGTTACTGCACAGCAGCGCACACCTTTACCGCATGGTATGGTTTACGGCACCAAGCCTGGCACGACAGCCATGTTACCCACCTGGCGCGTTGAGGCTTTTATGGACACCAAAACACGCATCAGCACCACCATACGCGGTCGGGTTATAAAAGTAACCAAACCCAAGGGCGGCTGGTTTGAGCTGGATGCCGGCAAAGGCAAAATTATTACCGCCCATTTCAGAAACATCGGCATCAATATCCCGGTAGAACTAAAAGGCAAAATTGTAATAGTTGAGGGCGTAGCCGAAAAACAATTTATTGCCGATGATTTGCAGCACTTTGCGGGAGATACCGTAGTAGGTAAGAAACAACATACCGTAAAAACCAATCCATTGCGAAGATTAACTTTTGAAGTTAAAGGGTTGATGGTGGATTAACCCCCTCCGCCCCCTGAAAGGGGTACTTTTGAAGAGCAATTTGAGACATAATTAAAAAAACGACCTACCTGGCCGCTTTTCTTTTAGCATGCTATTCAGCTCCCCCTTCAGGGGGCTGGGGGGCTACTTACTCAAGTACATCGATTTCTCTTTGTACAAATGCTTAAAATATGGGTCCTGCAGGTCAGGGATAAAGCGGATAGATTCGCCGGTTGATTTCATTTCGGGGCCCAGTTGTTTTTCAACTTCGGGGAACTTATCGAAAGAGAATACCGGTTCTTTTATGGCATAACCTTTAAGCTTACGCTCGATGGTGAAATCTTTTAGTTTATTAACGCCCAGCATTACTTTGGCGGCTATATTGATGTAAGGCACGTCATACGCTTTGGCTATGAAAGGCACTGTACGTGATGCGCGCGGGTTGGCTTCGATCACATAAACCTCGTCATCTTTTATGGCGAATTGTATGTTAAGCAAGCCTATTACATTTAAGGCCTTAGCTATTTTTTTAGTGTATTGCTCCATTTTATTGATCACATTGGCCGACAGATCAAACGGTGGCAATACCGCGAATGAATCGCCCGAGTGGATACCCGCAGGCTCAATGTGCTCCATTAAACCAACTATATGCACATCGTCACCATCGCTTATCGAGTCAGACTCAGCTTCAGACGCACGGTCAAGGAAATGATCAATCAATACACGGTTGCCCGGCAAGTTTTTCAATAAGCTAACAACCGCTTTCTCCAGGTCCTCATCATTAATTACAATGCTCATGCCTTGTCCGCCCAATACATAACTAGGGCGAACCAGTACCGGGTAGCCAACATGATGCGCAACTTCTAATGCTTCTTCGGCACTTTCGGCTACGCCATATTTAGGGTAAGGTATTTCAAGCTCTTTCAATAAGTCAGAGAAACGGCCACGATCTTCGGCAATATCCATGTTATCGAAAGATGTTCCGATAATTTTAATACCATGCTCCTGCATTTTCTCGGCCATCTTCAAGGCGGTTTGTCCACCTAGCTGAACGACAACACCAACTGGTTTTTCCAGCTCGATGATCTCGCGAACATGTTCCCAGAAAACCGGCTCAAAGTATAGCTTATCGGCCATGTTAAAGTCGGTTGATACCGTTTCAGGGTTACAGTTAACCATAATGGCTTCAAAACCGGCCTCTTTAGCAGCTATCAAACCGTGTACGCAGCTATAATCAAACTCAATACCCTGGCCAATACGGTTAGGGCCCGAGCCTAATACAATTATTTTTTTCTTATCAGATGAGATTGATTCGTTCTCGCCTTCGTAAGTAGAGTAGTAGTAAGGTGTTTTGGCAGGGAACTCGGCAGCGCAGGTATCAACCATTTTGTAAACACGCTTTATGCCCAATTCTTTACGGCGCTGGTAAACATCCTCTTCGGTAGTGTTATTATGCAATATGTATGCTATCTGCGCATCAGAGAATCCTTTTTGTTTTAAGGTGAAAAGGAAGTCCTCCGGAATATTGTTTAATGAATATCTGCGCAACTCGATCTCCAGGTTCACAATATCCATAATCTGGTTCAGGAACCAGCGATCTATCTTAGTGGCTTTACGTACCGACTCGATAGGCACACCTAAACTTAAAGCATCATAAACATGGAACAGCCTGTCCCAGCTTGGATGCTCCAGGCTGTGCATAATTTCGTCCAGGTTACGGCTTTGTTTACCATCGGCACCTAAACCGGCGCGGCCTATCTCTAAACTCTGACAGGCTTTTTGCAATGCCTCGATAAAGCTGCGGCCAATACCCATAACCTCGCCTACTGATTTCATTTGCAAGCCCAACTCGCGGTTAGCGCCTTTAAACTTATCAAAGTTCCAGCGTGGTATTTTAACGATCACGTAATCCAGCGTCGGCTCAAAATAAGCAGATGTTGTTTTGGTGATCTGATTTTCTATTTCGTCTAAATTATAACCGATAGCTAGTTTAGCAGCTATTTTAGCAATAGGATAACCTGTTGCTTTTGATGCTAATGCTGATGAACGCGATACACGCGGGTTGATCTCGATCGCGATGATTGCTTCATCCGCAGGATTGACAGAGAACTGCACGTTACAACCACCAGCGAAATTACCAATGGCACGCATCATTTTGATAGCCTGGTTACGCATTTCCTGATAGCAGCGGTCGCTAAGCGTCATGGCCGGGGCCACGGTTATCGAGTCGCCGGTATGTATACCCATTGGGTCAAAATTTTCTATCGAGCAAATGATAATTACGTTGTCATTACTATCGCGCAACAACTCCAGCTCATATTCTTTCCAGCCTAAAACCGCCTGCTCCACCAAAACCTCGTGGGTTGGCGATGCCTGCAAGCCACGGCTTAACGCAGCGTCAAAATCTTCTTTTTTATGTACAAAGCCGGCACCTTTACCACCCAGTGTATAACTTGGGCGTATAACTAGCGGGAAACCAATTTCCTGTGCGGCTTCTTTGCCTTCTAAAAACGAGTTGGCAATTTTTGAGGTTGCCACGCCAACACCAATATCAACCATTAGCTGGCGGAATGCTTCGCGGTTCTCGGTTTTTTCTATCGCGGCAATATCAACACCAACAATCTTTACACCATATTTTTCCCATAAGCCTTGCTCGTCAGCCTCAATACAAAGGTTTAACGCGGTTTGGCCACCCATGGTAGGCAACACGGCATCAATTTTTTGTTCGATCAATATCTTCTCAATGCTTTCGCAGGTAAGCGGCAGCAGGTAAACGTGATCGCCAATAACCTTATCCGTCATGATAGTAGCAGGGTTGCTGTTGATGATGGATACGGTAATACCTTCTTCTTTTAAAGATAGCGCGGCTTGTGATCCGGCATAATCAAACTCGCAGGCCTGGCCAATAATAATAGGGCCTGAGCCGATGATCAGTACTGATTTAATGGAGGTGTCTTTGGGCATAGGGCTTTTTTTTAATTCAAAAGTTCTAAGTCAAAAGTCAAAAGCCGGGTAACGGCAATAACGATTTTTCCTATGCGCTGATAGCAGGTTTCCCGACCTCAGCGTCGGGGTGCAAAGATAGAATTTATATAGCTACTTTTTGCTCTTTTTTGTAAAAAATGCGTCAGGGTTTAACTAAGGCATAAAACACAACGGCAACAGTATATTAAAACTACTGCTGCCGTTGTTATGATAGAACGATACCGCTATTATCTTTTTTCTAATGTTGAATAAAACTATTTGAATATATCTCGGTATTAGCGTTTCCGTATAGCCAAATAGTATACGTTTTACCAGCCTGTAAATTAAGGTCAATGACAGGTTCGGCGGTTACCCCAATAGCAAATGGTGCAAATGTAGTACCGGGTGCAACATCATAATATGGCGATGCGGTACCAAACACTAAATAGGTAAACAGATCTGCCCCGCCGGTTACCGACATTTTAAGCGCATTATCTAAATGGTTATGCAAATTAACAAACCTAACTCTTGCTTTACCGGCAGGCGGCGCAGTTAGATCATCCCTAATACCGCCCGAAACCAGCGTGCCGGTAAAATCCCTAAACAAATAAACAGTTGCATAATCGCCAATTGCCGAAGCATAGCTATATGCCAGGTTGGCTACAGTTGCTCCGGTATTTGTAAAACCTAATAAATTAACACCTGCGGTATAGGTATTATAAGATGTTGCCGCGCCAAAAAATAAGCTTGAGTTCATAAGCGCACTGTTAACGTACACATCCTGCGCTATAGAGTTTGGCACAGCGTTTACAAACCGTACATGTGCATCGCCGGTTATAGTGTCTTTCTTTTTAACACATGCCGATAGTAACACTGCCGCGCCTAAACATAAAAGTAAAATCTTTTTCATGACTGTATATTTAAAATATTCTTGATTTCGGATTAAAACAAATAGGGCCGTAATAAGCCGGCACTAAATTATCTATTAAAAAAATTTATAGAATAAGGCATTTATA
>DHIR01000208.1 GCA_002403905.1 Mucilaginibacter sp. UBA4741
CAGTTACACGATTAATTACAAAATCATAGCCTTCCCATCCTGTATTTTTATTTCTGTCCGCATCAATAAAAAGCTGCATCCAGGCCGGGTCCGTTTTTGGACTAAGAGGATTTGCTGTTTCTACATAGAAAAACACATAATTTTCGTTTCTCGAAACTTTTGCCAAAACGATATCATTCCTGCCTGAAGTGTTTACATACTGAGTGCTGCCCCAACCAGGGCTATTACGATGTAGCGTGTTACCTTTGTATGAAGTAAAAGATGGTTTAACTTTTTCCCATTCTTGAAAATTGCCGTCAATTACGATAGATAAAGGACCACTTGAGGATTCGGTGGCCGGCATACCCTTGAAGCGCCGGATATTATTAATCATTTGATAATAGTAATTATCGCCATGTCCACCTTTCATTGGCTCAACATCGCGGCTTCCCTCCTGGTTAAACTCATCAGGAAAGGCGTTCGATTGTTTACCCCATTCCTGGTACCTGCCGGCAATCCATTCATTCCATCCTGTGATAAAAATAAATTCGGGATCTATTTCAAGCGCTCTGTCCCATTGCTCCTGAAAGTTAAATCCGGCGTTGACTGCATTCAGATCGGTGATCTGCCCCTTCTTTGAAGTATAGCTTCTTCCAAATGATCCAGGTGCATTCATAGCCGTTAAGCCACGCTCTTTAGACCAGTTTTGAGCAACGCCAACGGTTGCCTGTTCAAAAGTACCATCCGATTTTTTTACAAAACCATGCTGGGGATAGATTTCCAGCCAACCCCAATTATCCGGTCGTTCAGGGCCCTTATTGTATACGGGTTGACCAGGCCGAAAGGTGAAGAAATTTCTAATTTCATGGTTTAAACGGATGTTCTCTGCGCTACCATTGGCATCTTCAACAGTTTCAGGAAAAGCCATTATAAGCGGCTTGCCTTTCCATATGAACCACATATCCTTATACAAGCCCGGCTTGTATAAGTCGGTATAAATTTCATGAATGATCTCTTTGCCCCCGGGTGTATTAGCAAATGGCAGCAGAAATGCTATCTGAGGAGTTTTCACCCCGTCTGCCCGCGCTTTTGTAAAAGCTTTGCAAACAGCCATGTACGATTCCTTCCAGGTGATATTACCATTTGTGCAATCGAAAATAATGACGTCAACCCCTGCGTCGGCAAGCATTTCAGCGTGCTTACGCAAAACCCATTGGTCTGTGTCAAGATAATAACCAAATAACGGCTCGCCCCAAAAAAAGGGCCCTTGGGTTTTAGGCCAGATGGGGTTATTAAAATCTTCTTTTGCTTTAGGATCGCGTGCAAGATATTCCGTGACATTTAATGGAGGTTTATCCTTCGCTTGCGAAGTATGCCAGGTCCAGTAGAACAACCCGACGAATTTATTTTTCTTCGATGCCCCTACCTCTTGAAACGCAGGCAGTTTACGACCCAAGGCGTCAGTCGCCGGCAGGTTGTTACCCGATGACTGCGCAAAAGACCTAAAGCAACAGGCCATTATTAGTACTAATATTGTTTTCCTCATATCATTGTTTCATCAAAATGCATTTGAGCAGCATTTATGGCTTACCATCCGGTATTTTGCCAATTCACACCGGTCAATGCACTTGTCTTATCTTGTTCGCTTTGGTCAATCGGGTATCTTAATAATTTATCTACCGAACTACCTCTGTCAGGAAATTTAAATCGGCTATATGTAAGAGTTGAACCGTTTTGGGTTATTTTCATTCCTCTTACCGATTTGTCTGTCTGTGCAAGAATATTCCATCGGCGCACATCAAAGAAACGATGCTCTTCAAATGCTAACTCAATGCGCCGTTCGTTGCGGTATTTTTCTTCAAACGCATCTTTAGCCATGTTTGCAGGAAATGGAGGCATCCCAGCCCTGGAACGAACCACGTTGACCGCATCCCGTGCACTCATAGAGAAACTTCCGGTTGTAACTGCCGCATCCGGACCTGCGGATTGATATGCTGCTTCCGCGAAATTGAGGTAAAGCTCTGCCAGGCGAAATAAGCGGATAGCACCATCGCCGTTGTTATTTAGTCTAGATTGAAAGTTGTTGAATTTACGAAGATAATAGCCTGTTCTGGTATACTTGGTGTTAAAACTTGAAATTCCTTCAACCCCGCCAACATAGGTTTGTACATGTTTACCAGCGGGTTGGTCCAAATATCTAATAGCATCATTATAATAGATAGAAGCATAAAATCGCGGGTCGCGGTTAACATACGGATTTGATTCAGTATAACCAGAGGCTGGGTTTATAACAGGCACTAGTTTATCACCATCCGAATAGCCAGTAATAGGAGCTTCTCCATTGGCCATTTCATAACTATCAATCAGATCCTGGGTTGGGCATGGACCAGCCTTAACCATTCCTGGATTTGTAGGCAAGCCTGCGGCACTCCAAACTGCCATTTGAGTGCCGGCTTGGTAAATTGTTTCTTTATCCCTTGTACGCGAATCATTAGATGTAGTAAAAAAATAAAGCGCATATCCATTCTGTGCAATATTAGCGGCAGGTACCTCATTAAAAAGGCTATAATCATGTGCAAGGCATTGTGAAAGCGCTTCGCTTGTAATGGTTGCGGCATTAGCCCAGGTGTATTTTCCGTCAGACCATAATGGACTTGCCGCATACGTTACAGCTTCAGATTTTATGGCATAGGCAACAGCACGGCTCATTATACCGAATTGATTATCATAAATTTCCCATGGGAATCCCACACTAACTGCCGGAACTAACAACGCCTGATCACAATCATTCAAAATGAATGTAACAACATCTGAAAAAGAGGCCCGCTTGTCCTGTGAAAAATTATGATTTACGTCAAACGGCTTATCAATAATAGGAACACCTCCATAGCGTTTGATCAACTGCAAATAATAAAGTGCGCGCAATGTATGTGCCTGTGCTGTCCAGGACAATTTCTCGGCGTCTGATGCATAAACAGTAGCTGTTTGAATGCTTTCTAAAAAAACGTTACACTTTCTGATTCCCTGATAAAGCTTCCCCCATGGACTGCCGTCAGGTGAATTGGTGGCAAAAGTTGTTGCGGTTACATTGCCCGCATACCAGTTGCTAAATTTAGAATTTGCGGTCACGTCATCTGCGTCTTCCGCTTCATCGGAAAACGAGGCCCTGTCCATGTATGGAGCCGGTACATAACCATAACAAGAATTGAGGTACCCACGGGTACGATTGTAATCACTGAATACCTGATCCAGTGTGATACGACCATCGGTTGGTAGATCCAACTGCTTCTGGCATGAGAACATCAGTGATGGAATAACTATGGCTAAAAAAAGTCTTTTAATTCGTTTCATATGAATAATATTTTAATAATATATCAACCGATTTTTAGAATGTAACATTTACCCCAAGGTTATACACCCTGTAAACAGGGAACGAGGTATAGCCTCCGCCCTCAGGCCCAAAGTCTTTGGATTTCATGTTATCCCAAGTAATCAAATTTTGGCCGCTGAATACACACCTAATCTTATTAACCGATATTGCCTTGGAAACGGTTGTTGGCAAAGTATACCCTAATTCTACGTTTTTTAAACGCAGGTACGACAGGTCATAACTGTAATAATCGTTTGCTTCCTGACTAACGGATTTTGAATAAGAAAGGGCAGGCGCGGTAATTTTTGCACCACTCTGATATCTTTCAGGTGTCCACGCATCTCTATTTAAAGCCCCGTAAACCCCATCAAAGGCGGTTTCCCATATACCTGTTCCGCTATATAATGAAGAATATTTACCAACGCCATAGAACAGCATATTCAAGTCAAACGCTTTATAGCTGAAGCCACCAGAAAAGCTGTAGGTAATACGGGGAATGGCGCCGTTGCCAATTGGCGCTTTGTCGCGCTCATCAATAATGTGGTCATTATTAAGATCCCGATATTTCAAATCCCCAACCCGAATTTGGCCAAATCCGTAAGTCAAATGGCTGTTGGTAATTTCCGCCTGTGAATTGAAAAAACCATTACCGTTGCTATAATCAACCAAGTAGCCAAATTGCTGACCGACAGAATAACCATCCTGTAAATTTCTGTAAGCATAATCTGTCGATTTAAGTGGCTCAAAAGAATTGACAACGGTGTTTTTAGCATAACTCAACATTCCGCCTGCAAACACGGTCAGGTTCTTACTTAAAGGTTTCTTGTAATTAGCAGAGATCTCAAATCCCTCGTTTTTGAAAGTGCCGGCATTTATACTGGGATAATAATTCAATGGTACTCCCTGATAAAGCGGAACCGTTGAAACGGAGCTTACTATCATATTATTCATGTTTTCCCTAAATACATCTACAGATAGGGATAAAGCATTAAACAGGCCGAGATCAATCCCATAATTTTGTTTGGTCGATATCTCTGCTTGAATAAAAGGATTGCCTACCTGCAGTTCATTAATCATATACTGTAAATACCCAATAGGCCCTCCACCAGTTACGGTAACATTATCAAGGTAGGAGAAACGAGGCCGTCCATTTTGATCATTGGCTGTTTTACCATACGATGCTCTTAACTTCAAATTATTGAGCCACTTATTTTCGCGAAGAAAATCCTCGTTAGATACTACCCAGGCAGCTGAAACGGCAGGTGTGGCCACATAACGGCTATTACGCGCGTATTGCTCTGAGCCTGAATAGCCAAGGTCGAATTTGGCGAAATAACGGTTATTATATTCGTAAGAAGCTTCCAAACCAGAACTCAACCGATTATAAGGTAATAAACCCGGAGACTGGTTATCTGCTGTGCTAAGGTTCTGACGGAACATATAAGCCGTACCGTCAATCTGATGTTTGCCAAAGCTTCTGCTATAGGACAATTTGAAATCATAGTTTAAATTATAATAGAACGATGCGCTTTTCCCATAAGCCAGAGGCGTGTTGTTTTGCGAACCTTTTTTTACAAAGTTTAACACACTCCAATCATCGATGCGCGTCCAGCGTTCATAATCCTGGGTAGTTGACAGCGTACCGACAGAATTGGTTTGATAAGCCATTAAGCCCGATAAACTCAATCCTTTAGTCAGGAAGCTCATGTCAAGATCAAGTCCAAACTGAGAGGTAATATTAGTTACTGTACTCCGTACATAACCAGTTCGGTTAAGCATCCCATAGGTTGGCGACGCCATCGATCCGGTAGTAACAACCTTTCCGCCTGGATCGGTTATTTGACCTGTAACCGGATCAGTAATTTGTGGTGTTACAGGACCGTACATGGTGGGGGGAATATCAAATATACTGCTGTAAACTGCGGCATTACCGGGGCCGGATGAACGTTCTCTTTTGATATTACCAGCTAAACGCAGGAAACCTTTGAGATAGCGGTTCAACGTCATATCAATATTTGAACGGTAATTCACCCACACGTTATTGGCATTAGCATCGTAGTTGGTTTGATCCGTTTTAAATTGGCCACCCTGATGCATAATATTCAGGTTGGTGAAATACTGGATCCGATCATTCCCTCCGGTCAGATTGACACCAACACGTTCCATTAATGCAAAATTTTTCATGTAACGGTTATACCAGTTATTGTTGGGATAGAGGTCTGGATTTTGTCCGGAACGAAAACTTTCAATCTGCTGAGTAGTGAAAGGCAGTTGTGTCCTCCCATCATTCGAGGCAGCCTGGTTCCTCATTTCAGCGTATTCTGCAGATGTATAGAACGTGGGTATAGTTGTTGCCTGCTGTAAAGATTGATCGACCCTCCCACTCACTTGTAAATCACCTTTTTTACCCCTTTTGGTAGTTACAACCATAACGCCATTTGCTCCCTGAATGCCATATAAGGCTTCTGTCGACGCGTCTTTAAGTAGCGTGATGGACTCAATCTCACCGGCTGATATGTAATCCAGACTTTGATTGCTGTTATAGGAGTTGACTACCCCGTCTATAATAACCAGCGGACCTAACTGCCTTCCTGAAGAAATGCCCCTGACGTAAGTATTTGTATTTGCCCGGGATAACTCTGAATAGGTTTCATGTGTAAACAAACCGGCCAAACGCCCCGGTAAAGTTTGCGTAAGGTTTGCTACCGGCGCCCGTTCAAGTTCCGTGCCGCTTACAGTAGCAACTGAACCCGAAATTTCACGGCGCCGTTGAGATGTATAGCCAAGCTGGATCACCTCATCCAAACTAAATGGGTCTGGCTGAAGTTTAATATCTCCCTGTTTCAGATTACCGAATGTCACTTGCTGACGCAAATAGCCAACGTAGGAAAAAATCAGAAACTTACTTTTATCAGTAACGTTTATGGCATATTCTCCTGAAAAATTGGTTGACGTGCCGTTTTTCCCATTTTCAGAATTTACTGTTACGCCTGCTAATGGTTTTCCGTATTGATCGGACACCTTTCCTCTGACAGAATCTGTCAGTATCTGTGCACTAAGCTTTGTACCGAAAGTACAAATAAGCAGGAGTACAAGGATCAATGCTATATTGATGGTTCTATTATGTATCATAAGATTTATCATTGCTAGATTTAAAAGACCTCCATTAGCGTTACCAACCGCTATTCTGCCAATCTTGTCCTGTAATTGCTTTAATGCGGTTAGCTTCATTGAGCGGTATAGGCAACCATAGCCATTTGTTTGTATAATTATAGCGTTCTACTGTCCTTACCGGCCGGCGAGCATAACTGAAAGTTCCGTTGGATTGCCTGGTAATTTCCATTGCTGTTATCCATTTATCAGTTTTTGAAAGATTACCACCCGGTGAAGTCCACCGACGGATGTCAAAATAACGGTTCTCTTCCATTGCCAATTCCACTCTCCGCTCATTCCTGATCCGTCTGATCAGCTCATCCTGAGCCAGTCCCACCTGTAAATTAGGCATACCTGCACGTGTTCTGATTTCATTTACTGCAGTTATCGCATCAGATAAATGACCAGCTTCGGCGGCAGCCTCAGCAAAATCCAAAATAACTTCTCCAAGGCGGAATAATTTCCATTTGGCGCCGGCCACTACAACATTGTTACCGGAGTTTGGATGTAAAAATTTACGTTCAAAATAGCCAGTACGCGTAGCTTTTCTGATTGAAGGATCAATACCTGTTTGCGGCTCTCCCACATAAGTAGCAATTACACGGGTACGATATCCAATTGGCGCGGGATAATTTTCTACTGACGCCGGTGCTTCAGCAAAACTCCACAACGCTTTGCGCTTTGACCCGTTGTAGTAAATAGAAGCATAAAAACGCGGATCCCTCTTTGAATATGGATCATTGGGATTGTACAGTGTGTTTGCAAGATTGTAGTTTGGCTGTGTATGTTGTTCATCTAAATATGGATTGTTCAGATCAAGAATAGGCTGACCATCAATGGTTTCATACGAATCAATCAGTTCCTGAGATGGGCATGTGCCCGACTTGTAACCATCCTCGGCACCAACCCCGTCTATATCCCACACATTACCTTGTGATGCTGTACTTTGATATATGGTTTCTTTATCTATCGGATAGGTCATCGTTTGTGTAAAATACTCATTGTAAAGTGCCGTATGAACATCCATATTAGGGCCCAGATAAGCATCGGTTGTCAGGTAAGTTTGTGGTAAATTCACTTTATTATACAACTCGTAATCGTTTGCCTTCAAGTTAGCCAAAGAAGTTTTATTTATCTGGTAGGCCTCCTCCCAATGGTCTAGTCCGTTAGCGTTTAGCGGGCTGGCGGCAAAAAGGATCATTTTTGATTTGATTGCTTCGGCAAGTGCTTTAGTTACGCGACCTCCTTGCTGCGAAATAGTTATTCTCCATGGCAGCTGACTTGTAGCAAGCGCCGCATCGCAATCCTCCATAATGAATTTAACCAAATCATAATAACTTGCTCTTCTTGTAGCCGCAAAACCCTGGGTGAAGTCAAAAGGTTCGCGCTCAATTGGCAAAACCGCTCCATACCATTTAAGCAATTCCGAATAGTAATATGCCCTTAGCACATGCGCTTCAGCATTCCAGCAACTACGATCATCTTCATTACTTACCGCTGCGGTTTTAATTCGGCTGATAAATAAGGTGCAGTTACGTATAGCAGACCAATAATTATACCAGTAAAGTCCATTTCCCGAATCTGCACTAACATCAACCGCAGGATGATATGCGGCTGACGCATCACCATTATATGTCCTTCCCGACATTAGGCTAGGTTCCGCTTCAGCATCAGTATCCCAGCCCTCATCACTCCAGACAACCGGGCCTCTGCTCCAAAAGTAGTACCTGTTTCCCTTTATCGGAATATTTGCGTAACAGCTGTTCAGGAAAGCTCCTGTTTTAACAGGATCTGAAAATATATCATCAAAGGATAGTTTGCCATCGGGAGCCATGTCCAGCGCCTTTTTGCAGGAGCCGAGTGTAAGAATGGCTACCAGTATGACGAATGTTATGTTTTTATTTTTCATAATTTCTTTATTAATTTAAAAGCCAGCATTAACACCAAAAGTCATCATACGTGTCACCGGATATCCTAACGGGTCATTATTTTCCGGATCCAGGTGTCCCATGCGTAGATGGTCCCAGGTATACAGATTTTGTCCGCTCAGGTAAACTCTCAGTTTCTGTACCCCTATATATTTAAGTGCTTTGCCAGGAAGTGTATAAGCTAACGCTACATTCTTTAACCGAATAAAGGAACGGTCCATAATAAAGAAATCATTAGCTACGTGGTTGGTGGTACTGTGTGTGCTCAATTCCGGATAGGTAATTTTATCACCGTTGGCATATCGCTCCGCGGTCCAGGCATTCCTTTGATAGTCGAAATAGGTTCCCTGGCCAATATATTCATACACACCCTGCTGTGAATAAGTGCTAGAATATTTTCCTACACCCTGAAAAAATGTAGTCAACTCAAAAGCACGATATTTTACTGACAGTTGAAGGCCATAAGTAACACTCGGTATACTAGAATAACCGATGGGGGCAAGATCCTTATTATTAATAACTCCGTCTCCGTTAAGATCGACATATTTAAAATCGCCAACGCGGGGAGAACCAAAACCGTAGGTAGTTTTAGCAAGGTAACTATCCAGCTCTTTTTGTGAATTAAAATACCCGTTGCCATTGCTATAGTCAATTTTGTAACCCCATTGTTGGCCCAGTGAAAAACCGGTAGTTCTGTATCTGTAAGCATAGCTGTCATCACTGATGGGTTCATCTATAAATTTCACTATGTTATGATTATAGGCGTAGTTGCCTTTGAACGAAAAGGAGAGATCCCTTGTCAAAAGCTTGTTATAGGCCAAAGAAATTTCATAACCTTGATTATCGACCCTTCCGAGATTTGCCTTCGGGATATTGCTGAGAGGCACCCCTTGAAATACAGGAACACTACCACGGGATATCAGGATATCAGATCTGTTCTCGATAAAATAATCAAAAGTAGCATCCAGGTTTTTAAACAATTGAAGATCTGCTCCATAATTCTGTTTTCTAGCTTTTTCCCAGGTAATGTTAGGGTTTCCTAATAGGCCCTGGTTTACCCCCTGGCCGTTGCCTAAACTTGACAAGGGGCCTGCTCCCAATTGGATATTACTTTGATAAAGAAAGCGGGCAGCTCCAATTTGGTCGTTTCCAACTATGCCATAAGAAGCTCTTAGTTTAAGACTGGTTAAAATGTCGCTATTTTTTAGAAATTGCTCGTTACTGATCACCCAGCCTACAGATGCAGCAGGAAAAAAGCCATAACGGTTACCTGGTGCAAACTGTTCAGAGCCGTTATAGCCCATATCTATTTCTGCAAGATACCTGTTGTCAAACCCGTAGGTAAATCGGCCAGCTGCACCTAATACATTATAAGGAATTTCTCCAGCGGTGGTTTCCCAATAGTCGCGTTGTCCAAGTATCATCGCCCCTACATCATGTTTGCCACCAAAGTTGCGATTGTAATTTATGGCGCTCTGAATATTGATTTTGTATCTTGAATCGTCAGCTTTTGTTAATGATAACAATGTTTCATTCCCGCGTTTAACTGCATAGCTCAACTGATCTGTTGCTGCGTTTACATTGGCCAGATATAGTCTTTCTGATTTCCCGGCTTGCATTGCTGTTGTTGACCTGGAATCATAAGACATCATACCCCTAATACTCAAACCTTTGGTGACCGCTTTACCTAAATCCCAGTCCATCCCCAAAGATGTATTTAGATTTGACCTAACCTCATTGCGGTACCCCATTCGGTTCATTATTTCAAATGCCGATCTGTCCAGGTAACCCGGATCCACTATTTGCCCTGGCGCCACACCAAAACCATCAATAGTTCTAGGGCCGGGAGTAATTGGAAGAATTGTTTGTGCCTGGTACAACACATCGCGCATCATCCAATTGGTATCTCCTCCGTAAAGCCAGGCAGCAGGCATATTAACCTGCTCAATGTAACTGGCAATGTTAAGGAAGGATTTAAATGACTTTGATATCTTGTAATCAAGATTAGACCTGAAGCTGAAACGGTTCATCCAGGAAGATGGATCGTAACCAAGCACAGAGGGTGATTCAGTATTTAAGTTGCCGCCCTGGTGTAAATAGTCGGCATTAATAAAATAGGAAACTTTAGATGTTCCACCGCTGGCATTTAAATCAACTTTTGTCTGAGGTGAATACTTTGATATATATTCACGATAATAATCATGATCCGGATACATATAATTCAGTATGCTAGCTTTCTGACTATAGTTCGGATCTTTAGGATCAAGGCCTGCCAGAGGATTTGCATATTTAGCCATGATAGCTGAGCTGAATGGTGGAGTAGCTATGCCATCATTTTTGGCTGCTTCATTTCTGAGTGCCATATAATCAAGCGAGTGAAGACGTTCCGGTTCCCTGGTGAATGATGAGGCACTTTGTTCAATGTTCACTGAAAGATCTGTTGCGCCTTCGGTACCGCGACGGGTAGTGATCAGTATAACACCGTTTGCGCCCCTTACACCGAATACTGCCGTTGCCGAAGCATCTTTTAATACCGTTATGGATTCAACTTCATTCGCATCTATCGTTCGGATATTATCGCGCGGCACTCCGTCAATAAGGATCAACGGATTTTGGCCATTGGTAGTTGCGGCACCGCGTAGATACATTGTGGCGTCATCGCGGCCCGGCTGACCGCCGCCTGATTGAATAGATGTTAAACCCGGCAACCGCCCTGCCAGGGAATTTGCAATGCTGGCTGATGAACTTTGCAAGAGATCTTTCCTGCCCACAGACGATATTGCACCTGTTACGGAAACTTTCTTTTGCTGACCATATGCTACAACAACAACCTCCTTGATATCCTGGGCAGATGGGGTTAACCGAACTTTGAGCTGAGTTTGATCTTTCACTTCTACTTTTTGCTTGCGGTAACCTATAAAATTGAAGATCAACACGGCTCCAGGATCTACCTTGATTGTGAATCGGCCGTTAAGGTCCGTTTGCATCCCATTGGGGGTTCCTTGCACCATCACGGTAACCCCAGGCAATGGTGTTGCATCAAGCGAATCAACCACTATGCCGGTTATACTCAAGCGGTTTTGAGCGGAAGCCGTAATGCACATACCGAGTATAAATATACTCAGCACACCATACTTCTTCCATAAATGAAATAGTAAAAATTCTTTCTTCATAAAGTTAAAATTAGATTTCTCGACTGTTTATTCAATATTAGATACTCATCCAATTAACCGCAACCTGCACTCTTGGAGGTTAATCGGCCATTGTTTATTCTTTTCCCACAAATTCTGTAAATATTAGAAAGGCTTTTTGGCTGTTGAATCAACTTAACAATAAATATCCCAAGCTTATTAAGGAGCACTATAACTTATACGCCAATGTATATACATTGGCGTATAAGAAAGTTTAATAGAGCAAAAGAATAAGAGCCTGTTTAAATTTGATTAAAGTATTTTGTTATGGCAATTTTTAATTAGAAGTTTAGTTGTTTTTTTATCGAATTTAGAAAATTTTAGCCTTGAAATGGATGCCTATCTCGTTCAATATACGCTATAATATAATTGTGAAACAAAATTTAAACAGCCACTAAGTAATTTTTTTTCATCATGTTAATTTAGTTTATCGGTTTATAATTGTCCGCAGGGCGGACTGCTTGGTTTTAAACAATATTATGCCTTCGTTCCAAATTCCGCAACCTGCACTGTTGCCATCCACCAAGGATACACGAGCTCCCGTATAGCTAGCTTATGCAATGAAAAGATACTCGCGACGATTGCCCCTTTCAACGAATTGAACCTGCCGCAGCGCTGATTGGACAGACCATTAATTTCAGGTTTCAATGAGAGAACTGTTTAATGTATCTCTTGGATTGATAAGCGTTTTTACCAAAATCGAAAAATATCACTGTTCGGCTTTTGGAGCATCAGCATTCTTAAATAATGTTGATCAGCATTGCCTTTAGGTGCGTCGGGGTCCTGAATTGGGAGCAACAGGGCATAACAGCGCCTTTACTATCTCCTATGATGAAATTATGCCGAAAAAGCTAAAGAGCTGGCTGAAAAGAAAGGTTTAAACTAACATAAAGTTAGATGATTTTAACTATAAACAAAAGAAAATAATGATTTTTTTACCTGTTCTTTTTACAATAAGGTCCAAACATTGCTCTATCCCACAGACACAAGATTATACCTCATCCTCCCTCTGTTGCTTAAGGAGGGTAAGGTATAATCTTGTCTTCGGCCAGAAATTCCGCTAACTATAAAAATCAGTAAGTTTTTATTTACCTTTCATATGCAAATCAAAAGAGGAATCAGGCTCTGCTGTGGAGCAACCTGCCAGCAATATGATTTGCTGAATTGGATAAATGAGCCTCTTTAAAGAGTAATAGCCCATCATAAGACAGGGTTAATATTTTGCAGGACACATTTGTTTATTAATATGTCGAACATTGATTTATTTCCTCTGTAATTATATTTAAAAGTGAACTCATTTAAGTACGACTGCAAGTGCCTGATTGATACTTTGTGGTATTGTCCATAGATACCTCTTTTGAGTAATGTCCAAAAGCCTTCTATTTTGATAAAAAATGACAACCGTAATCTTACCCGAACAGACACCTTGCGGGCTGCAAAAGTCAACCTTCGGTTTGCCACCTGATAACAAAAACAGATTAGTCCATACTCTGCATTAGTGATTTCTATTATTTAACGACTGCTGATACATAGACGGTTTGGCACTTCATTACAAATCGTATTCTGTTCAATAATTTTTTAGCTATTTTTATAATGCCCTTGTTTTTATTCATCCTTTAGAATAAGGCGTTTAAATAATCCATGATTTTTGCAAAAAAATCGGTGGAGTAGCCAACATCGTTTTAACCAGATTATGAAACATGCTGTCCGGGTACTTGAGCCTGTTGAACCGGTAACAAAACTCATCTATATAGCTGTGCAGACGTGAGCAATGGTGATGTATACCCCTTAGCCACGCTTTGAACATCATAATTTGTCTATGCAAGCTTGACGGATCAAGCAAACTGGCATGCCAGGTACCGTCAGCTTGTTGAAGTGAGGCTATTTTGTTACTCATTTCCTTGAATAAAGAAACCCACTTGTTACGCTCAGGATAATTAGCGGGCATATAACTTATTACTTCAGCCAAGCCACTCATTACCCATCCATTACCTCTTGACCACATTACAGGCTCATCATTTTTTTCTTTTTTATTCAGAAATGATCCGTCGCGAAAATACAGGTGTTGATCAGGGTTGTATAAATAGGCTGTGGTTTTCCACCATAATTTATTGCATAGATCCATATATTTAATCTCGCCTGTCACTTTTGCAAGATCAGCCAGTGGCGGCGGCCCCATAAATAAGGCATCGCACCAGGCCCATTCCCTGTTAACTATACCACCGGTCTTCCATTCTAAAGATTCTGTGTGGGGTCGCTGTATAAGCGTATCAGCCAGCAATTTCAGATCCTTTATCATCACAGGATCATGGTATATCTGATACAGGCGGCAATACNNAAACATGCTGTCCGGGTACTTGAGTATTAGGCGGATACTAATATAGAAATGTTATAAGTAAGTTTATGAGTAGATTGCTTTTTAATATTTCTGTAATAATTCTTCTGCTTTTAATACCATATTAGTTGATCCTATAATAATTGCCGAGCGTTGGTGCATTTCCTCCACTGCAAGTTCCATTATACGTGAATATCCGTTGGAGGCCTCACCGCCTGCCTGCTCCACAATAAATGCCATAGGATTACATTCATATACCAAACGTAACTTACCTTTTGGCGCCTGCGCACTTATTGGATAAATAAATATGCCGCCTTTTATTAGGCTGCGATGCAGATCAGCAACCATAGAACCAGTATACCTCAACGTATAGGGTCTTTGCGTTTTGACATCCTCCTCCTGGCAGTATTTAATGTATTTTTTTATCCCTTCGGGAAAATGTCTGTAATAACCTTCGTTTATGGAATATATGTTACCATCAACCGGTATTTTCATATCCGGGTGCGATAAGCAAAACTCGCCGATGGACGGATCAAGTGTAAATCCGTTTACGCCTTTACCTGTTGTATATACCAGCATGGTTGACGAACCATAAATGATATATCCGGCCGCAACCTGGTCAACGCCCTTTTGCAAAACATCCGTAATTGTCGCCCTGCCATTAACAGACTTTCTGCGAAAAATAGAAAAGATAGTGCCTACAGACACATTTACATCAATGTTAGATGAACCATCCAGCGGGTCAATAGCTACTATGTATTTGGCATTTTTAGAAAGTTCGGAATCTATATAGATGTAATCATCATTTTCCTCTGATACCAATATACAGCACTCGCCTCCACATTGCAGCGCTGCTAAAAACTGTTCGTTGGCATAGATGTCCAGTTTCTTTTGACCTTCACCTTGTATGTTTACCGACCCGGCATCACCTATAATATTGGCTAATCCAGCTTTATTAACCTCACGATTTACATTTTTTGCGGCAATGCCTAAGTCGCATAGCAAACGCGAAAGTTCGCCTTTGGCATAAGGAAAATCTGTTTGTTTTTCAATGATAAACTGCCCTAACGTTTTTGCTGCTTTCATTTAATTATTGGTTGTTACTCATCACAAAAACAGTCATGCTCTGTGGACCGTGCGCGCCAATTACCAGCGATTGTTCAATATCCGCTGTTTTTGATGGGCCAGCTATAAATGTCGCGAAATCGTAAGTAATCTTACTGATCAGCTCATAGGCCTCGTGCATGGTTGGTATAATGTTATCCGCATTAAGTATCCACGGCCAAATGCTGACAAATGAATGGCAAAGCCCTTTGGCGCATTTCCTGATCAGTTAACCATACAGCCCCGTTTTCGGCGACGCCAAAACGGCCCTTTAAAACGGCAACATCAATATCATGTATATTAGATATTTGAGGGTTGGTAAGAAACTCCTCGCTGTAGTATGCCGTTAACTCGGTAACCGTACTGATTATCTTTTTATTTTCTCCATTAACAGATAATAGGATATTGATAGGTTACGTTGTTTTGAAAGAGGAATTCGCCACTGCCCGGATGTATGGCTTTCCATGTTTCGTTCGCCTCGTTAGCCATAACCTTGCCGGCATCAATACCAAAGGCAAAGCAGGCGCTGAGTACCCCTGACACGATAGCAACGAATATGCCAAGGCCAAATTTGTATTCTTTGTTGTTAACGGCTACCTCCCTGCCTTTAGACAATTCACGTTCCTTCATTACACCGGCATAACCGCAAATGATGATCCCCAATACACAAACGGCAATGCCAAGCAGTACCATTTGTCCCCAGTGGCTGGTCATCAAAATGGTGATGGTATCCTTGCCTGCTGTTGGAAAAAAATCATAATAAACCGAAGGGATTAGCGCGCCGAAAACTGAGCATAAGCCCAATATAATGGAACTGCCTAATGCTACATCCAGGTATCTTACGCCCAACCCATAAGTGAGCCCCCCGATGCCCCAAAGCACACCAAAGAAGTAGGTGAGGATTAGAATGTGGCCGTTAGTATGCTTAATAATTTCGGCAAAACCAGGTATAGTTAACCAGGCGGCAAGCGGCGGCACAATAAACCATGAAAAAATACCGCCAACAATCCAGAAACTTTCCCAGGCCCAGCCTTTTACTTTTTTGTAGGGTATATAAAAACTACCGGACGCAAAACCGCCGATAAAATGGAAAATAATTCCAAAAATTGCTTGCATGAATATTAGGTTAATTGGTTATAAACCGCTAAGCTAAATAACAAGTTAATGATAACTGTTATGTACTGTAATGTTAGTTAAATAATGTTTGAGTAATAGTTTGCTGATCTTTTTAGCCCATTAGCAAACTTGTATTGTTTGCATATTTAACAGGTTACCAAGTTTTATTATTTTTGATGCGATATGACCTTTCCCGATCGCGCAATGATGGGCAGGGCCGTGGGTGTTCCAACTTTCAACAAATTTCCTGGCGCCGATAGGAAATTTGTAACGGCTATTGGTATTGCCAATCTCCAGTATTGGCCCGGCAACTGATTCTGCTTCAGCCACCAGGAACAACAATTTACCATCGGCAGTTTCCACCAGCGATAGCAGCGTTACATCTCCGTGTTTAACCGACATCTCAACTGATAAACCGCTACCAACCTTGCCATGATAGACCTTTAGCGGTTTTACTTTGATTTTGCCTTCGGCGATGGCAGGATGACAGGGACCATCGTGGCCGCTTCTATCGCGTTAACGATAGAATTGGCTAACTGCAAGTATTTTGGTGTTGCAGAATACTCATCAATTTTAATAAAATCATAAAAAGTCAGCTTCTTCATTAATTGAGCTTAAATTTTGTTGGTGTGTTACGGAAAGTATGCTCGAAAATTTTTCTGCAACAGTAAGTGAAGCCATTAAACGGACCCGGCACATACATGCGAGGGTGGGGTTTGAACAAGGCCCTCAGGTAGGTGATCCCAGGGCTCCCGAATGGCGTTATGCTTTGAATAAGTTCCTGGAATGGTGGGACCAAATCGTAAAAGTAAATAGGCAATCAGATCGTAAAATATTCACTATTACTACTGAATTCGGGCCGTTTCCTTATATGCCTTCATTGCCCTTTACCCGCGAACCGCTTGCAGGCCAGTTTGAGATCAATTGTTATATGAAGGAACTTTTAACTGAAAGATATGGTTTGACCGGGCATCAATAATTGTTTTGAACCCACAATCATCCTTAGATCTATACATTAAGGTTCCTGAATCCTTTGGGCGACATATTGTTTTTCTTCTTGAATACCCGGGAAAAATAAAATAAGGAATCAAAACCCGTTTGACCGGCAATTTGGTTAATGGTCAAATTGGTGGAAATCAATAATTCTTTTGCCTTCGTCAATCGCAGATCAAGATGGTATTGATTGGGCGACATCCCTGTGATTTTCTTGAATGTTTTTCTGAATTTTGAATAACCCATAGGTAACTCCTTTACCATTTCTTCCAGGTTAACCGGTTTCTCAATGGACTCTTGTAAAAGGAATTTTGCTTTGTAGATTAACTTTGTTTGATTATCAGTAGGATCAGCGTGGAATCTGGATAACGAATTCAGCAACCCCAATATTTGCAATGTCATTCCGGTAATTAATTGTCTGTAACCTGGTTCGGCTGCAGCAACAGTTTTGATAAGCGTATGAAAGAGTTACAATAGGTATTCATTCATCCCGACTTCGATAAACGGGTTTTCGACTGTGAATATTCCTTTTTGCATTAGTTCCTGCGGGTACTTCCCATTAAATCCTAACCAATATTCTTCCCACCCTGATTGAGGATGCGGCTTATACCTGTGCCAAATGCCGGGGAAAAGAAAAAAACATGTTCCCGCCTTAACCGTCTTTGCCCTGGTTTTTGCAGATTCAAGGATACCCTCTCCTTTTGTTATGAAGACGATATAGTAACCGTCCAGGATTCGTCCCTTATCCCATGTAAATGAATGACCAATAGGGTGCTCACGGTTGTTAGGGTAGTTCTTGTTTGGACCTACTTTGGCGCAGCCGACAGTATTCACAAAAAAGCCCCAGTCTTTTTCGATGTTGCCGACATTGAGGTATTTGCAATAGTTGTTCATCTCTAAGAAGCTGTTTAAAAACGGTTCAACATAATTCTTATAGCGGATAAATGTATCATAGCAACGCCTGTATCATTTAACCGTTCATAGTTTTTTGAATTCCTCCTGTTAGTGCGTATTATCAATCCAGGAAAAGGTTCTTTCTACAACCCATCTTTTGGGTAATATTTTAAAGATGTGAAGTTCGTTTCTCTTGATAATTTCCATCTCCATTTGGAACTTTGTTTTAACTAATTCTATAAGTCTTCCACGATAGCCGCTATCAGTAAAATTTTTGATCACATTTCTCCAACTTTCTACCATTTTGCCGATT
>DHIR01000008.1 GCA_002403905.1 Mucilaginibacter sp. UBA4741
TCTGAGCATAGCGAAGAATCTTATACTCTATACTAAACGCAGTAATAAGATTCTTCGCTATGCTCAGAATGACAACTTTGATGATTATTATTGTAGTATGAAAAAAGGTTTCTTTATTCTATTTACAATAATCGCCTTAAAGAGCTATTCCCAGCAACCGTATGCAGATAGCGTTTACAATGCCCATATAAAAACCATCGAGTTTTATAATACTAAAAAACAAGTTTCATTCCCACAAATTACTTTACAATCTGGCGAGCAAGTGCTATTGACCTTTGACGACCTGCGCGGCGGTAGTAAAAACTATTATTACTCCATTGAGCATTGCGATAGTAAATGGCACCCCTCCAATATATCGCCTGCCGAATATGTGCAGGGTTTCCAGGAAGACAGGCTGACTGACTACACCTACTCAACCAATACCCTGCAAAAATATACCCACTACGAGCTAAAGCTACCTAACGAAACTGTAGCGCCTAAAATATCAGGCAACTACATTGTAAAGGTTTATGAAGATGGCGATAAAACTAAAATGGTACTTACCCGCAGGTTATACGTGGTAGGTAATAAAGTTGGGGTTGCTGCGGATATTGTAACCTCAAATGATCCGTCATTACGGCAAACTAACCAGAAAGTTAATTTCCAGGTTAATTATTCGGGGCTGAATGTGCAAAACCCTAATAACGATATTAAGGTATTGCTTATGCAAAATGCCCGCCCCGAAACCGCCACCTGGAATACCATACCTACCGGCATAAGGGGAACCCAATTGATCTATAATGATGTTAGCATAAACGATTATCCGGGCCGTAATGAATTTAGGCGCTTTGATACCCGCAGCCTTAAATTAAACTCCGAAAGGGTAGGGCACATCTATCGGGATACGGCTAATACGGTTGTTTTATTGGGTGATCCGCTGCGTAACCAGACTGGGTATTCCTTTCAGTACGATAATGACGGTAGCTTTTTTATACTGAACCAGGAAGGCTATGACCCTAAAAAAGACGCGGATTACGCGCACATGTACTTTAGCCTCGCCGCCAATAAAACTGATAAAGAAGGCAGTGCTTATATAGTTGGAAAGTTTAATGATTATAAGCTGGATGCTAACAGTAAAATGGATTATGAACCTATTAAAGGACGCTTCTTTACCAGCCTGTTTTTAAAACAAGGCGTTTATGATTATGAATATGTTTGGGTTGATAGCCGTACCGGCAAGCCGGATGACATACCCATTGAAGGTACCCATTTTGAAACTGAGAACGAATACCAGTTACTGGTTTACTACCGCCCGGCTAACGCCCGCTGGGAAGAGTTGGTAGGTTACCGGTTATTAAATACAGTGAAGAAATAATGGCCCGTCCGCAAGTAAATACAAATACAGAAACCTTAACGTTTAAGGAACGACTGCAAGCGCTGCGTAACCTGCCTGCTTTCTTTAAATTGGTTTGGCAAACTAGTCCGTTAATGACGGTGGTTAGTTTGGTGTTGCGTATTGTAAGATCGGCCATGCCGGTAACTTTGTTATACATAGGTAAGCTGATTATTGATGGCGTGATCCTGATAAGGCATACCCACGGTGATACTCACTATTTATGGCAATTGGTTGGGATCGAATTTGCTTTGGCAATATTTACAGATGCCCTTAGTCGTGCAATAACGTTAATAGAAAGTTTGTTGGGTGATAGGTTTGGTAATTATACTTCGGTTAGGATAATGAACCATGCGGCTACGCTCGACCTTGACCAGTTTGAAGATTCTGTATTTTATGACAAGCTGGAGCGCGCCCGCCAACAAACAACCGGCCGCACCATTTTATTAAGCCAGATAATGAGTCAGTTGCAGGACATTATTACCATGGTTTTTTTAGCAACTGGGTTGATGGCATTTAATCCCTGGCTCATCATTTTACTTTTCTTCGCAATTATCCCTGCATTTTTAGGCGAGTCTTACTTTAACGACAGGAACTATCTGCTTACCCGCGGCCAAACACCCGAACGCAGGGAGCTTGACTATATACGTTATTTAGGCGCGAGCGACCAAACGGCTAAAGAAATAAAGACTTTCGATCTGTCTGATTTTATTATTGCGCGCTTTAAGCAATTATCGGATAGCTTTTATAAAGCCAGTAAACGCCTGGCTATCCAACGGTCGTTATGGGGGACCTTTTTTGCTATGTTGGGCAGCATTGGCTATTATGCGGCTTATGTTTTTATAATCATCAGCACGGTGCAGGGCAAAGTTACGGTTGGTGAATTGGCATTTTTAGCGGGCTCTTTCAGGCAACTACGATCTTTATTGGAGGGCATTTTGACCAGATTTAGCGCCGTATCCCAAGGCGCTATTTACCTGCGCGACTTTTTTGAGTTTTTCGATATCAAGCCTAAGATAGTACAGTCGGCAAACCCGCTGCCATTTCCTAAAGTTATACAACAGGGTTTTGTTTTTGAGGATGTTGGTTTCAGGTACCTTAATTCAGAACGTTGGGCAAACCGGCATATTAGTTTTACCTTATTCCCCGGCGAAAAACTGGCGCTGGTTGGCGAGAACGGTGCCGGGAAAACTACGCTGGTAAAACTGCTTTCGCGCCTTTATGACCCCACCGAGGGCCGGATATTATTAGACGGGATAGATCTGCGCGAATATGACCTGATTGATCTGCGGTTGAATGTGGGTGTTATTTTCCAGGATTATTTGCGCTACCAGATGACGTTTGCGCAAAATATAGCGGTAGGTAATATTAACCAGATAGCTAATCGCGAATTAATTGAACGCTCCGCAAAACAAAGCCTGGCCGATGTACTGGCAGCAAAATTACCCGGTGGTTACGACCAGCAGTTGGGGAAACGCTTTGCTGATGGTGTTGAGCTCTCAGGCGGCGAATGGCAAAAGGTGGCCCTTGCCCGCGCCTATATGCGCGATGCCCAATTGCTGATACTGGATGAGCCTACCTCTGCATTAGACGCAAGGGCAGAGTACCAGGTTTTTCAACGCTTTGCAGAGCTAACGAAAGACCGGTCGGCAATACTAATATCACACCGATTTAGTACCGTACGCATGGCCGACAGAATACTGGTATTAGAAAAAGGTGAGTTAAAAGAAATAGGAAATCACGAAGAACTTTTGGCCAAAGGCGGCATTTATGCCGAGTTGTTTGAGTTACAGGCGCAAGGGTATAAGTAAAAAGCCCAGCCCCCTCTAAATCTCCCCCGGTAGGGGAGACTTTCAGGGCGTATTTTAGCCCTCCCTACGGGTTGGGAGGGGCTTATTAATACTGATGAAAAGCATCAGACACAAACTCTAATACCTTCGGTAGTGAAGCGCGCCAGTAGGTCCAGGTGTGGCCACCGTCACGTATCCTAAACTCATGTGGAATTTCTTTTTTGCGCATGGCAATATGCACCATTGCGTTGCCTTCATACAAAAAATCGTCATCCCCATCATCAATATACCAGCGTACGGCTTTCTTCTGGCTCTCGGGCATATTGTTTACTAAAGCTATGGCGCTGTATTGATTATAATATTTAGTTACTACAGAGTCGGTTGCATTAGGGATAGCGCGGGTAACAATTTTACGCGCATCTTCAACAGTAAATGGCCCCACCGCCGCGCTTAACGGGCACGCTGATGAAAACATTTCGGGATGATGCAAAGCGTACATAAAGGTACCGCCGCCACCCATTGATAGCCCTGAAATAGCACGCGAACGTTTTTCGACCTTAACACGGTATTTTTTTTCGATAAAAGGTATCAGCTCCTTAAAAAAGAAATCCTCGTAGTTCCAATCGCCTTTAATATCATTAAAATAACCACGGCGACCGGTATTACCATCAGGCATTACAATGATCATTGGGGTTGCTGTGCCATCGGCAATAGCTTTATCGGTAATATGCAATACCTCGCCAAACTGTACCCAGCCGGTCTGGTCATCGCCAGATCCATGCAATAAGTATAGCACCGGGTATTTGCGGTTTGATGTTTCATAATCGGGCGGTAGGTAAATGGCATATTTGCGGTCCATTTTTAATATTTTACTGGGCAGCGATAGGTCATCAAATACCTTCCCGGTTTGTGCCATCACTAAGCAGGGGCTTACTAATAGCGCAAATGCTGCAATAAGTAATTTTTTCATCATATGGTTTTTATTGGTGGGCTAACAGGTTGAGAAATGTTGGCCCAATAAATCTAATATTATTTTTTTAATACTGGTGAAACGATTCCGATACAAACGACAATATAAAAATTCATTATCAGGCAATAGCAAAACTCTGCTTACCTTTACGTGCTGTATGGATAAACAAAACCCCGCGATTGCTGCTAAATGGCTGTACCTTTTTATTGGCATAGCCATCGCCGTAAATTTTAGCGGGTTGTTTGTACCCATAACCGGCCCCGATGGTACCCTTTATGCAAGTATTGCCAAAACCATGGCACAGCGCAATGACTTTGTAGAGTTGTTTGCTTACGGAAAAGATTGGCTGGATAAACCCCATTTCCCGTTTTGGATTACCGCGTTCTCTTTTAAATTATTTGGCTTTACAACCTGGGCCTATAAGCTGCCGGGCATATTGTTTTTACTGATGGGCGCTTTATATACCTACTTGTTTGGTAAGGCACTTTATAATAAACAAACAGGTTTATGGGCAGTGTTGATATTACTAACTGCCCAGCACATTGTACTCTCTAACAATGATGTACGTGCCGAACCTTATTTAACGGGACTGATCATAGCCGCCGTTTATCACCTGCACAAAGCAAATGGCAATTACTGGCAATTATTATGGGGATGCTTGTTTACCGCCTGCGCCATCATGACCAAAGGTATGTTTGCCATTATCCCTATCGGCGGGGCAATAGCCGGGCATTTTATAATTACCGGGCAATGGAAGCAATTGTTTAATCTACGCTGGTTGATAGCTATTGTACTGGTACTGATATTTATCCTGCCCGAATTATATTGCCTTAACCAACAGTTTGATCTACATTCAGAGAAGCTGATCTTTGATAGGCATAATGTATCGGGCATGCGCTTCTTTTTTTGGGATAGCCAGTTTGGGCGGTTTTTTAATACCGGCCCGATAAAAGGTAACGGCGACCCAACCTTTTTTATACACACCACCTTATGGGCTTTTTTGCCATGGTCGCTTTTATTATTTGTGGCGATATACCAATTTATAAAAAAAGGCAGCAAACAGATTAAAGCTACCGAGTGGTATTGTATCTGCGGATCGTTATTGACGTTCGTGCTGTTTTCGGCATCAAAATTTCAGCTGCCTCATTATTTAAATATTGTGTACCCATTCTTCGCTATTATAACTGCGCAATACTTGTGTAATTTGGTGGAAATAAGTAGTATTAAGGTTATACGCGGTATACAAATGGTAGTTATTTGGTTGCTTTTGGTGGTTATTGGTGTACTGCACTATTTTTATCAACCTGAAACATTTACGATAGCTATTGCCATCTGTTTATTTATACTGCTAATTGCATTGGTTTTTTTACCGCAGGCAATTACATCAAATACCATATCCAAAATTGTTTTACGTACGCTGCTAGCCTCGTTTTTTATCAACGTTTATTTAAATATGGTGTTTTATAGTTCATTGCTGCATTATCAATCGGGCAGCGGAGCCGCTATGTTTATCAATCAAAATAACCCTAAAAATTTGCCGGTAGTGCAGCTTAAAGATGATTATGTATCAGCCATGAATTTTTATAGCAATGCGCCTGTAATTACAGTGAATGAAGATGTAACCGGTAACTATCCGCCCAAACCATTTATACTATATACTACTAAAGATAAGGTGAATGATCTGGCAGCAAAAGGTTGGAAAATACAACCCATAAAAATATTCCAGCGCTATTGGATCAGTAGGTTAAAGCCATCCTTTTTAAATAAATCTACCAGGGCTAACGAGTTAACCGAAACCGAAGTAGTAATAGTAAACCCTTAAAAAATTATCCGGAAGGTGTGAAAAGATGCCTCAAAACTATAACTAAGCCTGTAATGATATTGGCTGCAAATATTTTTAGCTATGGTTAACCCCAGGCCGGTACCATCAGAGTTTTTGCCTTTTTTAAATCGTTCGAAGATCTCCTCGCTATTCAATGGGTCGCGATCGCCGGTGTTTTGGAATATTAATTCTTTGTCTGTTAGTTTAATATACAGTTTGCCATTGATGGGGTTGTGCTTTATGGCATTATTAAATAGATTATTTATCAATATTTCAATTAGGTATTTGCTGGCGGTGATTTCTTTATCCTCCAATAAATGTATTAACTCTATGCCCTTGTTTTGAGTTAACTCCTGCAATTGATGTTCTTTTTCCAAAATGACATCCTTTAAATTAAAAGTAGCAATATCTTGTATCAGATCATTATCAATTTTAACTAATAGCAAAAGTGATTGATTTAAGCGCGATAGTTTATTAGTTGCCGCATAAATATCATTTATCTGTTCAAACTGTTCGGCCTTTAGTTTTTCATCCTGTATAAGTGTATCTAATTTTGATGTTATTACAGCAATAGGAGTAAGCATTTCGTGAGATGCGTTTTCTGTAAAAGTTTTAAGATTTTGATAATCTGTTTTAACTCTTGCAGACATGGATGTTACAGCATCATTTAACTGTAGGAACTCATCAATATTAGTAGTGGGTAAATTGGTATGATTGCTATCGGCTATATTAAATGCTTTTAACTGTTGTAAAATGTGGTAAAAAGGTTTCCATAAACCGCTAAATATATATCGGTTTGTTAGCGCTAATATCAATAGTAATATTACCGTTAATAAAACAGTAATGCCAATTATTAGTTGCGTTAAATGCTCTGAAGCTTCTTTTGATTCAACAATGGTTAGTATATAATGATCTTCTTTAACATCTACCAAAGTTTTAATAGCTCGGCCGGGTTCAATTTTATTACCCCGGTTTTTATGATAGGGTGTATCAATAAAAAGTATTTTAAAAGTGGTTATATTAGTTTTAGTAAAAGTAGTTTGGTCACCCTCGAACAGTTTAGGTAGTTGTTGATGAAGATTTATATATTCTTCTACCTCACCTGTTTCACCTAACAGATCATGGTCAAGTTGCTTGTTAACTATATAATTTATAGCTGCATAATAAGCACAGCCGGCAATAAACAATACTATAAAAGTAATTACCAGGGTTGCTTTATTGTATTGGGCCGCTAACTTCATTCTTATAAAAATTTATAGCCCACACCGTATATTGCTTTTATATAATCTTTATGCGCAGCCTCCATTATTTTTTTACGGATGTTCTTAATATGGGTATATATAAAATCAAAGCTATCAACCAGGTCAATCTCATCACCCCATAAATGTTCGGCAATGGCGTTTTTTGATATCACCTTGCCTTTGTTGGCTATAAAATACAGCAACATATCATACTCTTTACGGGTAAGGATTATATTTATGCCATTTACAGTAACCTCATGCCCCAGCAGATCAACGCTTATCAGATCATAAGTTAATAAATTGGTAGTGTTAAAAGATTTACGGCGGTAAATAGCGTCAATTCTTGCTTTTAATTCGGCCAGGTGGAAGGGCTTGATCAGGTAATCATCAGCACCTAGGTTTAATCCCTTTATCTTATTATCTAATGAGTTTCGCGCCGAAATAATGAGTACGCCTTCATTTTTCCCATTGACTTTTAAATGCTCTAATAAAGTAAAGCCTTCACCATCGGGTAAACCAATATCCAATAATATACAATCGTATTGGTACATGGATGTTTTGCTGATAGCGCCGGCCAGGTTGCTGCAACTTTCGCATAAAACGCC
>DHIR01000048.1:0-10980 GCA_002403905.1 Mucilaginibacter sp. UBA4741
ATTTTTTATCGGACACTACTGAATTCAATTAAAGAAATTCGCGATTTGCGAATTGAAAATTATTTTGGTAAATTTGATTATGAAAGCACATAACGGGATGAGGCCGCATGATCTGGTCGTGCTCCTGAAAATAATTTCTTCAGATAAAAACTGGTTGAATAAAGACCTTGCGGGTAGTTTATTATCAGTAATTCAGAGATCAGCGAATCGTTGAACCGTTCGATGATCGCTAAATTGATTAGTGCTGATAAGCGGGTCGTTTTTAAAACTGCCTTATATAACTTTATTGAGCATGGGCTTAAGTTTGTTTTCCCTGCTGAACCGGGGTCTGTTGTACGAGGACTGCCAACCGCTCATAGCGCACCCGTTTTAAAGGATCTTTTTGTGGCGGACGATCAGTACGTATGGCCAAGCGCTGATGGAAAAGTAAAAGGCCAGGCGATAAACCCGCTTTATCCTAACCAGGTAAAAGCAGTACTGGCGGATGAAAATCTTTATGATATGCTGGCGTTAGTAGACGCGATCCGTGTCGGAAAAGTCAGGGAGCAAAAAAAGCACTGGAGTTATTAAAGCAATCTTTCGAATCGGGGGAGAGTTACATTTAATGGGGCGATCGATAAAATGGGGGGTTGGTCGCGGGTTTTAGTGTCTGTTTGATCAGAAGTGTTTCGCTAAATATCATTTAAAAAAACTGGTAAGGCAGTATATAATTATAGTTAATCTGCTCAAATTTAGTTTAAAATGCTTTAGCGCTCTGGCTAGCTGATTTTCAACGGTATGCTTAGTAATGCCTAATTGCTCCGCTATCTCGGTATTGGTTAATTGGTTAACTTTGCTCATATAAAAAATTTCTCTGCTTCGTTTGGGCAAATCTTTCAAGCATTGATCGATTATATTCGAATTGTCGGTTTCGTTTAGTTTTTGATACCCCTCATTGTAGACTACACTTGATTTAGTGATAACTTCCTCGTGGAATTCTAAAATTGATTGCTTTGCGACCTTTAGTCTGCGGTAAACCTCATAACGCGTGGCCGAATTTAAATAAGCTGCGAAATTCTTTATCTCAAGCGTTTGGCGTTTGCTCCATATAGTAATAAAAATTTCCTGCACTACGTCCTCGCCGGCAGCCGCATCTTTTAAATAATGCAACGCAGCTTTGTACATCTGTAGCCAATAACGGTCGTAAAATGCTGTAAAAGCCTTGCTGTCACCAGCTAGAATATTGCGCCACAACTCTTCGTCGTTTTGTGGTACCTTCGTCATAGTCAACTAATAATTAGGTAGTAATGCTCAAATCTTGGGTAAAAGACGCCACGTTTTTAACAGCCATGCTAGTAGCTATTTACTTTATAACGCAATTGCATTAAAGCAACTTTATTATATATAAAAGTTTGTTAATTGGTTTATCAGGCCAATATATGCTTCTTTTCAGTTTTTGGCATCCTGTACTGTCCTGATTGATACTTCAGGCTATTTTCTTTCCGCGAGGTATGCTGCATCCTCAATAAAATTTAAAAAAGTATGGGAGTTTTTTCCTTATGAATACTCTTAAAGGGTATAACCGAGATTATAACAAATTATATTTTATGACCAGCGAAGAATACATTATCCTTTACAAGAGATATTTGCAGGGCGCCGCTACCCCAAATGAAATAGCGTTATTGACACGTTATAAAGACGGGTTTGATATTTCAAAATTTGATAATGACGAGCCTGTCTCCGATCAGGAATTAATTAAGGACCGTATTTTTCAGCAGGTGGAAAGAAGACTATCGCTGGCTCGGCGCCGCGCAGCTGTTAGGCGCCTATGGTGGTCTGCAGCGGCTTCAGTATTACTTTTAAGCGGTATCGGCGGATATTATTTCAGCGGACCTAATGGTAGTAAAGTAAATGTTCCCCCTGGTCAATTAGCGAAAACACATCACCCAATAGTTCCGGGAACAAATAAGGCAATACTTATTCTTGGTAATGGAGACAAAATTGATCTTGAGCAGGTTGCCAATGGGCGCATCATTCAGGATGGTAAAGTTTCCATCAACAAATTAAAGAATGGACAATTACAGTATAAATTAACAAGCACTACGGGAAATAACGTTAATCAAATTGTTTATAACACCATTATTACGCCAAGGGGCGGGCAATACCACATAATGCTCCCTGATGGTACTTCTGTTTGGTTAAACTCGGCATCGTCTTTACGGTATCCAATTTCATTTACCGGAGCCGAGCGGCATGTAGAACTTAATGGCGAGGGCTATTTTGAAGTGGCTAAGAGTAAACACTTGCCATTTACCGTTGCTGCCGGAAAGATGAACGTTAGGGTGTTGGGCACCCATTTCAATATCGCGGCCTACGACGATGATCAATCGGCCAAAACAACACTGCTGGAAGGCTCTGTAAGCTTAACTAAAAACAAGCAACAAGTAACACTCGTACCCGGGCAGCAGGCCATTGCGGAGAATAACGGCAGCTCCATCGTAACTAAAACGGTGAATGCTAACGACGCTATTGCCTGGAAAAATGGTTTTTTCTCATTCAGAAAAGAAACCCTTGAAAACGCTATGCGCAAAATTGCCAGATGGTATGATGTAGAAGTTGTATATCAGGGCAAAAAAACTGATAAACTTTTAGGTGGCTCGGTATTGCGTACGCAAAGTATCACCGAAATGCTGAGCTACCTGGAAACCATCGGCATAGCAAAATTTAAAATTGAAGGAAGGAGGATCATGGTAAAAGCTAACTAATGCACTTTACAATGCGCCTAATAAATCAAATCAGGGAACGTCGTTACCGCCCCCTGATTGATCAGCCCGAAGAACTGAATTAGGCCAAAAACCAGTTTCCGAAAACCGATTATTTATAAACCTAAAATTCAAATGTATAAAGAATTTACTAAAGTTCTTTGCCGGCGCATGCCCGGCAGAGGCAATAATTTATTATTGAAGATGAAATTGACATTTATTATTTGTCTGCTCACCTTTATGCAGGTTTCAGCAACAAGCCTTGCGCAAAAAATAACCCTCAATGTCAAGAATCAATCGTTTGACAAGTTGCTGGATGAGCTGACAGCACAAAGCGGCTATCATTTTCTGTATGAAGATCAGCTGCTCAGCCAGGCTACTCCGGTGACTTTAAATACTAAAGAACAATCATTTAACAAAGTTCTAGCCCAATCTTTTAAAAACCAGCCGTTTACTTACGTTGTGAATGGCAAAAACATATTGATCGTTGCGAAGAAAAAGCAGGCGGTACTTACCCCCGTTAATCAAGCTATAGATATAAGTGGTGTAGTGACTGATGAAAAGGGCCAGCCCCTGCCCGGTGTTACTGTTACCGTTAAAGGAACAACCTCAGGGACAGTCACCAACAAGGATGGTGCTTACTCACTGTTGGGTGTTAATGACGATGCCATTTTGGTTTTCAGTTTCGTGGGCTACAGCAGTAATGAAGTAGCCGTAAACGGAAAAAGCCAGATCAATACCAGCTTATCACCCGCAGATACTAAATTAAGTGAAGTGGTTGTGGTAGGTTACGGGACGCAAAGCAAAGCCACAGTTACGGGCTCGGTATCGTCTGTTAAATCTGCCGAATTAACCACGGCTCCGGTTGCCAGTACCATTAACTCATTAGCGGGCCGGTTACCCGGTTTAATAGCACAACAGTCCAGCGGGCAACCCGGAGCCGACCAGGCCTCCATCAATATTCGCGGATTTGGCCAGGCGCTTTGGATAGTTGACGGTGTCGAGTCTGACTTTAATAATATTGATCCTAACCAAATAGAAACCATAAGTATTCTTAAAGACGGCGCAGCTTCTATCTACGGCGCCCGTGCAGGAAACGGTGTTATATTAGTTACAACAAAACGCGGAAAGGAAGGCAAGCCCGAAATCACATTTAATTCGTCATATACCTTACAAGGTAATACGAAAATGAGCGACCCGGTTAGTTCCGGTCAGTATGCCGAGATCACTAATTTGTTTTACACCAATCAAGGCAAACCGGCACCTTATACGGCGGATCAGATTCAAAAATTTTATGCCGGCAACGACCCCGCCTACCCTAATACCAACTGGAAAGATGTTGCTACCCGCAAATGGGCGCCTCAAAACCAGCAAAATTTATCAGTACGCGGCGGCAGTGAGCAGCTTAAATATTTTGGATTTTTTGGTTACCTGAATCAAACTCCAATGTGGAAAACCAATGGCGGCGGTTATAAAAGATACAACCTTCAGTCGAATCTTGATGCTAAGGTGAATAAAGACCTTTCTATACAGCTTTTACTTTCGGCGGTTAATGATTCAAGGTCACAGCCCGCTCGTGGCCAGGCAGCCGGTATAAACACCTTATGGCAGGATCTGTGGAACTCCTTACCTATCTATCCGGCCACTTTACCAGACGCAAGTAAAAACTCGTACGCCAATGCACAGGGTGTGGGTAGTATAGCGCTTATCTCAAATGAAGAGATCGCGGGCTATGCCAGAAATAACGCGCAGAATATAAAAGGAACATTTATAGCTGATTATAGAATAAGGGCTATAGAGGGCCTGAGCGCCAAAGCCTTTGTAAACTACGACAAAACTTTTACTACCGATAAGAATTTTTCGAAGCCTTTTTCATTCTATACCTATGACTATTCGACCAAGAATTACGCGCTTGCAGGCTCTTTGGGCACACAGGCGAGATTAATATATCAAGATTTACAAAGCCGCAACATTACTGGGCAACTTTCTTTAAATTATGATCATACTTTTAATACGGACCACCACTTTACCGCCCTGGCACTCTATGAGGTTATTGATTATAATACCAGCTTTATATTAGCTGGAAGAGACAACTTTTTAACGCCAGCAATTGAGGAATTATACGCAGGTTCCATCCAGGCAAGCCAGGCAAATAGTTCGGCGACAGAGATGGGCCGGGCAAGTTATGTAGGTCGTTTAAACTATTCTTATAAAGCAAAATATTTGATAGAATCCACCTTGCGGGCAGATGCATCGGCCAAGTTTGCACCAAGTGACCGTTGGGGTTACTTTCCAAGTATTTCAGTAGGCTGGCGCCTGGATCAGGAAAACTTCCTGAAAAAGTTGGAGTTTATTGACGGATTAAAGCTTAGAGCAAGTTATGGTAGCTCGGGTGTTGATAACGTGGGTAATTTCCAATACCTTACAGGCTATCAATTTGCCAATCAATCGCTTATTGGCTCCGGTACCCAGTTGGGTATCTCGTCTACCGGCCTGGCTAACCAAGATCTTACCTGGGAAAAAATTAAGATCTACAACGTAGGGACTGACTTCTCCTTCTTTAACAGAAAACTGTATGGTACGATTGAGGCATTTTACCGTACCCTTTCAGGTATTCCCGCGACCCGGCAGTTATCGCTTCCAAGTACTTTTGGCTCGGCGCTTCCTCAGGAAAATCTGAACAGCCAAAACAACCGCGGCTTTGAATTGAGCCTGGGTACCAGCGGCAATATTGGCGACTTTAGTTATGACATTAGCGGTAACTTATCATGGTCTCGTGCCAAATGGAATCATTATGAAGAGCCTGTTTATACAGACCCGGACCAGATCAGGTTAAATCAGGTATCTGGCAGATGGACAAACGTAACCAATGGGTATGTGTCTGACGGATTGTTCACCAATCAGCAGCAAATTACCGACCTTAAATTCACCTATCCGGGTGGCAACGCTGGCTTAAGGCCCGGCGATGTCAAATACGCGGATCTTAACGGCGACGGGAAATTAGACTTCCGTGATCAGCAGCAAATTGGTACCGGCACCACGCCAAACTGGATGGCAGGAGCGACCATCAATTTAAAGTATAAAAACTTTGATCTGCAATCGCTGATCCAGGGAGCATTTAACTATTATAGCACCACTTATTTGTATAACGGTGGACTCAACTATTCGCAGGCGTTTTATGACAACATGTGGACCCAACAGAATAACGTTGCTGACGCGTCGCCCCGAATTTCAGGCGCTTCATCAAACGGGTTATTCTCTGATTTGTACTTCAAAAAAGCAAGTTATGTAAGGTTGAAAGCTTTAGCTATGGGTTATAACCTACCCAAAGGTCTGATCAGCAAGGCCGGTATCCGCAACCTGAGGGTTTATGTTGCCGGCACCAATTTATTAACTGTCAATCCGCTCAGTAAATATGGAGTAGATCCTGAGGCTCCATCGGGCCAGGCCGGATATTACTATCCGCAGCAGAGAACTATTTCATTGGGATTGAATGTCACCTTATAATTTTTAATAGATCATGAAAAAAATCATATCATTAATAGCTTTAATCTGCATCAGCGCAAGTTTTTCCTGCAACAAAGATGTACTTAACAAACGCCCCTTAAGTATTATATCAGATGCTGATGTTTTTAAGGACCCGGCGCTTATCAACTCTTATCTTAGCCAGGTCTATGCCGAAATGTCTTTCATGGGCAATGAAACCGGTTATGTTGGCGGAGATGCCTACTGGAACGCCTTTGACATCAATGACGTGTCTGACGAAAGTTTCCCGCAATTCAGGGACTGGAATCCAAGTAATGCTTTTACCTTTAAATACGGCAACCTCAATATAAACGGCGGTTTGCTTGACTGGTGGGGCTATGGCGTTGTGCGAAAAATCAACGAGTTTCTTGAAAAAATACCAGCGTCACCTCTTTCGGCAGGCGAAGTAAAGGCCAAGGTGGCCGAAGCGCGTTTCCTCAGAGCGTTTTGTTATTTCGCCATGGTTAAACGTTACGGCGGTGTGCCGTTGATCACCGCTGTTCAAAACATTTCAGATCCACAAAGCTCGCTTTACCCTGCCCGGGCAACAGAACAACAGGTCTATGATTTTATAATTGCTGAAATAGATGCATCCGCGAATGACCTTCCAGAGGTAGTCACTGCCGAGAATTTGGGCCGCCCCAGTAAATATGCTGCGCTTGCCTTAAAAAGCCGTGCCGCATTGTACGCAGGCAGCATTGCTCAATTTGGCACAGTAGAATTAGGCGGCGTTGTGGGTATTCCAACTGCAATGGCTCAAAAGTATTATCAGGAATCCTATGATGCATCGCAGGCGATTATTAGCAGCGGAAAATTCGCTCTTTACAATGGCGATGCTAATAAGGTAACAAATTTTAGAAACATTTTTCTGGTTAAAAATAACAGCGAGGTAATCTTCGCGAAACGACATGATGCCGTCAACGCGCTTAGCGGCGGTAACGGATGGTGTGTCGACTTTTTTAACTGCCCACGGCCCCAGGCCTGGAGTCGTGGTTTGTATGAGCAAACCTATCTTGAGTTTGCCGAATCCTTTGAGCATATCGACGGCACTTCGGGAAAACTGGACCGTGCCGCCTTACAAAATAAGTTAGTAACTACTGATGAGCTTTGGGCCAATAAGGACCCGCGCTTTTTTGCTACTTTTTACACGCAAAACACCTCGTGGAAGGGAACCAAGCTTGATTTCCACGCAGGCCTACGTTTGCCCGATGGCACCATTAAGACCGATGGGGCATACAATGCCATTCAGGCAACCGGCGATCAGGATTACCAGGGAACAGGGATAGCTATTTTAAAATTCCTGGATGAAAGTCACGATAACATGGCGGGTTCCAACAGCGGCTGGGCTACATCTGCACAAGACTGGATACTTTTCAGGTATGCCGAAATTTTGCTGAACCAGGCTGAAGCCGCTTTTGAGTTGGGCAAAACAGGAGATGCTTTAACTTCAATTAACCTGGTACGTGCCCGGGCCGGAATAGCGGCTTTAGGCAGCGTAACCCGCGATCAGATTCATAACGAGCGCAAGGTTGAACTTGCTTTTGAGGGGCATCGTTACTGGGATGTCAGGAGATGGCGCACTGCGGTGAACGACCTGTCTATAAGGTGGTCCGGTATACGCTATATTCTTGACGTAACCTCCGGAAAGTATTTGATACAGTTTATTGATAATGTGGACGGCACCTCAAGAATACCGCAGTTTAGGCAAGAAAATTATTATTTACCCATAACCAATGGCCGGACAGCTAATAACCCCAAGTTGGTTGAAAATCCCGGTTACAAGTAATTCTTGTTCTATCTAATTAAAAGACCCCGGTTTTTAAACATTTACTATCAAGCTATCGGTATGCTTCAAATGTATACCGGTAGCTTCTAACAATCTAACATATGAATCTGATAAAAGGACAAAGATCTATAAAGATGCTGTTTACTACAATTATGTTTATGCTAAGCGTAGTATCGGCCAGTGCACAAGCTGCAAAACAACAACAATACGATGTGGCAGCTTATGTATGGCCTGCGTATCAGCCTGCTGAACGATTTAAAGAAATTGGTGTATTTAAAGATGGCAAGGGCGAATGGGAAGCCATCTATAATGCAAAACCCAAATTCCCGGGCCATAACCAGCCGCATGTGCCGCTGTGGGGTTACACAGATGAGTCTGACCCGAAGGTGATGGCTAAAAAGATTGACGCGGCTGTATCACATGGCGTTAACGTTTTTATTTATGACTGGTACTGGTATGATGGAAAGCCGTTCCTGGAAAATGGAATAGATAAAGGTTTCCTAGGCGCGCCAAACAATACAAAAATGAAATTTTATTTGATGTGGGCGAATCATGATCATAACAGCTACCTGGATTATACGGCTGCTGATAAGAGTAAAATATATTGGCGCGGCGGGGTTGACAGGCCTACCTTCGATAAAATGATTGCGCATGTTATTAAAGACTATTTCAGTAAACCAAACTATTATAAAATAAACGGCGAGCCGGTGTTTAGCGTTTATGAACTATCTACCTTTATCAAAGGATTTGGTGGTATCAAAGAAGCAAAAAACGCGTTAGCATATTTCACGCAAAAAACCAAGGAAGCCGGATTTCCGGGCCTTCACCTTCAGGGTGTGCTATGGTCGGCTATCCCAAGCGGGCTTTCTGCTACTCCGGGCGATGCGAGCCGTACACAAAATAATACCATTTTAGATATGGGCGTTAAAAGCCTTACTAATTACCAATGGTGCCACTACGTACCGATGGACAGGTATGACAGGTGGGGCGATAAGGCCATTGAAGGCTGGACGAAATTCAGCAAGGAATTTACAGTGCCGTTTTTCCCGCATGTTTCTATCAGCTGGGATCCAAATCCGCGGTATCCCGGAGCTAAGGTACAGGGTATGGTAACAGCGGCGAATCCTACAGACTTTAAACGGTTTTTAATCCAGGCCAAAGCGTATGTAGATAGTCACCCCAACCAGCCGAAATTGATCACTATTAACGCCTGGAACGAATGGGCCGAAGGCAGCTACCTTGAACCTGATAAAGAACATGGTTACGCTTACCTCGATGCGGTAAAAGAAGTATTCGGCAAGAAATAATATCCCTCCTGACTTTCTCATCCGAGATGGTTAAAATTGGTTAGCTCCGGTGTGGTAACCGGGGCTTTTTTTATCCTTTATTCATTTCACGTCCCCAACACATAAGCAGTTCCATCCTTTGCTTCCGACATCACCAAAAAGCTTTGCATCATACCTACATCCGGTAGTTTGGATAGTTTGGTCATGACCAGCGAATTGTACTTGTCGAGGGTGGTCAGTTTGTCCCGGAGTCTCCTGATCAGTATGCCGGAATTGGTGGTCAGCTTGCGCCGGAATCGGGTGGTCTGTGTCTCGTCCTGGTTTTACTTGTCGTTTGGTCTTATATGGCTATAGATTTACACTTGGTTTCGGTACTGCAAGCAAATTTTCATGAAAATTTTCCTGTATGCTACTAACACAAAAAAGAATTGTAGCTAAACAAATTCCCTAGCCAGGCCAGCTCAGATCAGCTTTCCCTGGACAGAGCGTTTGCAGATGAATTCATTACCTGTTGGGTCTTGCAGACCATTTTTATTTGTATCTTGTAATTCTTACGTTAGTTTAAGAGGAAATTGAGGCAAAAGAGATATAATTACAAATCACAATTAAGCAGCCTTATTATCGTAATAACTGTGCTTAAAAAAGTGACTATGGTTGGTGAATTTCCGAATTTTGGCAATACCTGAACGTTATGGGTGAAGCGTAGGGAACGACACAAAAACCATTAAACCGATAGACTGAATACCGAAATAAACCTTAAATCAAATTTTTATGGACAACGACAATTCAAATATGAAATACTCAATTGATTTGAGCTTTGAAGAAATTAAATTACCGCCATTCCAAGACATTTTAGTTTTGGGAAAAAATTCTCCACAAGGTAAAATAGGGCTTGGTAAATCATTTGAATTGCTTGTGCCAAACGGCTTTGACATCATAGAGATTAATGATGGCAGGGTGGAAGCTGTATTTATCAATAAAAAAATATTAACTAAAATATCTTCTGACAAAATTATTGACATTCTTAAATCAAAAGTTTTTCAATTTATCTCTGAAGGTGAGCTAGTTAAAGTTGATTTTAAGGTTTCCATTTCATACACCAATATTGAATTTGAAAAACAATGATACCCGTAGGTAACTTTGTTCGAAAAAATTTTCAGACCACACAACCTTGTGTGGGTGTCAATTTAATCAGAGAAAAACTGATTAGCCATTCTGCTATTGTCGTATTAGATGAAGACACCAATGAATATTTAGGCGTTCTGACACCACTTGACATTGTGCAACGCCAGCACAATCTTGTTATTGATTGTCTAACGAACAAACCAATCCTCCAATTTGAATGTAAAGTAGACGAAGCATTGGAAACCATGCGCAAACATAATGCAGAGATTTTACCTCTTGAAAATCAGAATAAGTTTGAAGGATTGGTCTTCAAAAACGATCTTGTTACATTCCTTTCTTCAAAAAGCACCAATCAAGAGAAACAACTTCAACGAAATGATGAAGAAATTAAAAAATCCGAAGAAATATTAAACGCAATTTATAACAGCACTCATTCTGTTCGGTTCTTAGTTAGTCCTGACTACACTATTCTATTCTTCAATAAGACAGCTGATGAAAAAACGGGTTTACCCCACAA
>DHIR01000048.1:11073-11578 GCA_002403905.1 Mucilaginibacter sp. UBA4741
CGATAACATCATTAATTATGCGAAAGACATCCTTAATACAACTGACAGCAACTTTAAAAGCGACTTTGACGCAGCTCTTCAAGGTGAATATGTGGTAAGAGAAAACGAAATCCAACATCATGACCATTTATTGTGGTTTAAAACAGAATATTATCCTGTTTATACAGACAATAAATTAATTGGGGTTTCAATTAGTTCACGGGATATCAGTGAAAGAAAGAAAAATGAAATTTTCATCAAAAAGCAAAATGACGCACTGAGTGACATTATTTTTTTTCAATCTCACGAAGTAAGACGACCTGTTGCAAATATTCTGGGAATTATTAGCATCCTCGACAAATCCAATCTTTCAAAAGAAAATAAAAATCAGATAGAACTTCTTGACATTTCGGTAAAAGAGCTTGACAACATTATTAAAACTATTGTGACAATGGCTCACTACAATATCAAGGAGGAAAAATAAAACTGCCACTAAACAACCAGTGAAAGTGACATAGGACAATCA
>DHIR01000009.1 GCA_002403905.1 Mucilaginibacter sp. UBA4741
GGAGATGTGTATAAGAGACAGCATAAGACACTATATAGTATGCCAGACATTGCCCGCCGTTTCCCCGAAAATCCATTATTATCTCCTATTGACCTTAAAGCAAGCGAAGACGGCCTGCAAATTATATGCCTGCTAAACCCAGGTGTATTTAGGTTTGAGGGCAAAACCTGGCTGATAGTGCGCGTGGCCGAAAACGCGGTACAAAAGGAAGGTTCTATATTTTTCCCGATATTGAATGATTTGGGCAAGACCGAGATTGTAGAACTGCCGTCAGAACATCCCGAATTGATAACCACCGATCCGCGGGTGATCCGTTATATGGGACTGGACTACCTGACTACCCTATCACACTTACGCTTGTTGTGCAGCGATGACGGGGTGCATTTTTATAAACCGGACGGATATGGCCCTTTATTCGGCACCGGCTATTTACAGGCTTTTGGGATCGAGGATTGCCGGGTTACTTTCTTGGAGGATAAGTACTACCTCACCTTTACCGCAGTATCAGGCAATGGGGTTGGCGTGGGCATGCGTACCACTACCGACTGGAAAACATTCGAGAATCATGGCATGATCATCCCACCGCATAATAAGGACTGCGCTATTTTCGAAGAAAAGATAAACGGACTATATTATTGCCTGCACCGCCCAAGCAGCGTTGATATTGGCGGCAACTTTATCTGGCTTGCACAATCGCCGGATGGTGTACACTGGGGTAACCATAAATGTATAATTAAAACCCGTAAAGATAATTGGGACTGCCAGCGCGTTGGCGCAGGTGCCGCGCCTATAAAAACAGAAAAAGGCTGGCTGGAAATTTACCATGGCGCAAACAATGATCATCAATATTGCCTTGGCGCTTTCCTGTTAGATTTGAACGATCCATCAAAAGTATTGGCCCGTACCGACAAACCTATTATGATACCTACCGAGCAATACGAGCTAAGCGGCTTCTTTGGCAACGTAGTATTTACCAACGGACACGTGGTTGATGGCGATATTATTACTATATACTATGGTGCGTCTGACGAGTTTGTTTGCGGGGCGAGGTTTTCTATTAAGGAGATATTTGTGGCGTTAGTGGGTGTAAAACCTCTCTGAATAATTCTGTTGACTATCGACATACACAATATGAACATCCGCCGCTCATAGCGGGACGATGCTTAATGGTAGTAAGGAACAAAGTTAGAACATCGCACAATATGCTAAAAAGACGCAAAACATATTTAGTATTCGTTCCCCCTTCAGGGGGTTAGGGGGTTTAATATTGCCCAATACTTAACAACACCAACGTACAGGCATACTCCGTCTCAATTCCCTTTTCCTCAGCCAATTTTCTTAACGCACTATTTTCCGTTCCGGGATTAAAGATGATGCGTTTGGGTTTGGTATTTAAAATATAATCGTACAGCGATGGCTGGTTTTGCGGGCCAACGTATAGGGTTATAGTATCTATATCATTATGTATTGCCTCGGGCTTTTCAATAGGCACGCCGGCTACTTCACCGGATTTTAAACCTACGTTAACTATGGTATGCCCGTGGCTTACCAAACGATTAGCCGCTAGGTAAGCATACCTGCCCGGGTTTGGTGTAGCACCTAGTATCAATGTTTTTTTGTTAGCCATAGTAATATATAGTATTCAAATATTACGCCAAGCTGTAATACTTGGCGGTTTTGACAGTCAAAATGTAGTCACAAAAAAATAATTAAAATAATTTAAAATGTTTTTAAACGTGAATCGTCTTTACCTTTAAACAAGTAATAAATTGATAACAGCATTAATGCCCGAAGAAAGAGAAAGCCATATCATAAGCACCATTAAAGCTTATGGTAAGAATTTGCTTGGCTTTATCCGTAAGCGGGTTAAGAATGATGCTGATGCGGAAGATATCCTGCAGGATGTGTGGTACCAGTTTAGCAACCTGGTAAATTCTGAACCAATTGAACAGACAGGTGCCTGGCTGTATAAAGTGGCAAGGAACAAGATCACAGATAAGCATAAAAAAAAGTCAGAAACTTTACTTGACGACCTGTTTAGCGCTGATGATGGCGATGACGATACCTCGGGCTTTAAAGACTTCCTGATGGTAGAAGACGCCACGCCGGAGACAGAGTACGTGCGCACCCTTTTTTGGGAGCAGCTATTTAACGCGCTGGATGAACTGCCCGAAGAGCAAAAGCAGGTATTTATTTGGCAGGAAATGGAAGACATGACCTTCCAGGAAATATCAGAGTTAACGGGCGTAAATGTAAACACGCTGGTATCGCGCAAGCGGTACGCGGTGCTGCATCTGCGCGACAGGTTACAACAGTTATATCAAGAGATCACAAAATATTAAAACAAAAAAACATGAAAAATTTATTTTATAAAGGCCGGTTTGTATTTATACCCATTGCGGTAGCCGCCTTCGTTTCGCTCATCAGCTTTGCGGTGATGCAATTATGGAACCATTTATTACCCGATATATTACACGTTACTGCTATAACCTTTTGGCAGGCCATGGGCATATTTATATTATGCAAGATACTGTTTGGCTTTGGCCATAAAGGTGGACGCGGTTGGGGCGGACGCGGCGGCGGTGCGCCGTGGATGCGCCAAAAAATGGAAGAGCGCTTTAAAAGCATGACGCCTGAAGAAAAAGAAAAATTTAAACAAAAAATGCGCGATCGTGCAAATTGCGGCCCGTGGGGGCGCGGCGGCCATGACCATCCGTTTAACCGCGACTGGGATGCTTTTGATAAGGAAACAGAAGCAAAGCCGGTTGAATAAAAAAGCCCCTCCCAACCCTCCCCGGAAGGGAGGGTTTTTATTAAAGTCTCCCCTACCGGGGGAGATTATTCACAAGGTGTTGGTTTCTTATCGTGTTCATGAGGGCTACGCCGTTTAGAGGGGGCTTACACTCATTCAAAAACTCACAACTATGGATGTATTAATATTTACAACAAGCGTTAACAAACCCGAGCATGTACAACAGGTGCAGCCTATACTAACGTCAGTAAAAGCTATTGAAGAATGGAACTTCGACCTGGAAGATTGTGATAATATACTGCGTGTGGTATCCCATGATCTGCCGCCAAGATATATCGAGTCGCTGTTAAACAACGCTGGGTTTGAGTGTGAAGAGTTGGCTTACTAAGCCCCTAGCCCCCTGAAGGGGGAACTGTTACTATCGGGCCACTACCATTGTCCGCACCTGTTGCAAACTACCGTTTTGTAAACGCGCGTAATACGGGCCGGGCGGATGTCCCTGGCTGTCAAAAGTAACTTTATGGCTCCCTTTGTCGGCAATACCATCCATTAATGTGCCTACCAAATGGCCCTGCGAATCAAATATCTGGATCAAAGCATGGCCGCCTTGCGATTCGAAATCTATAGTGGTTGACCCTGTAAATGGGTTTGGATAGTTATTGATGAGATTAGTGCCGGCCGTTGCATTAGCAATATCTTTTATTGCTGATGCGCATGGCGCGGTATCTTTTATACAAGCCAGGTCCTGGAAATTTTTGAGCATGATGTTGTTCAAAACGTCATCAGACACGCAGAACCAATGCTTTAATACCGATGCGTACACCGACCTGAAATCATACTGCATCGGAAGGTTGTCATTCCCACCTACTGTGGCCCCTATAATCGGGCTGGTACCTAATATGCCGGATTGCACGTAATCGCCAAATAAAAACAAAGGTGCCGCAGTGCCGTGGTCGGTACCCGCGCTCGCGTTTGATTTTATCCGCCTGCCAAACTCAGAAAAAGTCATCCCTACTACACGTTTTGATGCGCCCAGGCCTTTCAAATCATCCATAAAAGCTTTAACCGCGTCTGATGTTTTTTGCAGCAGATTAGCATGGGCTCCTGTTTCTGTAGCGCCATTATTAACTTGCCCCGCATGGGTATCAAAACTGCCGATACTTACCATATAAACACGCGTCTTTAAACCGCCAGCAATCAAACGCGCAACAATTTTAAGCTGATCTGCTAGCGTATTGCCAGTTGGATATGTTCCTTGTTTGGTAACTTTTGCCGCAGCGGCTTTAATGACCGTCCCATATTGCTGGGTTTGCTGCGATACCTGCCTTATGTAAGTTAATTCTTTACCAGCGTTAGTAGGCGGTGCGCTATCCTGTATGCCGTTTATTAAATTATAAAAATTAGTAGGATCTGTTATAGCCAAACCCATGTTTACCGCGGGGCCCTGCATAGCAGGCGATACGGTTGAACCTATTTGTATAGCCAGCGGGTCGGGCATTACACTGTTGGGGTAACCTACCGGGTAGTTGGTATATTCCTGGCTAAGGTAGCGCCCGGCCCATCCGGTATCAAGCACCTTTGTCTGAGTCTGCTCCAGTTAACCAGATGTCTGTCGCCCTAAAATGCGAGAAATTGGGCTGCGGGTAGCCAACCGACTGTACAATTTTTACCTTGCCGTCATTATAGAGGCTTTGTAAGCCGGTCATAGCAGGGTGCAGGCCCGTCATACTGGTACCGTCAAGCGATAAAATTTTCTTTTGTGGCAGGATGATATTTGATCGCGCGTTAGCCAAATTTCCATACTGATCTAGCGGGACAACCATGTTTAAGCCATCGTTGCCGCCGGTCATTTGTATGATTACCAACACGTGGTCAGTCTCGGTAGGCGCGGCAGTTAATGCCGACATTAATGACGATGGGCCAAACGCCTTAAACATATGGCCATTAATAAGCGCGGGCATTATAATACCTGCCGGGCCTGCGGTTCTTAAAAAATCCCTTCTCTTCATGATAGTTGATATTCAGGAAGGTCCATAATGTATTTATAAAAAGCCGTGAGCCGTGTAGTGACTATCGCTTTGTTTGAAGCGTCACTTGGTAATGATTTATAAGCATACCAGGCATCATACCAATAATGATCTGCCAGTTGTGACGATAATAATATCGATTTTAAGAAATCTTTAACCTGTTGCGATACATCTATTACATACAATTGCGCCAGCACGTCTGTTACCAAAGCGTTCGGGTCTAAAGGGTTAGGCAAGGCGTTTGTAAATGCGATAACATCAATTGCTATCTTTTTACCGTTTCGGGTATAACCGTTACCAATCATGGTATCAGTAAACTGGTTTCGTTTAGGAAGCGTATCTGTATTTATCCAAAGTTCATGGTATTGCGGTTCCAAATAATAAGCCGGCCAGCCGGCAACATTAGGCGGATCGCCAATATTTTGGGATATGGTGGCAGATTGTGCACGGATATAATCCCACATGTAATAAGCATTAACATAGTCAGTCTCTACAGGGAAAACGATGTTAAAATCACGACAAACGCCTACCTGCAAATCAATAGGACTTTTTATTATACACCCTCTGTTAAGCGGGTCAAAAAAATGATCGCTGGTAAAAATGGCCTTTAGTACAGGTTTTATCTCATAATTATTGGCCCTGAAAATAGCTGCTAAGGGTGTAATAACATTCGCTTCGGTAGCATCGTCAATTACATAATAAACAAAAAAACGGTAAAGCTTTCGGCAGATAAACAGCGCGCACTCATTGGTGCCGAAAATCATATCAAGCATATCATCCAGTTCCGTTGTTCCCCCTGTGCCCGTTTTACCTACAATGGTTTTATTATTATAAAAGGGCGAAAATTGTTTATTGGCAGTATCATGCTTAGTACTATCAAACCCCGAAGATATAGTTGTTGCGTTAATAGTATAACCTGTTAACACCCTGGCGGCAGCTTTTACATCATCTTCTGTATATTTTGAGTTTGGACCTTTGCCTATGGTGAACAGTTCCTGTAACTCGCGTCCGTAATTTTCGTTTGGTGATGTCTTTACATTTTGATAGCCGCTTAAATAGCGAAGCATAGCGGGGTCAAGCGTAATTTGTTTTACCAGTTGTTTAAAATTACCCAGGGCAAACTGCCGTAGTAAAGCATTGTGTTTATAGATATAACGCGCGTCGCCAATGGTGACTGTCTGCGTGGCGAAATGATTGTGCCAAAAAAGCACCATTTTCTCCTCAATGGTTTGCTGCTGATTTAGCATCCGGCCCAACCACCAGGCTTTATAGCTGGCGGTCCGCCTGCTATCTGCAGTGCCATCTGTATAAGGGGTGCTTACCCAGGCTTGCCCAGCGGCTACATTGGCATCATTATAACTACTGTCGTTATAATTATTTACAGGAGGCGGCGGTGGAACGTTGGTAGTTAACAAAGCATCAACCACCACATTTAGCGGCTTGGCGGTAAAGCTTAAAATATCTGCCTGTTTTACACCAAAAAGCGTACGTTTTAGTAAATGAACCAATTGCGTGTTACCAAAGCTACCAGTGTAAGCCGCAGTACCAGAAAACGTGCGAACAGAAGACATATTTAGGATATTTCTTAAAGATAGCTACAAATATAGCAGTTGCAACATTTTTGTTACATTTTATTTAGGAAATTTATTTTCTCCAAAAAACAACACGTATTACCCGATAATCACCCTTGTTAACAAAGCTATTTGACCGACGTGATAGATCTGATGTTGTATGAAACCGTATACCAATTCTTCATTAGTAGTTACCGGCTGATCGCCGCGCTCATCAATAATTGGGTCTTGCCATTTATCTTCGGGGAAATCCTGGATAGTTCTTACCAGGTTTACGTTTACCAGTTTAAGATCTTCAATCCACATCGCCCATTTTTTCTCGTCCGGGTCGCCGGTTTCCGGCCAGTTGCCGCTTACCGGTAATGAGGCAGGTTTTTCGTTCAGGCGGTCCATAACCTCTTCGGTCCAGCTTACCATGTGCAGGATGATCTCGGCAATAGTATGCGTGTGACCCACACGCTCGTAAGCACTTTCAAAAGTCACTTTCTCTAATATATTGTACACCGGCGAGCCGTACCATGGGTGGCCGCTGTGTACTTTTTGTAGTTCGTGAAGGAGTTTTTCAGTCGTTGTCATTTTTCCAGGCTACCAGTGTTATAACCCATACAATAATGAATGGCACCAGCAAAATTAAAATAAAGTAAAATATTGCAACCTGCAATAACAGGTATAATAAAGGTATTGCCACTAATAATTTAAAAAAGTGTTTATTTTTTTTAATAAATGGCAGGGCAAATAAAGACAGATGCGTAACAACCAGTATCCACACTAAAATAAGTGTTCGCAAATTTATTTCACTGGTATTCCCAAATACAATCATTTCATTACTAAAAGCAAAGAACCAACCTTTGTCGCCACCATTTATTGGCACACCTAAAAAAGTACTGGCAAATAACAATATAAAGAGAACAATAAATTTAGGTTTCAGGTTTTTCACGTAATTATGACTTTGGCAGGTGCTATTTGTTACACCACTTTCCCCGCCGCTACCGCACAATTAATCCCATCAATCGCAGCAGAAATTATACCACCGGCATAACCCGCACCCTCGCCGCAGGGGAATAATCCCTGCACTTGCGGATGCTGCAAAGTCTCTTTATCTCTCGGTATTTTTATGGGCGATGATGTGCGCGACTCCACCCCTACCAATATCGCTTCATTAGTATAATAGCCTTTCATTTTTTTGCCGAACTGCGGCAGCGCTTGGCGTAACCTGTCATTTATCCAATCGGGCAAAACCTCTTTTAGCTCAACACTTTTGGTGCCGGGCAGGTAGGAGTTTTCGGGTAGATCTATGGATAGTTTCCCGTTTACAAAATCCAACATCCGCTGCGCGGGGGCAACCAGTTTACCGCCGCCGGCTTTGTAGGCCAATTGCTCTATATTATTTTGAAAGTTGAGCATCTTAAACGGATCTGCATCGCTGCCTTTCACATCCTCCATATTGATCTGCACCACAGTGCCCGAGTTAGCGAAAGGGTTATTTCGTTTAGATGGGCTCCAGCCGTTCACCACAATTTCGTTAACCTCTGTAGCGCATGGGGCAATGATGCCACCGGGGCACATACAGAATGAGAACACACCTCGCCCATCCACCTGTTCTACAAGGTTATAGTAGGATGGCGGCAGATCGGGTCCGCGGTATTCGCAGTGGTATTGGGCGCGGTCTATAATTTCCTGCGGATGCTCTATGCGTACACCCAGCGCAAAGGGTTTAGCTTCGATCAATATATTTTGGCGGCGCAGCATCTCGAACACGTCACGGGCAGAGTGCCCGGTCGCCAGTATTACAGCGTTGGCTTTCAGCGTATCGCCGGATGCCAGTCTTACGCCCTGGATCTTGTCAAACTGAACCAGCAATTCGGTTACTTTAGCATCAAATATCACTTCGCCGCCGGCATTTAGTATCGTCTCGCGGATAGCGGTGATGATCTGCGGTAGTTTATTGGTGCCTATGTGCGGGCGGGCATCCACCAAAATATCTTCGGTAGCGCCGTGGGCTACAAAGGTTTTTAGCACCTGGTTCACATCGCCGCGCTTGGTGCTGCGGGTGTACAGTTTACCGTCCGAGTACGTACCTGCCCCGCCCTCGCCGAAGCAGTAGTTACTTTCGGGGTTTACCAGGCCTTGTTTGTTGATATTAGCCAGGTCGCGGCGGCGATCTTTAACGGCTTTGCCACGCTCCAATACAATAGGCTTCAAACCCATTTCGATGCACTGCAAAGCGGCAAACAACCCTGCAGGGCCGGCACCTACTATAATGACCGGCTTGCCATTCTTTACATTAGGGTATTGCTGGGTATAGGTTTGAGGCTGATAAACCTCGTCTATATAAACCTTAACCTGCATGCGGTAAACCACACGGCGGCCACGGGCATCGATAGAGCGTTTAAGGGTTTGTACGGCGGTGATTTTTTGCGGGGATATATTTAGTGCTGAGGCAGATAGCTTTTTTAAAACTTCCTGGTCGTCTTGCTGGCCGGGGGGGCAAACTATTTCTATTTCTTTGATCATGGTGGTGCTCGGTTTTTATCCGGGGATGATGCAAATATAATGGTAATTGTAAAGATGTAATGCCCCGGTTTTTTGTGGCTTTTTTTGATGTGTTTTTTTTGAAAAATCTGGCGAAATATTTTCAAAATTTGAGGACATTTTTTAGCGTTAATTTCTTGATTAATAGTTGTTTACCAAAACTCCCCGATTACCACCATATATGCACCTGTAGCCGCCATTTATACGCCTTTTACCACCGTTTAACAACCAAAAACCACCACTTTTTGCAAAGTTTTATGCACACTTATCATTCCTTAAACTGCAACTGCCCCGCCGGTTAAAAAATTTAATTTAAAATGTGGTGACAAACTAGCGCCACCATTTTATTGGGCGATGTTGCCGTACTTTGTAAAGCGAGGGGGGGATCATGTGATAAAGAGTATGCACAATACCGGCATCCGCCCGCTCAATCGCCGCGGGTTGGCTTTGTTCTTTTCCTTGATGAAAAGAACCAAAAATCAAGTCAGCAGATAGGCTTCTTTGCGCTCAGGGCCTTTGCGCGGCAGGTCTGATAAAATCACAGGCTGCAATATTTTTGCTCCAGGTCGCACATGGCCATTGCCTTGGCAAAAAGTTGCTATGCCTTTCCCGCCGCACAGGCCCACATATTTTATCAGACCTTGCCCGAAGCTTTTCTGCTGACAGGGACAATTTTAACACCCTGCATCGAAATCATGGCAATCCTCTAATCTTGAAAATCCTAGTTCAGACTTTGGCCAACCGCGTAGGCCGCGTTAGGGATGGAAATGGATACCTGCCCTGCGCCTAAGGCCTGTAGCCGTATGAGCGGATAGCACGGCCCCGCTTCTACTAGCGGGGAAACGCCCAAGATCTTAATCTCACTACAATAATCCTCCTCCACAAATCTTAGACACACTCAGCAATTTCCCTTCTCCAAATCATCCCCACTAACTCAAAAACTTCATCCCCGCTGTAACATTCCCGCTTTTTCAACGCCTTATATACATCAGCATCAACACTTTTAACAAATTTTAACAAAAAAATAATTGAAAGTATTTGCATATACGAAAACTATCGTACATCTTTGTACGAAGATATTCGTAGAGTGAGAAAATTATGGAACTGAAACCAACAGAAAGCGAGCTTGAAATTTTACAGATAATTTGGGAAAAGGGCCAATGCACCGTGCGCGATGTGCACGAGGAACTGACCCGTACCAAAGATGCCGGGTACACCACCACCTTAAAGTTAATGCAGATAATGGCCGACAAAGGATTAGTTGAACGCGACACTAATGCTAAAACGCACTTATATAAAGCAGTGATAAGCCGTGAGCAGGCCCAGGGCACCGCGCTGGATAAGATCCTTGACACGGTCTTCAAAGGATCAACCGCCGACCTGGTGATACAGGCCCTTGGTCAGCACCGCGCATCGTCTGACGAGATAGATGCGATTAGGGAATATTTGAAGGGGTTTGGGGGATGATTTAGTCCATGGTCCATAGTCGATGGTCCATAGATAAGCAGGGTTAAGAAAATGTCCATGGTGCATAGTCGATGGTCCATGGGGAAGGAAGAATTAAATAAAAAAACAACTATAGACTATCGACCATGGTCTATGGACTTTAAAAAAAAGCATCATGCAAAATCTGTTATACAACATCAGCCAGGTTTTAGGGATCACAATTGTACACTCGTTGTGGCAAGGGTTAATTATTTACATCGCATTGCGGTTGTTTATGTTGGTTTTCCCGGGTAAGTCGGCAGCTTTGAAGTATTGGGTGAGCTATGGTGCGCTAACGTTTATGCTGGGCTGGTTTGTTGTCACGCTGTTTAAAGAGCTGGGGCATTATAACTGGCTATCAACCACCGCGCTGCAAATTGCGCCTATCACCTTGCCAACTTTAATGCATGAGGTTAACGCGCCGGCTAACCGCTTATACTTTACTATATCGGGCTATATGCCTTACTTGACTATGCTGTATGTAGTCGGGCTGGTATTTAACACCCTGCGCCTAACCCTGGCGTGGAACAGTATTTACCGCATCCGCCAAAATATTAGCGATGCCGGGTTCGAGCAAACGGTGAAACGTTTGGGTAAGCAGCTAAATGTTACCAAAACTGTACAAGCTGCTTTTAGCGAGTGGGTTGATGTGCCCTGCATTACGGGCTTTATTAAGCCTATTATTTTGCTGCCGGTATCTATCACCTGCCATTTAACTACCGATGAAATTGAGGCAATATTGCTTCATGAACTGGCCCACATAAAACGCAATGATTACCTGTTAAACTTTATACAGCAGGTTATAGGTATACTGTTGTTTTTTAACCCTTTCGCCAGGTTAGTTGCCAAAGCTATTAACGAAGAAAGAGAAAACTGCTGCGACGATATTGTTGTGCGCGTTACCGGCAGTCCGTTTATATATGCACAAGCCCTGTTAAAACTCGAGGAAAATAAACAACACCAGTGGCAACTGGCCCTTGCCGCTACCACCAAAAAGTATGAATTATTAAACCGAATTGAACGTATCATGAAAACTAAAACACACACCGTAAATATACGCCCGATACTAATTACAGTATTGGCCCTTACCTGCAGCATTAGCAGCATAGCCTGGTTAAACCCGGAAATTAAAAATGGTAAAGTAATTATTAAGAACGCGCCTGCCATACGCCTAGTAACCGCGGCCATTACCGGCCCGGCAGAATTGCCTAAGCTACCTGTAGCGCCTAAACATAAAAAGCATATCAGCATTAAATATACTGATACCACAAAAGCCGCCTTTACCGACACCACCAAAAAGAAATACAAAATTGTTATTGAGGACGAAGCCGGCAACAAGAAAGAATACAACAATGTGAACGAATTGCCTGCGGCTGATAAGGAAGAGTTTTTTAGCAAAGCCGCCGGTATGCATTACCGGATGGATGATTCAATGCACATGAAAATGCGTGATTTTTATCAAAGCGATGCCTTCAAAAAACAGCAAAAAGCGATGGTGGAGCAATCAATGGCGATGGCGAAAAAGTTTAACAGCCCAGAGTTTAGGAAACAGCAAAAGGCGATGGTAGAGCGGTCTATGGCGATGGTTAAGCCTTTTACCAACCCTAAGTTTACCAAACAAATTATGGCTATGGTTAAGCCATACACTTCGCCTGAGTTTATTCAGAAAATACAGGAAATGGCTGCAAGCGGCCAGGACATGAATAAATACTTTGAAGGCCCTGAGTGGAAAAAGCAGGTTGCCGAAATGCAAAAAGCGGGCGAAAACATGGGTAAATATTATGATAGCCCCGAATTTAAAAAGCAGATGGAAGGCATGGACAAAGCAGGCGTGGAAATGGATAAATACTTTGAGAGCGCGGATTTTAAAAAGCAGGCGGAAGACATGGCTAAATTTGGTGATACCACCAAAATCAACAAGCACCTAAAAGGCTTAAAAAAAATGGATAAATTAGACCGACCGAGAAAGGATAAAAAGCTGAAAGATTTACCGCCGCCGCCACCACCGTTGGAGAAATCAAAAAAGATGGTGCCACCACCGCCGCCAATTCAAGAGCGTCCAAAAAAATCTGAGGCTCACGTAAATTAATAGGACAATCAGGCTTACGAAGTTTTAAAAACTTCGTAAGCCTTTATATTTAAATGGTTAGTTTTTAACCAAAGTGTACGTTCCTGAAAGATCAGTAGGGATTATAACAAAACCTTGATTTGAACCGAAATATTCAGCATTGCTTGTACCTGGCCCCGAGGCTTCTATGCCAAAGGAGACCATTTCTATTTTAGGGTTTGGTATACCATTTGGAGAAACTTCCGGCATTGCGAGCATTTTAATATTATAATCGAATTTCTGACCGTTGTTTATCATCGAACCCAGATATTTTAGCGGTATAGCCAGTTCATAGGTGTACCGCATCGGCGAATTGAATTGGGTTGAGACTTTAATGCCATCGGTATTGTACATCGCAATAACCGGATCAGGGATAGCTTCTATACCCTCTACTACAATCTCTTTATGTGTGATACCTATTAAGCTATTAGCAAATAATTGCAACGAATCTATCTTTTTCTGAACTGCTTTAGTCGTATCGCCTTTTAGGTATCTTACCGTGCTAATTGTATTTCTTAGTTTTTCTGTGTTCTCCATGTCGCTTTGTTTTGGAAAGGTAATAGCGACGCTTCCGTTTTTTTTGTCGGGTAGCTTTATGGTAAACTTTATTCCGAATAATGCTTTTTCACTACTATATCCATCACTTGCTTGCACCAATAAATAAAGATTTTGATCATCATTTGCAATTGTATAATAAAGGCGATTGTTTGGGTTATAAGCCTGAAACTGATTATTCCATTCTGTTGTTTTACCGTCTATTTTTATGTTGCTTGGTGCACGCAGGCTTACGGTTTGCACTTTGGGGAGTTTTTGAGCATTGGCTGAAAACGAAATTATTCCTGCACAAACAAAAAATATAAAAAATTGAGCTTTAAAAATGGCAAATCTTTTCATGATACCAGAGGTTAGGTTATTTAAAGTTAGTATTATTTAAACAAAAATCACCACTGTCCTCATCGCTATTTTGTATTTTAGTATCCTTAAAACTACAGGCCACTTTTATGCTTCAAAAACTCAGTATAAGTAATTACGCTTTAATTGATAACCTTGAAATTAGTTTCGATGCGGGGTTAAATATCCTTACGGGCGAGACCGGCGCGGGTAAATCTATCATATTAGGCGCGCTATCGCTTATCCTTGGGCAGCGGGCAGAGAGCCGGTATTTTTTTAATCAGCAAAAAAAATGTGTTATTGAAGGCACCTTTAAAATTGCCAATTTTCACCTTAAAACCTTTTTTGAAGATAACGACCTTGACTACGAGGCAGAAACCGTATTGCGCCGCGAAATTTCTGCCGATGGCAAATCGCGCTCATTTGTAAATGATACGCCGGTGAACTTAAATTCATTAAAGTTATTAGGCGAAAAGCTGATTGATATTCACTCGCAGCATGCTACGCTGGAGATCAACGACCCCGAGTTTCAGTTATTGGTGGTTGATTCGGTGGCTAAGCATTCTGAGCTGTTGACGGAATATCAGACTAAATTCCGCGCTTATAAAAAGTCTACCGCCAAACTACAGCAGCTGATAGATGAAAGTGATAAAGCCAAAGCCGACCTGGATTATTACCAGTTTCAATATGATGAGTTGGAGAAAGCCGGACTATCAGCAGATGAGCAGGAACAATTAGAGCAAGAGCTTTACGCCCTAAACAACGCCGAAGAAATAAAACGCAACCTGCTTGGTGCCAATTATTTGATGCAGGATAGCGATGCCGCCGCGCTAACGCAACTGCGCGAAGCGGGACAGCAATTAGGTTCGCTGGTAAAGTTTAATCCACAGATAGAAGAATTGCAGGAACGGCTAAACAGCACCATCATCGAGCTAAAAGACATTGCCGCCGAAATTGAAAACATAGAACAACGCACCCATACCAACGAATCGCGCGCTGCGGATATTAATACCCGCCTGAGCCTGATCTATAACCTACAGAAAAAGCACCGCCTAAATACCAATGCCGAGTTATTGCAATTGCAAGATGAGCTTTCAGGCAAGATACAACAAGCTGTTTTTGGTGATGAGGTAATTGAAAAGCTGCAACAACAGATTGGCCTGGATAAAAAAGAATTGGAAGAATTAGCAAATCAATTATCTGCCAACAGGTTAAAAGCTATACCGGTTATTGAGGGGCAGGTACTGCAAACTTTGGCAGAGATGGGGATGGCTAATTCGGCTTTAAAGATTGAATTATCAACCATTCAAGCCGCAGGACGTAACTCCCCTTTAGGGGGTTTGGGGGAGAACGGTACTGACGTAGTCCGCTTCTTATTCTCGGCCAACAAAGGTCATGCCTTAGCCGAAATGAGCAAGGTAGCATCGGGCGGTGAATTATCACGTTTAATGCTGAGCATAAAATCACTCATCGCTAAAAACACGGCCTTGCCTACTATTATCTTTGATGAGATAGATACAGGCGTATCCGGCGAGGTGGCTAACAAAGTGGGCCAGATTATGGAGCAATTAGCTAGCAATCTGCAGGTAATAACCATTACCCACTTGCCGCAAATTGCCAGCAAGGGCCAAAGCCATTATTTTGTTTACAAAGACGATGAGGCTGACACCACCCGCACCCGTATTAAACAATTAGATAAAAACGAACGAATACTAGAAATAGCCAAAATGCTAAGCGGTGATAAACCGGGCGAGAGCGCGTTGCAGAACGCGAGGGAATTATTAGCCCCCTAACCCCCTGAAGGGGAACGATAAGTCCAATACACCTTATGTCATTTCGACCAACGGGAGAAATCTATACATTGCAAGTGGGCGAACGTGTGTATAGATTTCTCTCTTCGTTCGAAATGACAAATTTTAATAATCAATCATCATGAAATTCAACTTCCACCTACCCACATTTCTAATTACCGCGTTAGCATTCTCCTTACTTTTCCTGGCGGGATTTACGTTTAAACAGCAGGATAAAGGTTACGTGCTTGATCATGAAAAGGATATCGCTGTTGATGATGTAGGTCCGCATAATGGTGGTGGTAAGAGTACCGCTTATCCCTTCTTTGGTAAATTCAAAGGCAATAAGGTTACTTTCCGTAAACGGATCTTGCATCCGGGGTCATCCATTGGTTATCACTTGCAGGAAGCACAAGAGATCTATTATATCCTAAACGGTAACGGCGAGCTGCAAATGAATGGTAAGCCCATCCCAGTTACAACCGGCGATGCTATATTAACCCTGCCCGGCAGCAGTCATGGTATCAAACCTGCAGGTAATGATGATTTGACTATGCTGATTGTTTACCAGAACTAACTTACTTCGTTACCGTAGATAAGGAGAATGGCCTGTCATCCATTGCAACACCACGACTTTTGTTAGGCTGCGCGCCCATCTGTAATACCAGCGTCCCACCATTCATTATATCAGCATAAGTAATATAATTGGAATCATAAGCTTTCCCGTTTAAGGTTGCCGATTGTATGTACACATTAGTTTTGTTGTTGTTATTAGCAATCACGGTAAATTTCTTACCGTTTTCTAAACTGACGGTGGCCTTACCAAATACCGGGCTACCAATTACGTATTGATCTGTACCGGGGCATACGCTATATAAACCCAAAGCACTGATAACATACCATGAAGACATTTGCCCCTGGTCTTCATCGCCGGGGTAACCTTTAGGGCCGGCATTGTATAGTTTATCCATGATCTGCCGCACACGATATTGGGTTTTCCAGGGTTGGCCTATGTAATTATATAGATAAGGCACGTGCATATCAGGCTCGTTACCATGTGCGTACTGGCCCATTTTGGCCAACTGCATTTCGGTCATCTCGTGGATCTGTTGTTTATAGGTGCCTACTTTAACATTGCTATTTGTCGTAAAAAACGTATCCAGCTTGGCGGCAAATTTATCTTCGCCACCCATCAGTTTAACCAACCCGTTCACATCCTGAAAAACCGACCAGCTATATTGCCATGAGTTTCCTTCGGTAAAAGGACCACCCCATTCTATCGGGTCAAAATCAGGCAGCCAATCGCCATTGCGTAGTTTGCCCCGCATAAAACCTACTTCGAGGTCGTACAGGTTTTTGTAATTATACATCTGGCGGGCAAAGATCTGCTGATAAAATGTATTGCCAGTCATTTTTGCCAGGTTGTAGGCGCAAAAATCATCGTAAGCATATTCCAGCGTTTTGGCACCATATTCAAACACCTCGCCTTTCGGCACGTAACCTAATTCAAAATAATCTTTCCAGCCTTCGCGCCCGTCCGATCCACCCCAGGGGCCTTTATTGGTAGCCTCGTGCAGGTAAGCGTCCAGCGCCTGTTTAGGGTCGAATGTACGGATGCCTTTTGCCCAGGCATCTGCCAGTAATGACATGGCATGATTACCCAACATTACGCCAGACATGCCCGGGTTTGACCACGCCGGGAAGAAGCCATATTGCTGTTGCGCGTCTAACAAGCTTTGCATATAACGGCCTTGCATTTCGGGATGCAGAATATTGCTTAATGGGAACTGGGCCCTGAAGGTGTCCCAAAAACCATTATCAGTATACATGTATCCGTTGTGTATCTTACTATCGTAAGGGCTAAAGTAATACGGCTTGCCAGCCTTATCCAAGTCATAAAACTTACGCGAGAACAGGTTGGCCCTAAACAAACACGAGTAAAATGTAGCTTTTTCGTCCTCTGTACCACCCTCCACCGCTACACGGCCCAGCATATCGTTCCATATTTTTGTGGCTGCAGCCTGGGTTTGCTCAAAGGTTTTAAATGGTTTTAACTCGGTATCAAAATTAAGCTGCGCCTGCTCGGCGCTGATGTATGACGATGCCATTTTACACTCAACAACAGTCCCTTTTTTAAATTGAAGGTAAGCGCCTATTGCTTTGCCACTCTTTGTTTTTTCGTCTTTAGTTATCAGCTTATCCTTTTTTTGCCAGGTACCAAACCCGGTAAATGGCTGGTTAAATTGTATAACAAAGTAGTTTTTAAACCCTTTGGGGATAAACGTACCGTTGGTTACAAAGCCAATGATCTTGTGTTCTTCGGGGATGATCTGCAATTCGCAATCGCCTCGGTAGCCGTCAAAAACTATATAATTATCGGCTTTACCGGTAAAGGTAAAACGCATGTGTGCGCCCCGCTCGGTAACGGTTATACCGGCGGCCATGCCATTATCAAATTTTACTTTATAGTAGCTTGGTTTGGCAACTTCATTTTCGTGCTTAAACGCGGCGGCACGGTCGTCATCCGTAACCTTCAGCTCACCTTGTACCGGCATTAATGAAAATACGGCGTAATCACCCATCCAGGGGCTGCATTGGTGCACCTGCTCAAACCCTCGGATCTCGCCGCCTGGTATTGGTATTTCCAGCCTTCGCCATTCTTATTGGTTTGCGGCGAATAAAAATGTTCGGCAAATGGTAAGCCAATTGTAGGGTAAGTGCTGCCGTACGAGAGCCCGTAGTTAGAATATGTGCCTTGCAGCGTGTTTACATATTTAACATAGTCTTGCGCACGGGCAATTGTAAAACAGGCTACTAACGCAACTACAAGGGCAAAAGGCTTTTTCATTTTTAATAATTGTAAGCCAAAGAACGCATTTCGCGGCTATGTTTTCAACTATGTGCCAAATAATATTATTTAACGTGAGTTCGGGATAAGGAATTAGCGACAGGAAGCCCCTACAGGGCTTGGTTTTGATATTTGTTTTTCTATAAACAGGTAGTTCCTACGGAACTTTTCTGCCTTGCGGCTCCATCGGAGCCACGTGTTTATAGCAAAAAAGAAAGTGTAATAAACTCCGTAGGAGTTGCCTTTTTAAATTTGAATATTTATCCCTTATCCCGAACTCACGTTATTTAGCTAACCTTTATCAACCATTACTTTACAGCAGGATACCTTGTTTTTATATTTAATTGTAATAGAGTAAATAACTACCTTTGCCCCCATTATAAACGAAAATCAAAACATGGCTTATAATTTATTAAAAGGCAAAAAAGGAATAATTTTTGGCGCATTAGACGAGAACTCTATCGCCTGGAAAACCGCTCAGCATTGCTATGCAGAGGGCGCCCAAATTGTATTAACCAATGCTCCTATAGCTTTGCGCATGGGAACCATAAATAAACTGGCCGACGAAATTAAGGCCCCGGTTATCCCTGCCGACGTTACTGTCGCCGAGGATATTGAAGCTTTATTTACTCAAGCCATGGAACATTTTGGCGGACCTGTTGATTTTGTTTTACACTCTATAGGCATGAGCATTAACGTGCGCAAAGGCCTACCTTATTACGAAAACAACTATGAGTTTACCCACAAAGGTTTTGATATATCAGCATTAAGCTTGCACCGTGTGCTGCAAACCGCCATGAAAATGGATGCGATAAGCGAGTGGGGATCTGTTGTGGCATTAAGTTACATTGCTTCACAACGTGTATTCCCTGATTATAATGACATGAGCGACAACAAAGCCGTGTTAGAAAGCATTGCCCGTAACTTTGGTTACTATTATGGCACCAAAAAGAAAGTGCGTATCAATACGGTATCACAATCGCCAACCCGCACTACTGCCGGATCGGGCGTTAAAGGATTTGACGGCTTTATAAATTATGCCGAAAAAATGAGTCCGCTAGGAAATGCAAGTGCTGACGAATGCGCTGATTACTGCGTAACCCTGTTCTCTGATTTAACAAAAATGGTTACCATGCAAAATCTTTTCCATGACGGCGGGTTCTCTTTCACTGGGGTAACACAGGCTATTATTGAGCAAATGGAGAAATAAGATTATAGGTATATACGTTTAAGTC
>DHIR01000080.1 GCA_002403905.1 Mucilaginibacter sp. UBA4741
CAAATTTAAACAGGCTCTAATAAATAAATCAAAATGTTGTTTAAGTTTATTCTCAACAACATACCTCTCATGAAAAAAAAATATTCTTATTTTTTTGCTGCTTTTATTTTTCAACTACTTGGTGTTAATATTTGCTTTGCACAAACCATAAACTTAAAGCCTGCACCCACGCATGTTACTATCGACGGCAGCCTGGCAGAATGGGGAGATAGCCTTAGCTATTATAATAACGAAACGCAAATTAATTACACATTAGCAAATGACAAGGACAATATGTACCTGGTTTTAAAAACCATTGATCCTATACAGCAATTTCGCATATTATCAGCAGGGGTTACTTTAAGTATTGACCCTAAAGGGCATAAAAAGCCAACCTATAGCGTCACTTTTCCGTTTGCCGAACAGGAAAGTGTAAGTTTTGCCGATAATTATACCGCTCAGGAAAAAAAGGCTGAAGCCAACTTAACCAAATTAAAAAGGGTTAAAGCAGATGGATTTAAAGATGTGGAGAGTGATATATTTACATTGGAAAACACGTACGGCTTTAGAGTTTCAATTAATTTTGACACACATGGGTTCCTGGTTTATGAAGAGGTTATCCCATTAAAACTTTTCCATGCTGATGAGTTGAAAAAAAATGAATGGGCCTTTAATATTAAAATAAACGGAGACCTATCAACCATAAAAAAACAAGCTGACGACCAGGATGGAAACCTGAACACGAACGCAGGCGGTGGCCGTGGCGGGCGTGGTGGTGGCGGACGAAGAGGCGGTGGTGGCATGGGTGGTGGTGGCGGACGAAGCCATACATCAGCTGAACACATTAAAGCAACTGGCGACCCAATAGATTTTTGGGGTAAATTTACTTTAGCAAAAGAATAATAAACTTTTTTTGGGGTGGAAGAATGGCTAAAAGTTATTCTTCCACATCATGCTCTCAACAGGGCGCGTAGTTTTGTTATTATATTTAGCGTTATTTTTGGTATTGTAAAGCGTTTCAATATCACCTTCAACAACAAAATATATTAATTGACCTATGGGCATACCGGGGTAGATCTTTACAGGCTGGGCGCATGATATTTCTAATGTCCAGGTATTACAAAAACCTACATCGCCCTTGCCGGCTGTAGCGTGTATATCAATACCCAATCTGCCAGTGCTTGATTTTCCTTCTAAAAACGGAACGTGTTTATGGGTTTCGGTATACTCAACTGTTACACCTAAATAAAGCGTGTTTGGTTGTAAAACAAAGCCGTCCTTTGGTATTTCAAAGCTATCAATCTCGTTATGCAGTTTGGCATCCAACACCCTATCCCGGTAAGTAGCAAGGTGTTTCCCTAAATGTACATCGTACGAGTTTGTGCCTAAACATTCGCGTTTAAATGGCTCAATAATAATATGGCCGTTTTCAATTTCTTCAAGAATGCGCTTATCAGACAATATCATAAAACTACGTAAGGGAATTTGGCTAAAAATAGAATTATTTGCTCTAAGTTTGTCGTACTATTTGCAATTTACTTTTATGGCTATAGCTTACAGGCAACGGGTTGATGAAGATACAGAATTTGCGCTCTGGAAAATTGAAGAGCAGGCAGAAGATCTGTATAATCAGCTACAGCTAAATAATGATGAAAAGGCTTTTGTTGAAAATATAAGCAACGGTAAGCGCCACCTGCATTGGTTAGGTACGCGCGTTTTATTGCGCAAAATGCTGCGTACAGATGAATATATTGATTGCAAGGTTGATGAACATGGCAAACCTTATTTGGTATCGCTGCCTTATCACATCTCGCTAAGCCATTCATTTGATTATGCGGCGGTAATGATCAGTAAAAAAAGCCCCGTAGGTATTGATATTGAACAGGTAAAAGAAAAAGTAGAGCGTATTGCCGCCCGGTTTTTATTACCTAAAGAACTGGCTTTTATCGGTACTAACAATAGGATACAACAATTATATGCCTGCTGGTGCGCTAAAGAAGCTGTATATAAATGCAACGGGCAAAAAGAGGTATCATTTATGGATGATATTTTAATTAACCCATTTGAGTTTACAGAGCCTGGTCAGGTTAATGCAATTTTAACCAAAGGCGACACCAAAATTGATTATACCGTAGGATATTTGCAGTACGAAGACTACATGATAGGTTACGTAAAGGGATAGAGATGAAGAACAAAAAGGTAACAGTACAGGATTGGGGATTAATTGATTATAAAGAAGCCTGGACCAAACAGGAAGCGCTGTTTAATGATACTATTGCCTCAAAAATAGAGATACGTAACCGGCAGTTGGCAGTTGCAGATGGCGATAATCACCATGATGATACCCTGACGCCTAACTACCTGATTTTTTGCGAGCACCCACATGTTTACACTTTGGGTAATAGCGGCAAGCCCGAGCATTTATTGTTAGATGAAAAAGGACTTCAAGACAACGATGCTACCTACTACCATATTAATCGTGGTGGTGACATTACTTACCACGGCCCCGGACAAATAGTAGCATACCCAATACTTGACCTGGATAATTTTTTTACCGATATACACTTATACCTACGCACGCTTGAAGAAGCCGTAATACTTACCCTGGCCGATTACGGTATTAAAGCAGGTCGCTACCCCGGCTATACCGGTGTTTGGCTGGATGCGGATAATGAGCGTGCCCGTAAAATAAGTGCTATGGGTGTACGTTGCAGCCGGTGGGTTACTATGCATGGCCTGGCATTTAATGTAAATAATGACCTATCCTATTTTAAAAACATAATTCCGTGTGGTATTGATGATAAAGCGGTAACGTCTATGCAGCAAGAACTGGGTACCGATGTTGATATAAAACGCGTTCAAAAAATCCTTCAACACTATATTTCCGTATTATTTGATATAGAGATTATACTCTAAAGCGATCACTATAAATCTCCGATAGTTAAAACTCAATTAGTTAAGTAAACTAATTTCAAAAATATTTGTTTATCTTAGACAAGTGTCGTAAATTTGATGACAGATGTCAATGATATTAGTATGGCTAAAGAGAAATTATATAAACATCCTGAAGAGGATTCATTCGATCTGACTAATATGGTTAGAGAGGGGGTGCCATTTCCTTATTTTAACAATTTATCAAACCAAATACATTTTGGCCTTGAGGAGTGGTCGTCATACCTGCATCTTTCTGAGCGCACCATCCAACGTTATAAAAAAGAGAACAAATCTTTTGATCCCCTTTATTCTGAAAGGATATTACAAATTGAGCTTTTATATAAAAAGGGTATAGTTGTTTTTGGCGTAGCCGATAACTTTTATACCTGGATGGATACCATCAGCATACCTTTGGGCAGCGTTAAGCCTAAAGATCTTTTAGATACAGGTTTCGGTATTGAGGCTATTTATGACGAGTTAGGGCGCATTGAATTTGGCGTACTGGCATGATCGTTTTCCGGCTTAGCAGGCAGGCATTTATTAATGACATATCGGGCTACGGTGCCGAAAGAACCGGTGGCCGGTGGAACAGCAAAGGCATCCCCATTTTATATACGGCCGCATCGCGCGCGTTAGCAGTTGTCGAAATTGCGGTACACGTGCCGGTTGGTATTATCCCTGCCAATTATTTCCTGGCAAGTGTTGAAGTGCCTGACAATGACATCCTGGAACTCGATTTAAAATCCCTTCCCAAAAACTGGAATAGTAACCCGTTTGTAAAAGCCACACAAACTATAGGCGATAATTTTATAAGAAGCAACACGCATTTAATATTGCAGGTGCCATCAGCAACAGTTACCGGCGACCATAACTACTTGATTAATCCGCGGCATTCCGCTTTTAATAAAGTAAAGATAAAAAGCATTGATGCTTTTTTGTTTGATTCGAGGTTGTTTAAGAAGTAAGGGATTACAGCAAAGCAAACTTGCGAAGTTTTTAAAACTTCGCAAGTTTTGTCCTCCAGCTAACACTCCGGTAAACTTAGCGGGATATTGATTGCCAGTCCGCCATCGGCAGTTTCTTTGTATTTGGAGTTCATGTCCTGCGCGGTTTCCCACATAGTTTTAACTACGGCATCCAAACTTACTTTAGCGTTGTCGGGATTGGTTTGCAATGCTAATTGTGAGGCTGTAATGGCTTTGATAGCTCCCATGGTGTTACGCTCGATACAAGGCACCTGCACCAAGCCACCTATCGGGTCGCAGGTTAAGCCCAGATGATGTTCCATGGCAATCTCTGCAGCCATCATTACCTGCCGTTGCGAGCCCCCTAAGCACTCTGTAAGCGCTGCTGCCGCCATTGCTGATGATACACCTATCTCGGCCTGGCATCCGCCCATAGCGGCTGATATAGTGGCTCCTTTTTTAAATATACAACCAATCTCTGACGCTGTTAATAAAAACTGGATGATCCGCTTATCATTATAACCATCGCAAAAAACCAGATAGTATTGTAATACCGCAGGTATAACACCTGCAGCGCCATTGGTGGGCGCGGTTACTACGCGGCCAAAGGATGCATTCTCTTCGTTAACTGCCAATGCGAAACAGCTTACCCAGTCTAATATATTTTGAAAGCCGCCGCCTGTTTGTCTTATAGCTGTAACCCATTCGTCGAAATTGCTGTAGGTGTTGTTACCTATTAATCTTTTATTGAGGTTTGCAGCGCGGCGTTCTACATTTAACCCGCCGGGTAATTTGCCTTTGGTATGGCTGCCGCGATACATACATTCGGACATCGCATTAAAAATATTTAACACACCGGTTTTGGTTTCCTGCTCGCTGCGCCAGGCTAGCTCATTTTCTGTTACTACTTCTGATATTTTTAGCCCGGTTTTAATACACCAATGTAACAGGTCGCCGGCGGTATCAATCGGGAAAGGCAGATCAACCTCGGTTTTACCCTGACTTTGCTCGCCTTCTTTTACCACAAAACCGCCACCTATTGAATAGTAGGTTTCGGACATAGCCTTGCCGGTATTTAAAAATGCCTGGAATGTTACCGCATTAGGGTGATAAGGCAAGCTTTCTTTAAACAGGAATAACAGATCGTCATCCATCATAAAGTTTATTTCGTGCTTACCGCCTATTACTAATTTATGGGAGGCTTTTATCTGATCTATTTTAGGCGTAACCTCATCAACAGCGAAGGTTACCGGGTCATCGCCACTTAGGCCAAGCAATATAGCTATATCTGTACCGTGCCCCCGGCCGGTTTTAGCCAACGATCCGTATAATAATATTTTTACTTCCGTAACTAAAGGCAATACTTTGGCCTGCTCAAGTACCTGCACAAATTGCTGGGCGGCACGCCACGGGCCAAGCGTATGTGAGCTTGACGGGCCTATGCCTATCTTAAACATGTCAAATACAGAAAGTTGCTCGCGTTGCATGGTTATAGTTTATCAGGTACCCAGCAGCCTAATGCCACCGGCTTTAAGATCTTTGATGATCTTTTCCTGTAAGGCAATTTTAACATTTAAAAAATCTGCAGGGTTTACCCATACATTTACGGTATAACGTACGTGTTCAAGCTCGAACGCTATAATGCCCACCCTTATTGCAGGAGTTTTTAAAACACCCGGAACAGAATTGATAGCGTCCATCATTATTTTTTTTGCCTGATCAACATCTACATAATAACCCAGTTTAACTTCAAAATCAAGCCGGCGTTTGCCTTCGCGGGTAACATTAATAATTACCTCGTTAAACAGTTTTCCGTTGGGGATGATAATGGTTTTATTATCGACCGATAGCAGCACCGTGTAAAATATTTGTATGGATATTACCTTACCCTCTTGCCCCTGGGCAAAAATGCTGTCATCAAGCTCGAAGGGTTTTAGCAATAAAATCAATACTCCGCCGGCAAAGTTTTGGAAGGTACCCGATAAGGCCAAACCTACAGCAACCGTAAAACCGCCCAATATTGTTGCAAAGGCACTAAACGGAATGCCTACTAAAGTCATAACCAAAATAATCAGCAATGTATATAAAGCTGTTATGGCAAGGCTAAGAAAGAATGGTTGTAATGATGAATGGACCTCTCTTTTACTCATCCGGTTGCGGATGGTAGTACTTAAAAATTTGATGATTTTTAAGCCTATTAATAATACGGCAACGCCAATTATTAGTTTAAGTCCGTTTATAATCAGCCAACTATAGGCCTCTATGTATAGATCGTGTAACTTCATAATGAAGCACGAAGTTACAAATTTTTAGCGTCCGTATATAGATACAAAAAGCGTTGGGCCTTTGTAAAATACCCACTCAACTATTGATGTGCGTATGTATGTGGTAGTTCCGGTTAGATGTTTCATGTGATGATGTATTCAATTGTTGTGCCTTTTCTTTACTGCTTCAAAATTATATACAAAATTAGTCCTAATTGTTACGCTATTGTTACCAAATTAATCAAATGATTAATAAATGACCGTCCATTTACCCGTTTATGACAATGCGGGTTGTTCAGTAAAAAAGTATGGCTGTACATAATAAAAGACAAAAGGTTTCAGAAAGAATTTATAACTTCAAGCGATGTTAAAACCTAAACTATATCTACTTTTCGTACTGACTTTTTTTACAGGGCAAACTTTTGCTCAGGACACGGAAAGGTTTTATCAGGAATTGTCTTCTGAGAGCAGCCATACTACTATCTACGACAGCAATGCTGTTGAAATGTACGTACAAAGGGACTCATTGATAATCAACGACATAAAAAACCCCACTGAATTGGAACTCTTTATAAAAAAGGGAGGACAAAACAAGCTTTACGCCGTTGAAATAAACAACTATTTGCGCCCTGACTTACCCGCCATCTTCAAATTATTGTCCCAATGCCCCAACTTGCAATATTTAAAAATCATTGACCGTTACGGATCAGGAAACACCGCCGAGTATAAACTACCTATTGAGATAACACAACTACAACAGCTAAAAGGGATTGAATTTTCTTTTATTGATAAGTTAGATATGGCAGATGCTTTAACCAAAGTATCTGCATTAAAAAACTTACAGACACTTGTCTTTACCGATTATAGATGGGAGTTACCGCCAGTTTTAAGTTCAATCACACAAGTAACTACAGTCCGGCTAAGTACTATAAATGTAAAAGGGCTTGATCTAAGCAAAACTAATTGGCGAACTGCATACGTGAGAGAAGTACCGCGAGAGCCCACTGATAATGAGCGATCACTACTGGCAATGTCAAAAATCAAATCATTAAGAAAACTCGACCTTGAATACACTAAGTTGAGAGACACCGCAGTTATCGGAAAATTCACACAACTATCAGACCTGCAAATTGAAGGATGGAACTTTCAGGCTACCGCACTGGTTAATAAAATTGGCAGCCTGGTCCAATTAAAAAGATTATCATTACTTCTACCTTTAGACAGCACCTTTTCTTTTGAAGGTTTAAAACTGCTCAAAAACCTCACAGACCTTACTATTAACACTCCATTTAAAAACCGGCAGCGACTATTTAAGGCGATGGAACTGATAACCGGTTTTAAAAATTTAGAGGCTTTATCGCTTGTTAGTTGCAATTTCACTATGCTGCCTGATGTCTTTGATAAATTGCCCGTGCTAAAAAGACTATCGTTAAAATACAATTCATTAACAGCGTTGCCGGCGAGCATATTTAAACTACCACTGCTGGAATATTTAAACGTAGCAAACAATGAATTAACACAACTGCCACCGGTAAATTGCTTTACCTGTAATAATTTAAAAACGCTTAACATGCGCCAGAATGGTATAACTGAGCTACCAAATGCAATTACCCGCTTAACCCAACTTGAATATATTTATGCTGACGGTAATGAGCTAACATCGGTACCCGAAGGTTGGCAAAATTTAAAAAAACTAAAGTATGTAGGTCTTTCTGAAAACGAACTAACTGCATATCCTCCCGGTTTGCAGGATAACCATAGTGTGGAAATTGTTAAATTGGGTATAAATCACATATCTTATATTCCTGATGTTACCGGGACCGGATATCATTTAAAAAAACTGTATTTGGATGCAAATCCGTTAATGGCACTGCCGGAACATATTGGCAAATACACCGAATTAGAGATGCTATTTGTTTCCCGAGCAAAACTAACATTGATGCCACCAACATTGAGTGATTGCAAAAAACTTAGACACTTATTGATTGATGTGAATGTGGTATGCCCGACGTCATTACCTGCCGGGCTAAAAATTTTCAGAAATGAATATATCGCCAAATAAAAGAGGCCGTATCATAAACCA
>DHIR01000217.1 GCA_002403905.1 Mucilaginibacter sp. UBA4741
GTTATTAAACGCCTTATTCTATAGGTTTAAATTGTAATCTAATTTATAAATATTACAACCTATCTCCAAATAATTATCTTTGCGCCCTATGAATATCCTGATCCTCGGCTCAGGCGGAAGGGAAAGTGCCTTCGCCTGGAAATTAGCGCAAAGCCCCAAATGCAATCAACTTTTTATTGCCCCCGGTAATGCCGGCACGGGCCAGTATGGCACCAATGTAAATATTGGCGTAAATGATTTTGAGGGTATTAAGCAATGTGTTTTAAGTAACGGCATTAACCTGGTACTGGTTGGCCCCGAAGAACCATTGGTTAGAGGCGTTCACGATTTTTTCCTGGCGGATGAGCAGTTAAAAAACATCCCGGTTATCGGTCCGCAAGCCGAGGGGGCACAATTAGAGGGCAGCAAGGATTTCTCTAAACAATTCATGACCCGCCATAATATCCCGGCGGCGGCATCGCAAACTTTCACTGCCGATACTTTACAGGAAGGGTTAGCTTACCTGCCAACCATAGGCTTACCCATTGTTTTAAAGGCAGACGGGCTAGCCGCAGGCAAAGGCGTATTAATTTGCGCGACACTTGAAGAGGCACAACAGGAACTAAAAGAAATGCTTACCGAAGCTAAATTTGGCGCGGCAAGTGCTAAGGTGGTGATCGAACAGTTTTTAAGTGGTATAGAGTTATCGGTATTTGTACTGACCGATGGCGACAATTACAAAATATTACCATCAGCAAAAGATTATAAACGCATTGGCGAGGGCGATACCGGCCTAAACACCGGTGGCATGGGTTCTGTATCACCGGTTCCGTTTGCGGATGCTGAGTTCATAAAGAAAGTTGAGGATCGTGTTATCATTCCAACCATCGAAGGCTTAAAAGCGGAAGGCATCCCCTACAAAGGTTTTATCTTCATCGGCCTGATGAACTGCGACGGCGACCCATACATGATTGAATACAACTGCCGCATGGGCGACCCGGAAACGGAAAGCGTACTACCACGTATTGAATCTGATTTTGTAGAACTGCTATTAGGCGTAGCCGGGGGCAACCTGAACGAAAAAGAACTCATCATATCCAACAAAGTTGCCGCGACCGTAGTGTGCGTTGCAGGCGGCTATCCCGGCGAATATCTAAAGAACAAAGCTATAACCGGCATGGAAAATGTTCGCGGCTCGCATGTGTTCCAGGCGGGCACTACCCAACAAGGCGATGATGTTTTAGCAACCGGCGGACGGGTATTGGCTATTACATCATTACAGGACAATATGTTCGATGCCTTACAACAAGCAACCGCCGATGCCAGCAGAATCTATTATGATGGTTGCTATTTTAGGAAAGATATTGGGTTTGATTTGATATAATCAGCCCCCTCTAAATCTCCCCCGGTAGGGGAGACTTTTTATTAGCTATTCTGAAAAAGTTTTTGAAACACTGCCGCTTAATTCCAATACAGTTTAACAAACAAAGGCTTCACAATTGTGAAGCCTTTGTTTGTTATTTAAAGTCTCCCCTACCGAGGGAGATTTAGAGGGGGCTGGGCTGGCTTAATTCGATGACAACGCTGCTGCACCACTTACAATCTCGGTAAGCTCGGTAGTGATGGCTGCCTGGCGTGCCTGGTTGTATGAAAGTTTTAAGGCTTTCAACAAATCGCCTGCGTTTTCGGTTGCTTTATCCATTGCTGTCATACGTGCGCCATGCTCTGATGCTACCGAATCTAATACCGCGCGATACAATTGGATCCTGATATTCTTAGGTATCAGTTGTGCAATGATCTCTTCTTGCGAAGGCTCCAATATATAATCAACCGGCGCTGCTTTTACTTCTTCCTTTTTAAGTTCTGTTTTTGGAACCGGTAATAATTGCTCGGTTATTAAAAATTGCATAGCCGCGTTTTTAAAGTGGTTGTACACTATTTCAACACGGTCATACTGTCCCTTTAAAAAGCCTTCCATAATGCTTTCGGTAATTAACGAAGCGTTGTGGAAGTTTAAGTTGTTATACAGTTCTGTATTGTTACCAATAACGGTGTATTTACGGCGCTCATAAAACTCCTGCGATTTTTTACCAATAGCAATGATAGATACATTGCCCGCTTTTAACTGCTCGCTATATTTCTCGGCGATCAAATTATTAGCGGTTTTTATAGCGTTGGCATTAAATGCACCGGCCAGGCCACGGTTTGATGTTACCACCACAACCAATACACTTACCGGCTCACGCTGCTGTAAAAAAGGTGACGAACCATCCTCTAAACTTGCAGACAAGTTTGACAATAATTCCTTCAGCTTATTTGCATAAGGGCGTAATTGTACAATAGCGTTGGTAGCGCGTTTCAACTTAGCCGCCGAAACCATTTTCATAGCCTTGGTGATTTGCTGCGTTGATGATACCGACGATATCCTGTTTCTTACTTCTTTTAAATTAGCCATTCTTATTTTTGAGTGGTGAGTTTTGGGTTGTGAGTTCTGAGTATTCACTCAACACTCACAACTCATTACTCAATACTAATTAATTATAATTCGCTGCCAGTTCTTTAGCTACTGTTTCCAGTACGCCTGTTAATTGGTCATCAAACTTACCTGCTTTTAATGCAGCAAGTACTTCCGGGTGACGTTGTTCTAACTGGGTTGTATATTCGCTTTCAAACTCACGTATTTTGTTTATCGGTACGCTACGCATTAAGTTTTTAGTACCTAAGTAAATAATAGCTACTTGTTTTTCAACAGATACCGGCGAGTATTGACCTTGTTTCAAGATCTCTACGTTACGGGCACCTTTATCTAATACGTTTTTAGTTGAAGCATCTAAGTCTGATCCAAATTTAGAGAAAGCCTCTAACTCGCGGTATTGAGCCTGATCCAGTTTTAAAGTACCGGCTACTTTCTTCATTGATTTGATCTGTGCGTTACCACCTACACGAGATACCGAGATACCTACGTTAATAGCCGGACGAACACCTGCGTTAAACAAGTTAGACTCCAGGAAGATCTGACCATCAGTAATCGAAATTACGTTGGTTGGGATATAAGCTGATACGTCACCTGCCTGAGTTTCGATGATAGGCAATGCAGTTAATGAACCGCCACCTTTAACGATACCACGGATAGACTCGGGCAAATCATTCATCGCTTGCGCGATAGAATCATTAGCGTTGATCTTAGCGGCACGCTCTAATAAACGGCTGTGCAGGTAAAACACGTCACCTGGATATGCCTCACGGCCCGGTGGACGACGTAATAATAAAGATACCTCACGGTAAGCTACCGCTTGTTTTGACAAGTCATCATAAACGATCAAAGCCGGACGACCTGTATCGCGGAAATACTCGCCAATTGCAGCACCTGCAAACGGAGCAAAGAACTGCATAGTTGCAGAGTCTGACGCGTTAGCCGCAACGATGATAGAATAAGGCATAGCACCTTTTTCTTCCAACGCGCGTACAATGTTTGCTACTGTAGATGCTTTTTGACCGCAAGCTACATATATACAGATAACCGGTTTGCCGGCATCATAAAATTCTTTTTGGTTGATGATGGTATCGATACAAACCGCGGTTTTACCTGTCTGGCGATCGCCAATAACCAACTCACGCTGGCCACGACCGATAGGGATCATCGCGTCGATAGCTTTGATACCTGTTTGTAATGGCTCGGTTACCGGCTGGCGATAGATAACACCCGGAGCTTTACGCTCTAAAGGCATTTCGTAAGTCTTTCCTGCAATTGGTCCTTTACCGTCAATAGGTTCGCCCAATGTGTTTACAACACGGCCAAGCATACCTTCACCTACGTTAATAGAAGCAATTTTTTTGGTACGTTTAACAGTATCGCCTTCTTTAATTTCGTCAGACTGGCCCAATAATACAACACCAACGTTATCTTCTTCTAAGTTTAATACAATGCCTTGTAAGCCATTGTCAAACTCAACCAACTCGCCTGATTGTACTTTGGTTAAACCATAAACACGTGCAATACCATCGCCCACCTGGAGCACGGTACCCACTTCTTCTAATTCAGATTCTGACTTGAAACCCGCCAACTGCTGACGCAATATTGCCGATACTTCATCTGGTCTTACCTCTACCATAGTTTATTTTAATTTTGAGATTTTAATTATTCAATTAAACAATGCCTTGGGCAAAGTTCTTTTTCAATTTCTTTAAGTTATTTGCAATACTGGTATCTATCTGCCTGTCGCCAACGGTTAAAACAAAACCGCCAATTAACTCAGGGTCAACCGTTGTTTCTAATACCACATCGCCACCTACCGATGCTTTTACTTCGGCTAATATCTTGGCCTGGTTAGCTGCCGATAACGGGGTTGCAGATACAACAGTAGCTTGCGTAATATGCTTTAGCGTATCATACTGGTTAATAAACTCGTGCGCTGTAGTATATAATACTTCGCCACGGCCCTTGTTTATCATCAGCTTATAAAACGCTATAGAAACTTTATGTACCTTACCTTCAAATAACGCGGTAAGGATATTTAATTTTTTAGCGTGCGATATGATAGGATTACTTAAAACCGCAATTAACTGCGGGTTTGCCTTTAAGGTTTTCAGGAAAAAAATCATATCATTATTTACGTCCTCAAGAGATTTTTGCTCTTGCGAAAGATCAATGATTGATTTGGCGTACCTGGCTGCTACCGTTAATTCTGACATTGTTATTTCGGATTTCGGATGTTCAATTTCGAATTTACTTATCCTTTAATTCACCTATTTAATTACTTATTCAAATTCCAATTTTTCAATTTCTAAATCCGAAATCGAAAATCCGAAATTCGATATTATAATTTAACTTCTCTTAGAAGCTGGCTAACCAACTCATCTTGTTTATCCTGATCTGCTAGTTGTTGTTTCAAAACTTTCTCAGCAATCTCTAATGATAATGATGCTACCTGGTTTTTCACATCAGCCAATGCAATAGCTTTTTGGCTGTTGATCTCTATACGGGCCATCTCTATCATGCGTGCACCTTCTGTGTGTGCAGCTTCTTTAGCATCGCTTATTATTTGATCTTTAAGCTTTTTGGCTTCGTGTAATATTACATCACGCTCTGCACGGGCTTGTTTTAATAAAGCTTCATTCTCGTTAGTTAAACGAGACATTTCTTCTTTAGCAGCTTCTGCTTTTAATAAAGCGTCTTCAATAAAGCGTTCGCGCTCTTTAATTGCGCTTAAAATTGGTTTCCAGGCAAATTTGCCCAGTATAAATAACAAGATCAAAAAAGAGATCGTTGTCCAAAAAACTAACCCTATATGTGGTTCAACTAAGCCCATAATATTTATTTAAAATTCAATTTTTAAAATAAAGAACAGCCCCGGTGCCAATCGCGCCGGGCTGTTCTTTTTTCTTCTCTTAGCCAATCATAGCAACAACCACCGCGAAAAGAGCTACACCTTCTACAAGGGCAGCAGCGATGATCATGTTAGTTTGGATTTTAGAGGCAGCTTCAGGCTGACGGGCAATACCTTCAACGGCTTTACCACCAATTTGTCCGATACCGATACCGGCACCAATAACAGCTAAACCTGCACCAATTGCAGCAATACTTCCAGTCATTGTTTGTTAATTTAAACGTGTATATTAATAGATAATTAATTCAAAAGATTAATGATGATGCTCTTCAACAGCCATACCAATAAATAGGGCTGTAAGCATCGTAAAAATGTAGGCTTGTAAAAATGCCACCAGTAATTCAATAGTATCCATAAATACTACAAATACCACTGATGCCGGCGAAACCCACAATGATTTAAATATAAATATTAGCGATATTAAGCTTAATACGATAATGTGGCCTGCTGTAATGTTAGCAAACAAACGTATCATTAATGCAAATGGCTTTGATATAATACCTATAATTTCAACAGGTACCATAATAATATATAACCAAAGCGGGATATCGGGTGCAAAAATATGTTTCCAATAATATTTGTTTCCGCTTATGTTAACGGTTATTAAAGTAATAACAGAAAGCACCAGCGTTACAGCTATATTACCTGTAAGGTTAAAGCCCCCCGGGAAAAATGGAACTAATCCTAATAAATTATTTATCAGGATAAAAAAGAACATAGTTAATAATAAAGGAATATATCTTGCATATTTTGAACCAATGTTTGGTATAGCTACGTCATCACGAACAAACATTACAACAGGCTCCAGTAAGGATTGAAAGCCTTTTGGTGCTTTGCCTTGACGCTTGCGGTAACTTGAAGACATACTGACAAATACGATGATTAGAATAATCATCCCCATCCACATACTGGCCACATTACGGGTTATAGAAAAATCCCAAAGTTTTTTACTGGCTGCTTTATCAACGTTGCCGGCGGCATCTGCAACTAATATTTTATCATGATCGGCAGTATAGGTATAATATTTACCCTGATATATTTTTTTCTCTGATTTACCCTCAACTTCTTCTTCTCTGACATTTGCAGATGAAAACACTTCTAAACCCTTATCTGTATACAAAATAACGGGCAACGGTAATATTATGCTGCCAAATATGGGCAATGAATGCGAATCGCCTACGTGCTCTAATATTACGTCTTTAGGATTGAATTTTTCTTCTGCTTTATGCTCTTTTTCCTGCGCAAAAGAGGTGGCAGGGAAAATTGCAACCATTATAAAAACGGCAGAAATTAGTAGTTGCTTAATTTTTTTTGAGTTTAAAATCGACTTTTTATTCATCAAAATGAAGTTTTTTACCTTGAATTTTGGTTGCGCAAGTTACGCAACAAAATATAAATTTCAAAGGCCGTATTTAAGAAATATATGTAAAAAAATTCAGCCACAAAAATGTATCTGTTTAGCTTGTTTTTAAGGATGAAAATGAGCGCGAAAACCAGGCATGCCAGTATTTTAAAAACAGTTGTGGCCAAAAACATTTGTGTACCCTTTTCGGCATCCATTTGCTGGCCTATTAACACCGCTATAACCACAACCAGCGTAAGGCCCGAAAGAAAAAAGAACACCAGCCAAAAATGGGGGATCAATAAGCTGGCGTATCCATTATTAGCTAGCATAAACGGAGGAACGGCCAAAACAATAACAAATAATATAAAAAATAATATGTGGCGCAGCAGTTTCAATTTTTTATTGATTTGATTACTATATACAATGAAATAAATACACCGATAAGCGATAACATTGCTGTTATCCATTTGGTGTGATGGTTGGCTGCCATATCAATTTTATATCCGGCAAATGCAAATATGCCAATAACAGCTATCATTTGAAAAGCAATACCTGTAAATTTAGCTAAGCTACTTCTTTCGTTGTCGCTATCTGATTCATTTTCTTCCATCCGCAAATTTATTAAATCCTATTGCATAATGTTTACTAAATTAGCAATGCTTTTATAACCATCGTTTGAATTTGAGGCGCATCTATATATCCATTGTAAATAAGCAAGTTAACTTCTTAGGATTAGTATTATTACTACTAGCCGCAGGCTGTTCTTTTGAAAGGCAGACCGGTTTTAACCGTACAATGCAAAATTTAACCGCACATTATAATATATTATATAATGCCAATGAGCTGCTGCGCCAAAAACAGGAAACCTATGCTGGCACTTATATTGACCAGTATAACAATATACTAAGCGTTTACCTGGACACCGTTGCCCACGGCACCACGCTTGATAAAGAACTGGATGCCGCCATATTTAAAGCCAATACTATTATTAACGAAAAAGAGCAAAGCAAATACATTGGCGATGCTTACCTGGTTTTAGGTAAGTCTAATTTTTTATATGGCAAGTATTTTGACGCGGTTGAGTTTTTTAGCTATGTTATCCGCTCGTTCCCTAAACAACTCAGCCTGACCCAGGAAGCTGCCTCATGGAAAGTACGCGCGTTGTTATATTTAGATAACAAAAAGGAAGCTAAGTTAACGCTTGATTCGGCTTTTGCTAATGTTGATCCTAAAAAGCACATAACGGCCGAATTGTATGCCGCCGCCTTACAATATGATATCAACACCAAAAATTATGCTGATGCAGAAGCCTCCGCTAAAAAAGCGATATTATATATTAAGGACGGCAACCAAAAACTACGCTGGACCTTTATACTTGGACAATTGCAGGAACTGAACCAGGAAAACAATGACGCCCTGGCAAATTATACCCGTATTGCAAAAAGCAATGCATCGTTCGAGATGGCTTTTAATGCCAATTTAAACCGCATACGTATTGAAGATATGCGCAATGGTATTAAACTTAACCGCACTGCTCTTTTATTAAGTTTATTAAAGGATGAGAACAATGTTGATTTTAACGACCAGATATATTTCCAGGTGGCCGAGATATATGCCGCGAACAAGGATATTGATAACGCTTTAAAATATTACAGGCTATCGGTACGTAACAGTTTGAAAAATCAAAATCAAAAGGGATTATCCTATCTGCGCATTGCCGATATAGACTTTAACACCAAAGCCGATTATGTTAATGCTAAAAAATATTATGATAGCACGCTTACCAACCTGTCCACCAATTATCCCGGCTATCAAACCATTCAAAAGAAATCCAATAACCTGCAATTGCTGGTTGATAAACTACAAATAATTGCCCACGAAGACACCTTGCAAACGCTGGCTAGAATGGACGAGAAAACGCGTTCGGTAGCTATTGATGCAATGGTAACTGCGCAAACTTTGCAGCAACAGGCCATTATCACCAACAATAATAATATAGCTGCCGCAAACAACGCGTTCAATAATAAAAACAGTACCCCTACCGGCAAAGCTGCCACAGGTAGTAGCTTTTACTTTTACAATGCAGCGGCAGTTAGCCAGGGTTATACTGAATTTAAACGCCGATGGGGCGATAGGAAACTGGAGGATAACTGGCGGCGGGCAAACAAAGGCGGCAGTATCAGTGCCAATAACCCTAACGCTTCAGCTGCTATAAATGCCATTAGGGATCCTGACGCACCGCCTACTGATATGCGTAAAAGCAAAACTGATGTATCGGCAGGGGGTTACAGGCAAAGCTTGTTACAGAATGTGCCGGTTACGCCATTGTTACTGGCGCAGTCAAACACACGTATTTATAGCGCTTATTTAGATATAGCCAATTTTTACCGCGATATTTTGGAGGATAAAAAAGAAGCTATAGCCAACTACGAGCTGCTTTTAACTAAATATCCCGACGATACCAATAAGGCGCCTATATATTATAGCCTGTATAGGTTGTATAGCGATATGGATGTGGCTAAATCGACAGTCTATAAAAACAAGTTGCTGAAAGAATACCCCGAAACTGTTTTTGCCAAAGTAATTATCGATCCTGATTACAGTAAAAAACTGGATGATAATGATTCGCGGTTTAATGAGGCATATAATAGCGTATATGAACTTTATCGCCAAAAAAATTACGCACAGGTTATTAGCCATACAGATAGTTTACTAAAGCAATATCCCGGCAACAAGCTGCTGGCACAGTTATATTATTTAAGGGCAATAGCTTCGGGGCATTTAGAGAAGGTGGCACCCTTCCGCGCCGAACTACAGCAAATAGCGGCTACTTATCCTAACGATCAATTAATAACCCCATTAGTTAAGCAGCATTTAGCTTATGTTGATGCCAATACCTCCGGGCTATCCGCCCAAACATTTGCCATAATGAGTACCGATACCGCCGGAGCTTTGTTTACGCCACCTGTTGAATATCAGAAAGATGCGGTATATAACCGTGGCCGCACTTTTGCGCAGGTGCAGGTATTTGAAAAACCCGCTGTTAAATCCCAGCCGGTAGTTATTAAAGAAAAGCCGGTTGAAAAGGTTGTATCTACCATATTCACCAATCGCGATAGTACCAACTATTATTTTGTAGTAAATGTAAGCACCGGCACAACAGATCTCTCCTCCTCGCGTTTTGGGATTGGGCAGTTTAACCGTACAAATTTTCAGGCAAATACCATAAGGCACCAGCTTAAAAATGTAGGGGCTGATAATCAACTCATATATGTTGGCCGTTTCCGTAGCTTTGCCTCTGCAAAAAATTACGCGATAGCAATTATCAAACTGATGCCGCAGATAATGAAGGTACCGAGTGATAAATACAGTTTTTTTATCATAACACAAGAAAATCTGGATAAATTAGCCGGTAAGAAATTATTGGATGATTATATTAACTATTATCAACAAACCCTATTAAAATAATGATCGTTAAATTATCGCCGCAGGATATAAAAAGATACAACTGGTACATCTGGAGATTTTTTATAGGCTGTTTTGCATTTGTAGTAATACTGATAGGGCTTACCACGCTTGGTGTGTTTGGCCCCCTCCCATCTCTGCGCGACCTGGAGAACCCCAAAAGCGACCAGGCATCAGCGATCATATCGTCTGATAAACAGGTTATTGGTAAATATTATTTCAAAAACCGCTCGAGCGTAAATTTTAAAGACATTTCGCCCAATGCAATTAACGCGCTGATAGCTAAAGAAGATAACCATTTCTACTCGCACTCTGGTGTTGATTTTTGGCGTACATTCTCTATTATACCCTATAACTTAGTTAACAAAAAACAAGGTGCCAGTACTATTACTCAGCAATTGGCAAAAAATTTATTTTCAAATGAGCAGCCTGCGCATAACTCTATTAAACGTATTATTCAAAAATTAAGAGAGCTAATAATTGCTGTACGTATTGAAAAACATTATACCAAGCAAGAGATCATTACTATGTACTTAAACACGGTTGATTTTGGGTCGAATACATTTGGTATAAGCTCGGCAGCGCAAACCTATTTTAATACAACAGCTGCTAACCTAACGCCCGATCAGGCTGCCACATTGATACAAATGCTTACCGCGCCTACAAAAAACTCGCCGGTTAGGCACCCGGACAGGGCGCTTAATAACCGTAACTTTGTATTGAACCGTATGGTTAGCGAGGGTTATTTAAATGGTGGACAGGCCGCAGAATACAAAGCTAAACCTTTGGGTATTGATTACCACCAGGTAGATCATAACGAAGGCTTAGCGCCATATTTCAGAGCTGTTTTAAAAGATGATATCAAACGAATATTGACAACAGTTAACAAAGCTGATGGCACGCCTTATGACATTGACCGCGATGGCCTAAAGATCTATACCACCATTAACGCTTCCATGCAGGAATATGCAGAAGCGGCCCAACGCGAATGGATGCGCGACCTGCAAAACCAGTTTAATAGCCAGTGGAAAGGCGTTAAGCTATCAGATAAAATAAAAAATTACAAGTTACTGATAGATCAAGGTATTCGCCAATCTGACCGTTACCGCGAGTTAAAAGCCGAAGGACAATCAGAAGAAGAAATTATAAACAATTTTAATACGCCCGATAACCTTAACCTGTTTACCTGGCGGGGTAATATTGATACCGTGATGAAACCGGTAGACTCCATTGTTTATTGTAAAATGTTATTACGCAATGCCTTAATGAGTATGGACCCAACCACAGGCTATGTTAAAGCCTGGGTAGGCGGTATTAATTTTGAGCACTTTAAATATGATCAGGTAAAAGTTGGCGCACGCCAGGTTGGATCAACCGCTAAGCCGTTTACTTATGCGGTGGCTATAAACAATGGGTACTCGCCTTGTTTTCAGATTGATAATGTGCCGGTGACGATATCCGGTTATGGCGGTCAGGGTTGGACACCCGGTTCATCGCCGTTGGAAACCTTACCCGGTATGGTAACTTTACGTGCCGCTTTGGCACACTCGCAAAACTGGGTTACAGCAGCGTTGATGAAAGAGCTAACCCCCGAACCTGTAGCCGAACTGATAAAGAAAATGGGTATTCATAATAACGTACCTCCGTATCCAAGTATTTGTTTAGGCGTATTTGATGCTACCGTAATGGATATGACGGCGGCTTACTCAGTATTTGCCAATCATGGCGTATGGACAGAGCCTACCTATTTACTGCGTATTGAAGATAAAAACGGCAACGAAATATATAATTACACCCCTAAAGTTAAACAGGTGATGAATGAGCAGGATGCCTATGTAATGGTTGATATGCTAAAGAGTGTTGTTGATATGAGCGGCGCCACCGGTAACAGGCTGCGCTGGAAATATAATTTCACCAACCCAATTGGAGGTAAAACAGGTACTACGTCTGACAACTCTGACGGTTGGTTTATTGGCATAACCCCTAAGTTGGTTACCGGTGTATGGACAGGCTGCGAAAACCGCGATTTCCACTTCCGCACAACGCGGATGGGCGAAGGATCTAACTCGGCACTTCCAATTTTTGCCTTATATCTTAAAAAGGTTTATGCCGATCAATCATTAGACATCAAAAAGAATATCGACTTTGAGTTGCCTAAAAAAGGCTTAACCACCGTTTTAGATTGTAATGTTTACAGCCAGCAGCAAAAGGGCACTAATGAGGTGGAAAAGAAATTAAGCTTTTAGATAATACAAACCCGCGCGTCATTGCGAGGAACGAAGCAATAAGCCCCACCCAACCCTCCCCGGTAGGGAGGGCTTTATAATAAAAGTCTCCCCTACCGGGGGAGATTTAGAGGGGGCTAATAATGGATAAATTCGACTACAGATCTGCATTAAAAAACATCCCCCATAAACCCGGGGTTTACCAGTATTGGAACGAGGAGAAAGAACTGATCTATATTGGTAAAGCTAAAGATCTGCGTAACCGGGTTACTTCTTATTTTAATAAGGATACCAACGTAAATGCCAAAACACGGGTGCTGGTATCAAAGATCCGCGACATAACATTTACTATTGTTGATACAGAGGTTGATGCCTGGTTGCTGGAAAACAGCCTCATCAAAAAACACCAGCCACGCTATAATGTAATGCTCAAGGATGATAAAACATATCCCTGGATCATTATTAAAAATGAGAAATTCCCCCGCATATTCTGGACAAGGCGCATAGTTAAAGATGGTTCAAAATATTTAGGGCCTTATGCGTCTGTAAGCATGATGCATGCCATTTTAGGGTTGATAAAAGAAACCTACCCCTTGCGTACCTGTAACCTGGCGCTTACCCGGCCAAATATTGACGCCGGTAAGTTTAAAGTTTGTTTAGAGTACCAGTTAGGCAACTGCAAAGGCCCATGCCAGAATTACCAAACCGAGGACGATTACGATAATAGCATTGAAGAAATAAAGGATATCCTAAACGGCAAAATTGGGGCGGTACTGCGCAAAATGAAAACCGAAATGGATAATGCCATATCGGGAATGAACTACGAACTAGCACACCGTTTAAAACGCAAGTTTGAGCTACTGGAAAATTATCAGAGTAAATCAACTGTTGTTAACTCGTCCATTACGGATGTTGATGTGTTCAGCATCGCGTCCGAAGAGAAGATAGCCTTTGTTAACTTTTTAAAAGTGATGAACGGCACCATCATCCAAACTCAAACCATCGAACTGAAGAAACGATTGGATGAGAGCGATGAGGAATTACTAGAGCTGGCCATAATTGAATTTAGGAGCCGGTACAACAGCGATTCGAAAGAGATCATTGTACCATTTAAGATAGACCTGGAAGACACGACTTTAAAATTCACCGTACCCAAATTGGGCGAGAAGCGAAAGCTGCTTGACCTGTCGCAAAAAAATGTGCAGTTCTTTAAAAAAGAGCGCATAGATCAATACGAAAAACTAAACCCCGAAATCCGTACCGAGCGCCTGCTTACCCAAATGATGAAGGATCTGCGCATGAACCAACTGCCGCGACATATTGAGTGTTTTGATAACTCCAACTTCCAGGGTAAGTACCCGGTATCGGCAATTGTAGTGTTTAGGGATGGGAAGCCGTTTAAAAAAGACTATCGGCACTTTAATGTAAAAACCGTTGTCGGGCCGGATGATTTCGCCACCATGGAAGAAGCCGTTTTAAGGCGCTACCGCCGGGTTTTAGATGAAGGTACAGACTTGCCCCAGTTAATAGTAATTGACGGCGGTAAGGGCCAGCTATCATCTGCCATGAAGAGTTTAAAGCTGCTGGGGATAGAAAAGCAGGTTACCATTATCGGCATAGCCAAGCGCCTGGAAGAACTATACTATCCCGGCGACCAATACCCCATGTACCTGGATAAAAAATCTGAAACATTAAAGGTTATACAGTATTTACGCGATGAAGCTCACCGTTTTGGTATAACCTTTCACCGTAAAAAACGGGATAAGGGCACATTGGCTACCGAGTTGGAATTGATTGAAGGCATAGGCAAAACTACTGCCGAAAAGCTGCTTAAATACTTTAAATCAGTCAAAAAAATCCGCGAAGCGGATGAGGAGGTTTTGATGGAAGTGGTAAATACAAAACAAGCCAAAGCTATATTGGAGTATTTTACGGGCGGTGGGCTAAGTCAAAATTAAAAAGTAAAAATTCAAAATTTCCTAACAGCTATAAAAGCAAAAAAGTCAAAACCTTATCGGGTTTTGACTTTTTAATTTTGAATTTTAACTTTTTAATACTGCCACAAGTTAAGTTCCCAATCCATAAGGGATTTCTTGATCCGTTCAGATTCGTAAAGGCGGTCTATGCCGATGGCGTAATCTTTTATACGTTCGTCTTTATCGTTTGATACTTTTACTACGTAGCCATGAAACAAGCGTTTCAGGAATACATCGTCAAAGCTTAGGTCGGTAGCATCGTTATTACGGTTAAAAGCTTCTTTGGTAACCAGTACCTGGCGGGCGGCCGGGAAATAGATCCAAAATGCCGGTTGATAATCAAGCGTCAAATTTGCTCCATCTACTTTTTGTTTGATCATTGGCGCTATACCAATAATGCGCGGCTCCCATACAGAACGTTGTTTATCAAACACCCAATCCTCTTTAATCCGGAACTTTACAACGCTATCCGGTTGGAAATCGCCGGCTACCATCTTGGAGCCAGTTTTTTCGCCAGTTTTTTTATCAATAACATTTACCACAGCGCTATCAGCCATTTTAGCTCTTGCTTTATCGGCTGTTAATGGGGTGGCAAAGCTATCACCATTAGGATCATTTTTAGTAGGCAATGGGTCGTAAGCAGTTAACTCGCCAGCTGCAATGGCATCCATTAATACATCAATTAATCTTGATTTTGGGGAGCCTAAATAAGCATTAACTTTTTCGCGCAGGTCAATTTCTTCCCAAACACGTTTTGAATATACTACGTCCGATTCGCGCAGGTTAGCGTAAGGCGTTACCCTGTTATGTTCGATATTACTTTTTTTGTAGTAACCATCCAAAGGCCTGTCAAACGGTTTAGCCGGGTCGGCAATTATAGGCGCGTCAGTTATCTTCTTGCTGGTATCAACCGTTGATGATTGTTTATTAGAAGCACCGCTAACTGTCGGGTTAGAAGCAGGCTTTGTTGCCACACGCTGTTTTGCCGCTGGTTTTTTAGCTGTTGGTTTCTTTGTCCTTTTGGTTTGCGCGAATGAAGCCACGCAAGCCAAACAAAGTACAACTAATAAAATTCTCTTTTTCATATGCTTCTAATTTGCAAATAACACTATATTATCTAAATTTCGCTGTGTGCCATCAGGCCCCACGGCAATAATTTCTTTAAACACCACGGTCGATCCTGCCGTTATGCCGTTCAGCACAGTATGCATCGCGCTGGTTAGCTGGTTGCCCGTACCCGAAAAGCTTAATGGGTCCTGGCGTGGTTTTATTACTAATAAGGTAAAACGCGTAACATTAAACCTGGCATCAAACTCAAAATTCTCCAATTTAGCAAACACCGCGTCCTGCGATTTGATGTTGGCCGAGCTGGTTGTTCCACCAGATTTACCCGCAAACTCTGCCTTTGGATCAGGTATACGTTTTACACGGAATAAAGTTGAACCTAAAGTCATAACTTTTCCTTTTGATACCTCGCCCGATACATTTACTGTAGCTGTGCCTGCCGATGTAACTGTCACAATATATCCATTGCCTGACGGTGTAATACTACCAGCTGTCATGCTTACTCTTAAATCCTTTTTAGCTATACCGGGGGCCGATACCGATACCGGGTTGGGCACACCAATATATAATACATTCATTTTATCAGGCGACACCACTGCCGATGGCCTTGCTACTGTATAGGTTTGCGGCTGGGTGGTATATGTTTTCAAGGTACCATCCGTTTGTTTAACCTGTATAGTACCTATCCAGGTATGTACACCTTCGCTCCCTGTACTGCCACTGTATTTACCACGACCCGCCTCTGTTGGCAATCTGCCGCCATCTACACTTATAGAAGGTGATGATCTTGAATCAGACGCTGTCAGAAAAACCTCCGCGGTATAAGGCTGGCCAACCAATACATAACTTGTTGGGGCAACAGCTACTGCCGAGAATTGATCCAGGTTTACTTGTGCCTGATCTACTGATCCTAATATTTTTTTAATTACCTCGTTCTCCGCGTTCTTGGTATCAGCCTGTATTTTTACTAACGCTGTCATAGCCGCACCTACCGGCGTACCTTCTCCAAAGCTTGCCTCTTCCCATGTTTTATGGGGGAATCCGGTTACCTTAGGGGGAGCGTTAGCCTGCAAAGCAAGGTTTGCACCTGCCCGTTCTTTTTCACTTAATAAAGCTAATAAACCATTACGCGTAGCATCAATTTTTTTATGTAGTTCGTAGGCGTTTTTTCTTCTGCTTACCATCAAGTCAACAGATTCATCAATATTTTCCCTGCCTTTGTAGTCGTTAATAGCAGGGTCAAATCCTCCGCTCTCGCTAACCATCGTTTTTTTAAGTGTCTCAAGGTATGTATTAAGCTCATCGGCCAACTTGCTTGCTTCCTTAGCTTTTCTATAAGGTTCTTTAGCCCTTTCAGGTTCGTCCTTGAGTTTTGTTTTTTCAAACGCGGTAAATGTGTTATCAATACCCGTTTGCACGTTAGCTTTAGAAGCTGATAAACTATCGCTAATATTTTTAAAAGCGTCCATCAAGCTCTCCGGAACATCAAGGGCAATAAGGCCAAGCAATACCAGGTATAAAATACCCATCATCCGCTGCCTTGGGGTTTGTTTACCTCCAGCCATTTGTTATATATGTTGTATTGTATTATTCAAAATCCTGTTTATTTGCCAATTATGCCTGGCGCGGCTGGTTCATTGCTGTTAACATGTTGCCGTAAATAGAATTTAACGACGATAAGTTTTTAGCTAAGCGGCCCACTTCTTCTTTAAATTGTTTTGAATCTTCTAACGACTCATTAAAGTTGTTCATGGTCAATGATAGGTTTTGGTAAAACTTATTCATTGATTTTAAATGCGCGCTTGAATCTTGTAGTTCTAACTCGTAAACCGCGTTTAATGCTGATAGATTTTTAGCTAAATTGTTTACCTGGTCATGGTATGCTCTCGAGTCGACATTAGTATTAGCCAGCTCCAGTAAGTTGCTTGATGCTTTCTCAAACGATGAGGTTAAGTTATCATAGCTTTGTGTAGCTGCCTTAACTTTTTGCGTAAACGCGATGGTAGCTTCGCCTGCATCAGTAACTTTAGATATACTATTAACTTTATCGCCAAAAGTTCTTAAACCCTCGGCAAGACTGCCAATAAGTTCAGGGCCAATTTTAGCTTCTTCCAGCATTTTATCTAAAGCCGCCGTAGTTGATACGCCACTACCAACTGCTTTAGTTGATGCCTTTGGCAATACGCCATTAAAATCATGTGCTAATTCGGGATAAGCTCTGGTCCAGTCTATATCCACCTCATCACGTTGAAAGCCCAGTATAAAAAACAAAATAGCTTCGGCACCTAAACCAATGGTTATAAATAAACCACCGTTTGGCCAATGCTGTATTTTAAATAATAAACCTACAATTACAACTGTTGCACCCCATGATACAACGTTATTAATTCCGTATGGTTGTTTCTTCCCTGCCATAAAAATTTTAGTAAATATTTTTTAAGTTTTTTATTTAATAATTAGCGTTTGTCAGTAAGGCTACGTCCCTGAAAGTGTGTTACACAACGGAAACCGATATATGATTTAGCGCTATCCTGGTACTCATAACTACGTGATGAGTTTTGCAGGAAATACCCAACATCTTTCCATGAACCACCACGTACAACTTTGCGTTTCATTACTTCGGGGTCATCCTTTTTAGCATTATAATTAAATGTAGGAGCCAGATCATTCACAAATGTTGATGCTGATGGGTCATAAGCAGATTGTGTCCATTCTGCAACGTTACCGGCCATATTATACAGGCCATAATCATTAGGGAAATAAGATTTTACTTTTACGGTATAAGTCCCGCCATCGTCAGAGTAGTTACCACGGCCCGGTTTAAAGTTTGCCAGTAAGCAGCCTTTAGCATTTTTAATATATGGGCCACCCCAAGGATAATCAGTACCTATCCTGCCGCCACGTGCAGCATACTCAAACTCATTCTCTGTAGGTAATACATAAGGCGAGCGGTGTGGCATACGGCGTGAATCTTTATAAGCATCATTATAACGTGTACGCCATACGGTAAACGCGGTAGCCTGTCGCCAGGTTACACCTACCACCGGGTAATCTCTAAATGATGGGTGTGAGAAATAGCCTTCAACCATTGGCTCATTGGCTGCGTACGAAAAATCGCTTAACCAAACCAGGGTATCCGGGTAAACTGCTACGGTATCCCGATCAATAAAATCAGACCGTTTTTTGTTTTTATCGTTTTTATTCTTTGCTGCTTTGTTAAGGTCGATATTAGAATAATTGTATTTTAACAGCCTAACGTCTAACTCGTTACGGTCAAATACACGGTCATCGCCCTGGTAAAACATACCTTGTAACTTAGTTGCATTAGCATTTGGTGTTTTTTTGTTTGCACCTGCGCCCCAAATAGGATACCTTTTTGCATAGGTCCAGTTAATGTATTTTTTACCTGATGGATTTGGCGCTGCTGCTGCTCCCTTTCCGGTTGGCGCGCCTATATAATATTTAGGATCATTTAAATAAGAAGTAATGGCTATCGAATCGCGAACCCAGTTAACAAACTGCCTGTACTGGCTGTTTGATATTTCAGTTTGGTCCATAAAGAAAGCGGGTATAGTAACTTGTTTGGTTTGGGCTATCTGGGCAAAAGTAATATCCTGATCGGTCTGTCCCATTAAAAATGTGCCGCTTGGCACATAAACCATGTTATAGGGTACGGGGTCTGCAAACACCCTGGCCTTAGCCCCCAGTATCTCGCCATGGTCTGCGCCGCCTCCTTTACCTCCTCCAAACAAACATCCGGTTAATGTTGCTGTACTTAAAATTGCAATTAAAAAGTATATTTTCTTCATGTTTTACAAATCAAAATCCGGTTATAAAAATATAACACAAAATGACCCCCGAATATATAAAATTTGCCACACCAAATACTAAAAAATGTTTTATATAAATAAAGATAACATTTTTTAAACTGCTAAGCAAATTCATTAACGAATGAACAAATTTGTGTATACTCCCAAATCCCTTTAAATTAACTAGTTATAACTAATAAGTATTTACTTATCGCTTATACGGCAAAATACGGAAAATGTTGCAGGTGAGATTAAATAAATCACTAAAAAAGTTATTTATTTACCTGCTTACAGTACTGCTCGATAGCCATTGTCATGGATGGAGCGGCAGGAGTTGGTGCCGGAATATCTAAAATTAACCCTGCTTCAAGCACTGCTTTATGGGTTGTTGCACCAAAAGCCGCTATGCGGGTATTGTTTTGTTTAAAATCTGGAAAGTTTTTATATAATGATTGGATGCTTGACGGGCTAAAGAAAGCTATGATATCATAAAAAACTTCGGCCAGATCACTCAGGTCACTACAAACCGTGCGGAACAATACAGCCGGTGTAAAGTTATAACCATTCTCCAGCAAAAAGCGCTGAGTTTCCTCGGCAGCAACGTCAGAGCATGGATAAAGAAACTTCTCGTTCGAGTGTTTTTTAAGCACTTCGGCCAGGTCGGTAGCGGTTTGTTTACCAAAAAAGATCTTTCTTTTACGGTATTGAATATATTTTTGAAGGTATAGCGCAATTGTTTCAGACAGGCAGAAATACTTCATTTCTACAGGCACTTCAAAACGCATCTCTTCGCATATCCTAAAGAAATGATCGGCCGAGTTACGGCTGGTAAATATAACCGCGGTAAAATCTGCCAGGTTAATTTTATCCTTGCGGAAATCTTTAGCCGGCACACCTTCAACATGGATAAATGACCTGAAATCAATCTTCAGATTATGCTTCTTTGCCAGCTCTGTGTATGGATTTTTATCGTTTTCGGGCTTTGCTAAAGTAACCAATATACTTTTCACCTTTTTCTTTCTTTCTTCCAAATCGCTCAGTTATAAAACCTAAAAAATTATATATTCAATGCTTTAATTAATATCAAAATGGGGCAGATTTCGAGGGCACAAAGATACACAAATAAATAAAATTTATGAAATCGAAAATTAGAAATAATATTAACGCTGCTGCGCAAGTAAAGCCAGGTAAAAATTATTACTATTAATATCAACGCGACTATAAGCAAAGGCTTTATAAATATAGCCGCCAGTAAGCTAAAACATACCGTAACCGGCAAAAACACAAAGGCGATATTGAAATAGGTTAAGTAAAGTACTGACACATACTCTGTTACTACTTTTTGTATATCAAAAATAAACCCTACAAACTTTAGCACCAAAAATTTACCCGCAAACAGTAACAAAATTATCAGCACCAGCGAAATAAACAGCCTGAAACCGCTTATACTGTAATAGATACCTTTGTAGGATGCCAACTGGTACAAAAACAAGCCAAATGTTAAGCCAAACAATAAAAATAAGCCTACAAATGCCCAGAAATTTATCTGCGTATCGTCCTTACTTGCCTGCACCAGCGCGCGTTTACTATAAAAAGACAGGAACACGTTTTTAATATCCTTATTCAAAGCAATGTTTAATATAGCTGTGTATAATAGCAGGCCTATAATTATAGTAATGATCCATTGATCGCGGGTTTGGCGGGTGTGGCCTGTGCGTAACGTACTTTTTGCTGTGTAGGGGATATCCAGAAACCCGTTGCCGTGATATAAATGCTCGCGCAGGTATTGCCGGGCGGCTTGCGCGCTTAGCGTTGAGTCGGGATATTTGATGTATTGAAAAGCGATAGAATCTTCGACAAACTTTTTGCGGATTGCAGTTGCCAGTATAACCGAGTCAAGCACTTGCATGCTGCCCGGTTGGGCGGGGGCGATAACCGTATGTCGGCGAACCGTTGTATCTACCTGTGCGTAGCCGGCAAAGCAGCCAACAACCATTAACAGTAAACACAAAGCAATAAAACGCATATTAATAAACCCGGGTTAATATGCTGCAAAAATACCCTAATTATTGGTTTTTATTATGTAGAGTGTTAAAAAATAGTGCGGCATGGACTCACCCCAGCATCGCTTCGCTTGTCGACCCTCTCTTCGCTGCGCGGAAAGAGGGTTATTGAAGCGCTAATTACTTACTCAGCTTATTAGGTATAGTTGCAATAATTGGCTGCCTCAATGATTTTTTAGCCAAAAAAATTGCCAGTTGCTCTATTTTATCTGTGCCAATAATATCAGCGCCGAAGGCGATCTGGGTATCCCATGATTCGGCCGAATCAGGCCCACCCCAAAATCTAACCAGTTTGCCGGTATTGGTGTGCACACTGTCTACTGTTTTTAATAAACGTTTCCTATCAGCTTCAGGGATAGCGCCAACACCTTTCCATTTAGACCATTTTTCAAAATTAAGGCTTACCTGCCCTACCCTGTCCCATTCGGCCTGGGTATGCGGATAAATCAAATCGTCATCAAACCATAATATGGATGGATAATCTTTATAGTTTGCAGGCCTGGGCCTGTTACCGCTGATCAGGATTTTTAACCTGCCTAATGGGTTCTCTTTACTCAATAAATAGGGTTTAAGCGGTTCCAGTTCTTTTATCAGCTTAGGCAATAATTTTCTATGATCTTGCTTATCGTCTATTAAAAGACAAAGGTGGCGGGTGGTGTCTCTGCGCAAGGCGTATAATATAGGGTCGAGATACATGCCTTTTAAGGTGCGCTCCGGCTCTAAAGCTTTATCGCTATGCGATACCAGCAGCGTGCCATCCACCAAAAATATATCCGCCTCGATAGAGTTGAAGCCATTATAAAATGCCTTATAAAACGGCGTATTATTAGCGTAATCGTTATGTGAGTGTGCAAACCTTGCTTGTGCAAATACGTTGCTGCCCGCCAATAAAAATGCCATCGGCAGTAATAGTTGAAGTTTTATTTTCATGCCGATAAAACTATACATTTTAATAAAAAAACAGGTTATTAAATAGTTAATTATTTATCACCTGTATATACAGGTTGGGGCAGTTTATACAAAGCTTCTTTATCGTCTGACGCTGTTGTAGCCTTCGAATCCAGATCGCCATACCAGTAAACGGTTGATGAATAATCTACCATGCCGGTATCCCAGCTTATCAACTCAAAATCAAACTTGAATTTTTTATGGAACGGTATTACATCAAGATTGCGGGTACGCAGAAAAGTATTGTAACCGCGCGACGCTTCATCATCCTCGCGCGGGGCGCCGCCAAACGGGTTACTATAAACATGTATAGGCGCAAATGTAGCGTTATAATAATCCTCGGTACCGCAACCAAAATCCGATGGAAACTTGTCATCATCAACCCAAATATGTTCATCGCCCTCGCCATACCAACGTTTGGTGTGGTTATAAAGCGATAATACATCGCCCTTAAAAATACCACGGCCTGTTAGCGTAGCCATATTATAATCAAGCCCGGCGTTAGTTTTTAAACCGTTTTCCTGCCGCCAGGTGGCGTGGAAATAGAGAGTATTTGGCATCCATTTCCAGGGGGATGTACAAGCGATAATTTGAGCCTCTGCCGGATATTGGGTAATATTAGCTAATTCAATCTTAGCATTTTTTTTATAGGGCATGATAAATTGCAGGCTAAAGCTGCCTTTGCCATCATTATCCAAATACCAATTAATATTATTCGCCTTGGGAGCACCCATGCCCGTGCCTGCAAAATCGCTTAAAGGGGCGCTTACCGTTTGTTGCCCGTCAAAAATTATCTTAACAATGAGGCCGCGCATCAACTGTTCGTAGTCGGCTTTATTGTAATTGCTAATGTCAACATTTAAAGTTCTGATAGCTTTATTGCCGGCTGGCAAAACCAAATTCATGGTTACTCCTGATTCAAGTCGGCGCTTTATGCTAGCCTCATTTGCACCGTATATTTCTTTATGCAAAAGTTCGTAGCCTATTTGATCAGCCTTCATTTCTAAGGAGTTAGCCTCTTTAATAGTAAAAGTTTTAACCCTGGTACCTGCTGCATAGGTGCGGTAATTTGCATGGAAATAATAACCCCGGTTTAGGTCGTCAACTGTTATCTTACAGCTTTTAGCGTACGGAATTGGATAATATAACGAGCTACCCTGCGTAGTATTATAATGCTCATGCAATAAGAGTAGCCCTGGTGGAATCCGTATTGGCAGCTTTGAAATATCATAAGCCGGAATAGTAATACTAGCCTCCTTTTCGCCATCAAAATAGATGCGCAGGTTAGCGCCGGCGGCTTTACCTGTGGTAATAATACGGATGATAACGCCCGGGCCTTTTTCATCAAATAGAACTTTCTCAACCCGGCCGTTGTTAGCTTCGTAACGTACAAAACCGGAGCCGTCATCATTGGCATGCCAGGAGGGTGTATTGGGTATTACCGAGCGCCGGTCGTAACTTGATTGCATTTTGGAAGTATAATAAGGTACCGGGAAACAAACATCAAGGTCCTTATTAATCATATCATTTAACAGCGTTGCAATAGTTATTACTTTTTGCTGCGCGATGACCACCGTACAAAAAAATGACAACACTAATAATGCAATCGTAAACTTTTTCATGTTAACTAGTTTTGCCCACATTACTCATTACCGCCAAACTAAGTGCCGCCATATCGCCTATGTTTTCGCCTAGTCCGGCCGGAACTATTTTACAAACCTTTCTGGCTCCTATGTAGGCTTCGCGCTCAATTACCTGCATCATGCGGGTATCTAACAATGATTTTGCACGACCATATATGCTGCCCATAATAATCACTTGGGGGTTCAATATATCTATCAGCAAAGAAAGTCCCCGGCCTAAATATTCGGCGCAAGTATTATAAATATCAATAGCCAACTCATCGCCATTATGCGCAGCTTCTGCAACTATTTTCGCGGTTAACTGCCCCAGATCATCCAGACTATTGCAAAACGATACTTTCTCGCCTACCTGCAAACGCTCACGTACTTTGATCTGCGCCAGTTGCGCTATTCCGCCGCCACTACACCAGCCCTCAAAAGATCCTGCCTTACCGAAGCCTACAGGCCCCATATCCGCCAAACGTAAATGACCAACCTCACCGGCAAAGTCTGATGTGCCTGAATAGAGTTGTCCGTTCAGTATCAGTCCCGCACCCATGCCCGTGCCGAAGGTTAAAAATATCACATTTTCATACCCCTGCCCGGCACCATATTTCCACTCGGCAACGGCGCAGGCGTTGGCATCGTTTTGCAATAATGCGTTCCTACCGAAACGCATTTCGGTCATTTCAACCATCGGGATATTATCCCAGCCCGGTAAATTTGGAGGCGATAATATCAAACCCTTTTTACTGCTCAACGGGCCGCCACAGCTTATGCCGATACCCTCCAGTTGATTGTTTGAAACGCTATGTTTTGCCAATAACTCTTCGGCGGCTTTAAACAATATTTCAATCATTTCATAAGCCGGGCCAGCGGTAAGCAGTACCACTTTATCGACAATTTCGATAGGGCCATTACCCACTTCTTTACCTATAATCACAGCGCATTTAGTACCGCCAATATCAAAACCTAATAACATATCTAATTAGTCTTCTTTAAGTGGACTGATCTTAATTGATTTAAACTTCACGTTACCATGCTTGGCATAAAACCACAAAAAGCCGCCCTTTTGTTCGGGTACCCGGTTAACTATACAGCGTTTGCCGCCAACAGAAACGTCTATCAAATCGTCTTTCATAATAATATCTATCTTAACGGATTTGTCCAGCCCGTCAACTGCCCTTATCATAGTATTCCCCAACCAAACGGTTTTTTCAGTTGGCGAAAAGTTAAGGCGATAAGCACGATCGGCATCCTGGTCTGAGCGTAAATATAAACCATAATCGGCGGTTAATGTACCCGGATCAATTTCTAACTTTATACGACAATTTACAGGTACATTTTCCAGGTGAGCCGAACCTACGCCGCTAACCGTATTAATTACCAGGTCTTTCATCGCGTCAACTTTACTATCAACATCGGTTTTAAAATTAAGGCTCAGCGGTGCGCCACTTTCGGGGATCATCTCCGCAGGAAATTTTGTTGACAACGTACCATCAAGCTCCTGGTTGAGTTCGCGGAATATCATGTTGCCGCCAAATCGTTCGCCCTCGTTATCACGGTTTTGGTTTCGGCTGGGTATCCACGCGCCTTCTATCCTGCGTCCGTTTTTGAAGGCCGCCGTTTTAGCCACGTTTGTCCACGACTCGTTAAGTGCCTGATATTTAGGCTCCTGCCATGGGCCGTATGGCTTACGCGATTGCACATAATAAGTATCAGTGTTATCCCCATAAACCAGGTAATACCAGCCGTTCCAGAAGAAATAATCAGAACACTCAGGTACCGAACCCTGACCGGTTAATACCGGGTCTAATACGGTCCAGCTTTTTAAATCCTTTGATGTTAAATGCACCAGCGCGCCGCCTGCATGACGTAAGGTTGGGTTCTCTTTCGAACTGGAAACAAACAGGTGGAACTCGCCGGTTTTCTCATTGACAAAAACTTTAGGGTCCCTAAAATCGCGTTTGCTATAGCCCGGTGCCGAGGTATAAAACGGGTTTGGTTTTTGTTTATCAAAGTGGATCCCGTCATTACTTATGGCATAGCTTAACTGTTCGTTTATCTTGCCATCACTAATTAATCGCGTAGCGTAAAAAGCATAATATTTGTTTTTATAGTATACCACCGAACCTGTGCAGATCGATTTCTCCCAAGGCTCATCAATACCTAAAACTATGGGTTCCTGTTTCCAGGTTTTAAGGTCGGTAGTGGTGCTTAGCGCCCATTGGTGGCCGCCCAATCCGCCCAGGCTGGCATGGTGTGCGGAATCTAACAACCAGTACATAGAGAACACGCCACCCTTGTAAAAAGGCATACAATCTCCCACAAATAAATTGCCTTTTGGCCGCCAGTATTGCAGGTTTTTGGTGCTTTGGATGGTGGGGTCATCTTTAACGCCTAGTTTTTGCGCTTTAAGGCCGATGCCTGCCAGAATAAAAGATAGTAGTAACAAGTATTTTTTCATGATGTTAATTTTCTGTTTCAGCGTTGAACCAGCCAGGCCGTGCGTTTCCCCGAATTTGCGCGAGTAAGCAATTACCCAAATTGGGGTATTTTTATTGCCTAAAATACCCAAAATACCCCAATAATTTTATATTTCTGAAAAAAAGGATGTCTAAACCGGTGTTTTAGGCCATATAGCAGCTTTTTTTATTAAAGGCACAGCATTTGTCTACTACTGTACTATATTAAATACTAAACGAAACGCAATTTTATCTTTAAATTAATAACCAACAGGCTTTTAACAGCAACTGTAAGTAAACCAAACATTTGCTATTAATATCCAGGGACTAATAAAAAACTTTAATTAAACAAAGATGGCACGGGTATAATAATTTATGACCCTAATTCTGATGAGTTTTATACTGCTTATTGGAATAGTACAATAGGTAACGGTTGCTGGAATGGCGATATGAATAATTATATTCCAAAGCCTACACATTGGCAGCAACTAACTAAAAAACATTAAATTAAACAAACATGAAAAAACTATTAACACTAGCCTTATTAATCAGCAGCTTATCTATAAGCTGTAAAAAATCACAGGTTCAACCAGTTCAAGCTGATCAATCCGTAATATCAGATTCGATCCCGGTAATTTTTAAACTAGGTGATGCGGTTAGATGGATCAGGATTGCAAATCCACATCCAAATGATAAAATGATTATAAAGGCATTGTATTATAACGATCCGTTAAAACCATCAACAGCAACGGTTTTAGATGGAACAGAGCATTTTACCATGCCAGTTAGCGAACTTGTTATTTGGAAATAAACCAAAAAAGAAGCCGTGAAAAGAAAATTGAAATTTAGGGCGTTTGACCTAGTTTTTGTTGGTTTCGTTATCTTA
>DHIR01000068.1 GCA_002403905.1 Mucilaginibacter sp. UBA4741
TTTTGCGAACAACCCATGCGTACCTGGTATGATGATAAACTGCCGGAATTAATGAAATTATCGCCGGTAAAAATTATGGCTGATGAAAGTGTTTATAATCACCACGATGCGCGTAAGCAGATAGAAAGCGGATCATGCCATTACATCAATATAAAAATGGCCAAAGCGGGGGGCATATTTGAAGCCAGGAAAATACATGATGTAGCTGCCGAAAGGGGCATCCCCTGCATGATGGGCGGGATGCTGGAAAGCCGCATCGCGTTAAGCGCCAAACTGCATTTTGTTTACTGTAGCCCCAATATTAAATTTTATGATATGGATACCTGTATGCTGGGCCATCTGGCAGATCCGTGTGTAGGCGGCGTAACTTATGATGGTTACTACTTAAATATTGACGATGCGATTGGAATTGGGGCAGATGCGAGTGAGGAATTTTTAGCCGGGTGCGAACATTTTACAATATAATATGCTGAAAAAATTATACCTGGCATTTTGCCTTTTATTGCTGAGTTACAACATCTACGCACAAGCCGGCAAATTATTGCCACCTTCGGGTTTAATGATCGATCTGGTTGCTAATAGTGACTATCAATCCATTAACGGGTATGGAATCCAACCATCGCCATTAAATTTAGCGGATAAAAATGTTCAGGCCGTATTAATAGGCAGCACTAATCCGGCATTTAGCTGGGAGGTTAACAGTACAGGTAATGCTGTTGTGCAGGATGCTTATCAAATTTTGGTGGCTGATAGCAAAGAATTGTTAAGCGCTGGTAAGGGTAATGTGTGGGATGCAGGAAAGGTAATTGGTACCCAATCAGCCGGTGTAATATTTAAAGGCGCTGATTTAAAACCTAATACTACTTATTATTGGACGGTCAGGGTTTGTAGCAATAACCAGCCAGAGCCGAGCGCTTACGCCATTCCCAAAGCCTTTTATACCGATGCTGTTTTGACAGATCATAAACTACCGTCATATCCTTCGCAGATCACCGAGCAAAAACCGGTGTCGTTTACTAAAAACAACAACGTTTACTTTGCCGATTTTGGTAAAGATGCTTTCGCTCAGTTAAAAGTTAATTTGTTTACTGACAGAGATGATGAATCTGTTATGATAAGAATAGGCGAGGTGCTGGACGCAAACGGGAATTTAAACCGGAAACCAACCGGTAACATGCGTTATGCGCAATATAAAATTGATCTGCACAGGGGCATGCATACGTACAAAATTCAGTTGCAACCAAATGCTGTTAATACCCGGCCTGCTGCTGTAAAGGCACCCGTTTATATTGGGGAAGTTACACCGTTTAGATATTGTGAGATAGAAGGCTACAACCGCGCTTTAAAAGCCGAGGATCTTACCCGACTTATGGTCCATTACCAGTTTGATGATGGCGCGGCAAATTTTCATAGCTCTGATTCTACCCTTAATGCGGTGTGGGAGCTTTGCAAGTATTCTATGAAAGCTACATCGTACTTGGGTACCTATGTTGATGGGGACCGCGAACGCATTCCTTATGAGGCGGATGCCTATATTAACCAGCTAAGCCATTACGCGGTTGATAGAGAATATACCATCGCCCGCAAAACCAGTGAATATTTGATATACCATCCAACCTGGCCCACTGAGTGGATAATGCAATCGGTATTAATAGCCTGGAACGATTATTTGTATATCGGCGATATCCGTTCGGTAAAATATAACTATGATAATCTGAAAGCAAAAAGCTTGACATCATTAGAAGATTCTACCCATCTCATCAGTACCTTAAACGGAAAGGTAACTAAAGACGTGTTGGCAGCCATACACTTTAATGGCACGCTAAAAGACGTTGTAGATTGGCCCCATAACCAGGAAACCGATGGTTTTGTGTTTTGCAAATATAACCCTGTAGTAAACGCCTATTATTATCGCGCGCTTATCATCATGCAGAAGATAGCTGATGACCTGGGTAAAGTGGCCGATGCAAAATACTACGGCCAAAAGGCCTTAGCTGTTAAAAAAGCTTTTCACCAAATGTTTTATGATTCCAAACAAAAATTATATGTTGATGGAGATACCACGAAACACACCTCGCTACATACCAATATGTTTGCGCTGGCATTTGAATTGGTTGACCGGGAATATCAAAGGCCGGTGCTCGAATTTGTAAGGTCACGCGGTATGGCTTGCAGTGTGTACGGTTCGCAATTTTTGTTGGATGCTATTTACAACGCCGGTGGCGGCGATTACGGCTTAAGCTTGCTTACTTCAAAAACAGACCGAAGCTGGTATAATATGATCCGTGTTGGTAGCACCATTACTTTAGAGGCCTGGGATAATAAATATAAACCCAATCAGGATTGGAACCACGCCTGGGGTGCTGCCGCGGCTAATATCATATCGCGTAAGCTAATGGGGGTAGAGCCGCTAACACCGGGTTGGACAAGTTTTAGTGTTAAACCGCAAATAGGCAGTTTAACAAATGCCAGTATTAATGTACCAACTGTAAAAGGCACTATAAATGTAGCTTATCAGCAAGACGAAAAATATTTTGAGATGAATATTACTATACCTGCAAACACCTCGGTGCAGATCCATCTCCCGCTAAAAGGGAGAAAATACCAGGTTTGGCAGGGGGATACAAAAGTAAAATCCCACACTGCCGGACAATGGGTATTGCTTGACAATGTGGGATCGGGCGACTATCGCTTTAAAATAGAATATCTGTAGTATCAAAGATTGAAGAATAGAGATTAGGATTCATCCTGCTCCACCAATCTTCAATCTTTAATAACTAATCTTTACTCGGCACTCAACTCCGCAAAATATTTGTGGAACAACGGTATAGTTTCTATGCCTTTGTAATAGTTAAAAATATCATACTTCTCATTTGGTGAGTGCAGCGCATCGCTATCCAAACCAAAACCCATCAATACGGTTTTTATACCTAGTTCGGCCTCAAATAGTGATACAATAGGTATACTTCCGCCGCCACGGGTAGGTATGGGCGCTTTGCCAAATGCTTCTGTTATGGCCATCTGCGCCGCTTTATAGGCAATGCTATCAGTTGGTGTGACAGCAGGTTCGCCGCCATGATGCGGGGTAACAGTTACTTTTACTGATGCCGGGGCTATCTTTGTGAAATGTGCGGTAAAAAGCTCCGTTATTTTTTCGGACCCCTGATTAGGTACTAAGCGCATAGAGATCTTCGCATTTGCTTTTGATGGCAAAACGGTTTTAGCGCCTTCGCCAATATAGCCTCCCCAAATACCATTTACCTCTAAAGTTGGGCGGGTGCCGGTGCGCTCAAAGGTAGTATAACCTTTTTCGCCCCATAGCTCGGCAACATCCAGATCGGTTTTATATGCCGCCTCATTATAAGGTGCAGCATTTAGTTCTTTACGCTCAGCTTCGGTTAATGCAATAACTTCATCGTAAAAGCCAGGAATAGTGATGTGATTGTTTTCATCATGCAGGCTGGCGATCATTTTGGTTAACATAGTGATAGGGTTTGCCACCGCGCCACCATAAACACCCGAATGCAGATCGCGATTAGGGCCAACTACTTCTACTTCTAAATAGGATAACCCACGTAAACCTGTTTCCAACGAAGGATTCTCCATGCTGATCATTGAAGTGTCTGATATCAGCACTACATCAGCCTTCAACTTCTCTTTATTAGCTTTTACAAAAATGCCCAGGTTGTTTGATCCAACCTCCTCTTCGCCCTCTATCATAAATTTAATGTTGCAGGGTAGGGTATTGGTTTGCATCATCAATTCAAATGCTTTAACGTGCATATAAAATTGACCCTTATCATCGCAGGCACCGCGGGCATATATTTTACCATCGCGCACGGTAGGTTCAAATGGCGGGGTTTTCCATAGTTCCAGCGGATCTGGTGGCTGTACATCATAATGACCATAAACCAAAACTGTTGGTTTTGTTGGGTCAATTATTTTTTCGCCATAAACAATAGGATAGCCTGCAGTTTGGCAAACCTCAACCTTATCTGCACCAGCTTCGGTTAGTTTTTTAGCTACGTAATCGGCAGTTTTTAGTACTTCTGGTTTATATTTGGGGTCGGCACTAACAGACGGGAAACGTAATAAATCAAAAAGTTCATCTAATAAGCGCTGTTTGTGTTGCTCTATATATTGTTTTATATGCTGCATGATCAATTAATTTTAGGGCAAATATAACGCATGTTTAAATAAGAAAATCACCCCTATAGATATTTAAACATTTTAATAATTACTTAATATTGAGGCTTGTTGTTGATGGACGTTTTTAAGTATATTTGCAGGATTAATTTAAATTGTGATTAAATAAATGGGTTATCGTAAGATAATATTCCTCTCCATTGTTTTTTCCATATATTTTTTGTCTGGATATGCACAAGCTCCTAGCTGTAGTGCCGCGGCCAAATTTTATGGTAAGGATAGTATTAATGTAACTACTTTCGGCGCAAGCACAGTTGAAGGTGTTGGCGGCTTTTCTTTTCAAACAGATCTTTTAAATAATATTGAAGCTTGTTATACAGGAGTTATTGTTTCTGTAACCAAAAATGGCGTATCAGGCGAAACAACAACGCAGGGGCTACCGAGATTTCCGGCGGCTATAGCCGGACGTACAGGTTTTATTATCTTACTAATAGGCGCCAATGACGCAGTGCAGCTAGCCGATAAGAAATTTAAACTTAGTGATACCGAAAAAAACATGCGGTATTATATAGAAACATCATTTAAAAAAAAATTAATACCTATTATAGGCACTATACAGTTTTTTAACGATCAAAATGATCGGAAATTTAAAACTATTAATTTATATGTAAGCCAGATAAACGCGCTGTATAGAAGATTGGCCCGTGAATATAATGTATACCTTGCCGATATAAACAGAACCCTTGGCCGCGATTTTACTTTATACCAGGATTATGTCCATCCTAATGCGCAGGGGTATAAATTAATAAGTTATGTGTGGTTTGATACTATTAACCAGGCTATCGAAGATAAATTGTTGGTTATTGGTCTTAATCAAAATTATCCTAATCCTTCAATTGATCGTACTACAATTGGATTTAGCTTGTCGCAAGCAGGAAGGGTAGTGATTAAATTGTATAATATAAGTGGGAAGTTTATTAAGACTATATATGATTCTTATCAAAATGCAGGTTATCGCATTGTTAGCGTCCCATTAAATGATCTTAATCCGGGTATATATATTTATAGCTGTCTCTTATACACATCT
>DHIR01000051.1 GCA_002403905.1 Mucilaginibacter sp. UBA4741
AAACGTATATACCTATAACGTTTTTTACCATTAACCGGTGGTATTTAATAATTACACTGGCATTAAGTTTTATTATACCGCTGCTTACCATACCTGTACACCAGGAATATGTACCGGCTATGCGCCAGGTAATTTACACTGATGATATTCAAGTTGCACCTATTGCAGGACAACTGCCTAACCTACAAAATGCAACCTCAAATGCTGCCGCAATTGATTGGATGGCAGCTACGAAAATAGTTTACCTGCTGGCCGCCGTTGTTTTAGCTGTCAGGCTGTTAATTATAATTGTTGTGTTTTTTGCCAATGTAAAAAACAAAGATGGTACCCGCGTTGGTAATGTCCATATTGTACGGGGCAATAAAAAACTAACCAACGGTTCATTTCTGAACTATATTTTTTTGAATGATGACAAATTAAGTGCCGACGAGATCCAACAGATCATTGAGCATGAAATGCTGCATATTAAACTATTCCATTCGGCAGATAGGATCATGGTAAAAATAATGCAGGTTATTCTTTGGTTTAATCCATTTATTTACCTGTATGCCCGGTCTGTTGAAGAGAACCACGAATTTGAAGTTGACCGCGAGATAGGCAACTCGTCCGACAAAAATAAATATGCCGATCTGCTGCTTCACCTGTCGGTAGCCGGGCAGGGGATGTTATACCATAGCTTTAGCAAAGTGCCTTTAAAAAGGCGTATCACCATGTTGTTCACCAAACCCACTAATCATATGAAAAAGATAATCTACTTGCTTGTGCTACCCGTTGTAATGATAAGCTGCCTGGCATTTGCTCAATTAAAAACCGACCACAAATTTAGCGCTATCAGCGGCGTTGATAAATTGGGCCCGCACCCATTAGTACTTATTAATGGTAAGGAGTATAACGAAGATATCCTTTATACCATAAGCCCATCATGTATATCCGCGACTGGTATATTTAATGGACCGGTGAAGAATGCCAAATTTGCTAAATATGGAGATAAAGTTAAAGACGGCGTAGTAGACATAGTTGTCCACAAAGAAATAACTTACCTTACTGCACTAGAAAAAGAAAATGTAATTAAAGAAAGAAGCATTCCCCAATCACAATTTTATACCAGGTTACAATTAAAAAAAGACAACGGAGAAAGCTACGATAAAATAATTATAAAAAAGGCGTTCGGCGGTTTGCTCACTGCTGGTTTAGATGCAGCAGAACATGCCGTTTTTTTTATTGATGATAAACCCTATAACGAAGATGAAATAAAAACTCTTTCCAGCGAGAAAATTGAAGAGTTATCGGGACAATACAGTGTAAACACAGGTATCACTTCTGGCGAGTATGGCCCGGGAGTTACCGTTGCATTTCGTTTTAAAACAAAAAAGTAGCCCTGAGTAATTGATATAGGATCAGGAAAAACGGAACCCGGTTATTGTAACTACAAAAAGCGCCTTAAATTTTAAGGCGCTTTTTGCTTTTACCTGCCAACCTGCTGTAAACAACACAATTTGGCATTATTAGTGTTTGATTGGTTATTAAGTAAAAACAAGCTTTAAACATTAAGTTTATTGCCTATTATTGATACATGGATCAACAAAAAAGCAGCAGGCCACGTGTAGTAATTATCGGCGGTGGCTTTGCAGGGTTACAGTTAGCAAAAAAACTTAAAGACGCTCCGGTTGATATACTGATACTGGATAAACATAATTATCATACTTTTCAGCCATTGCTGTACCAGGTAGCTATGGGGGCTATTCCGGCTGATTCTATCGCTTTCCCTATCCGCAGGATATTTACTTATCAGGATAACTTTAAATTTAACCTTGCCCATGTAGAAGCTATTAGTCCCGAAACCAATACTGTTAAAACAAACATTGGCGACATTAATTACGATTACCTGGTTATTGCAACCGGATCAAACACAAACTTTTTTGGCAATAAAGATCTGGAAAATTGTGTTATGCCGATGAAGAACGTACCTGAAGCATTGAACCTGCGCGGACTTACCTTACAGCATCTGGAAAAAGCTATTGTTACTACAGATAAAGACGAGAAGGATGCCTTAATGACTTTTGTGGTTGTTGGTGGCGGCCCAACAGGTGTTGAACTTGCAGGCGCACTCAGCGAAATGCGACATTTGATATTAGAGAAAGATTATCATGGATTGAGCAAGCATGATATGACGGTTTACCTGATAGAAGGGAAGGATAGGTTATTGGCAGCAATGTCAGATGGTGCATCGAAAAAAGCTAAACAATTTTTGGCAGCCAATGATGTAATGATCTACAACAGTGTGCACGTTGAAAGCTATGATGGTTTAACCCTGAAGATAGACGATGGTATGGTATTAAAAACGCGCAACGTTTTTTGGGCGGCAGGCGTAATGGGCGAGGTACCGGCAGGAATTACCAATGCTACAATAGTAAGAGGATCTCGGATTGAAACGGATGATATAAATAGGGTTAAGGGGTATAAAAATATTTTTGCCATAGGCGATGTGTCGGCAATTATCAGTGATGAATACCCTAACGGGCATCCCGGTGTTGCGCCCGCGGCAATACAACAAGGCGCATGGCTGGCAAAAAACCTGGTGCATATTGTTAACAACCAACCTACAGAACCTTTTAAATACCAGGATAAAGGCACGCTGGCAACCATAGGCCGCAACAAAGCGGTAGCCGATTTAGGGAAACTACATTTCCAGGGATTTTTTGCGTGGTTATTATGGGGGTTTGTACACATACTTTCGTTGGCGGGATTTTCTAATAAAACTTCGGTTATATTAACCTGGATGATCAACTATTTTACCAAGAACAGCGATAACCGTTTAATAATACGCAGCTTTAACCGCAGCACCCGAACGGTTGAATCCGAAAAATAAATTAATGAAGCTATATTGATACGCCATGGACTTGTTTGTAATAATTGCTTTATTGGTTATTTTAAGTGCTTTTTACTCTTACATTAATGCACGTTTTATTAAACTGCCCGGTACAATTGGCATTGTAACCATTGCTATAGTAATATCGGTAATAACTATAGTTGTTGATTCTCTAAATCCAAGTATAGCACGGTACCTTACCGTTTTGGCAAAAAATATCAATTTTTCAAGAACGGTATTAAATATCATGCTTGGTTTTTTGCTATTTTCTGGCTCATTTTCTTTAAATACCAAGCGTTTAAAAAAAGAAATGCGCCCGGTTTTTGTGCTAAGTACTATTGGAGTTATATTATCTACCATCATATTTGGCGGGTTGTTTTATGGGATAACCACTTTGTTCCATATACATATCCCACTGGTTTATTGTTTCTTATTTGGCGCATTGATATCGCCTACAGACCCGGTTGCTGTTGGCGCCATTATTAAAAATTCCAGGCTGCCTGTAAACCTGGAAACCATAATTTCTGGCGAATCTTTATTTAATGATGGTATAGGGCTTGTATTATTTGTTACGATACTGGAATTTACCGAATCGGGCGGTGATAAGTTGGATTTTGCAAAGACGGCCCTGGTATTTGTACGGGAGGTTTTTGGAGGAATTGTTTTAGGCGTTGTATTTGGTTTTATTGCTTTCAGGTTAATGAAAACAATAACAGACTTTCAGACTATTGTATTGGTTTCGGTAGCATTGGTGATGAGTATATCTGTAGTAGCTTCGTTTCTGCATTTTTCTATCCCCCTGGCTGTAGTTAGCGCCGGGTTATTTGCCGGTAATCAAACCATAAACATTGATAGTACCGAGCATTCGCACCAGGCATTAGAAAAATTCTGGCAGTTGATAGATGAAATGCTTAATACCATCCTGTTTGTGATGATAGGCCTGCAGATGATTAACCTGCCATACTTAAATAATTACTGGCTGATAGGAGGGTTGGGCATACTTGTGATATTAATAGCACGATGGTTTAGCATTATGATACCACTCGCTTTTTTCAAGAAGATAGTTAGCAACAATATAAAAAATATCAATATTTTAACATGGGCCGGGTTACGTGGAGGTATTTCAATAGCATTGGCACTATCATTACCCTATAGCTCATATCGCCATATTATATTGGCAGGCGCTTATTTTATAGTAATATTTTCTGTTGTGATTCAGGGGCTAACCTTAAACAAGGTTATTGATGCTTCTATCCCGCAGGAAGAAGAAAAATAATCTACTTTAACTTACCCATGTAGGCGGCAATTTCTTTTTCGTTAGAGTTAGGTTTGTTGCGTAACTCGTTGATGATGCTCTCTCTTTCCTTTTCGGTTTTATTTTGACTTAGTTTTTTCTTGGCTTGCAATTCGTCAACAACAATTTCAAAACCGGTGATTCCTTTCATCATATTCAATTTAAAATCCAGCGGTAGGGAGGTCCATTGCTTTAAGTAATCAGCCTCATAAAATTGGATAGTCTGTTCCAGCAATTCTGCTTTTTGTTCATTGCTTTCAATTAAAGTAGCGGTTCCGTAAGCGTGAATGGCAATATAGTTCCATGTAGGTACACTGTTTACCTGCTCGTAATGTTTTGGAGAGATATACGCGTGTGGTTCGGTAAATATAACTAACGGTTTGCCGTTTACAATCTCATTTGCCTGCGGATTTACTTTTGCAAAATGTGATGTCAGTATAATTTTATCATCCCGTTGCGAAACTACAAATGGTAAATGTGTAGCAGATGGAATACCATCGCTAACCGTAATTATTGTAGCAAAACTATACCGCTGCATAAAGCTGATAGCTTCCTGCTTATCAGTTATTATAAATTGCTTTGGAATGTACATTTATTAATAATTAAGGCAACCTATAAAGCTTCCAGCATCTGCTTCAATACAGCTTGCGCTGCCCATACGCGATTGCTTGCCTCATGTACTACAATGGAACTCGGCCCGTCTAAAACTTCGGCAGAGAGCTCTAAATTACGGCGTACAGGCAAGCAATGCATCACCTTAGCGTCGTTGGTGATCTTTAGCTTGTCGTTAGTTAACATCCAATCTCCGCTAACCTGGGGCATTTGCCCGTAAGGCTCATAAGCAGACCAATTTTTTACATAAATGAAATCGGCATTAGCTAAAGCCTCGTCCTGGTTGGTAGTTACGGTTGCACCTTGTGTAAAATCTGTACAAAGCTCATAACCGGCTGGGTGGGTAATAGTGAAATCGACATCAGCCTTAGACATCCACTCGGCAAACGAGTTTGGTACGGCTTGCGGCAATGATTTTATATGCGGCGCCCAGGTTAATACCACTTTTGGACGCGCTTTTGTTTTTAATTCTTCTATGGTTACCAAGTCGGCTAAACTTTGTAAGGGGTGACGGGTTGCCGATTCTAAACTTACCAATGGCACACCACAAAACTCAACAAACTTGTTAAATACTACTTCGGTATAATCTTCCTTACGGTCCCTCAATCCTGGGAAAGAACGCACGCCGATAATATCAACATACTGCCCCATAACAGCAGCAGCCTCGCGGATATGCTCTACGGTGGTGCCGTTCATTATAACATTATCACGCAACTCTAACGCCCAGCCTTCTTTATCTATATTAAGCACCATTACGTTCATACCCAGGTTAAGGGCAGCTTTTTGCGTACTCATGCGAGTACGCAGGCTAGGATTAAGAAAAACTAAACCCAGAGTTTTGTTTTTGCCTAAATGCTGGTGCGCATAAGGATCTTTCTTTAACGCTAATGCTTCGGCAACAAGTGCTTTTATATCAGTTACGTCATTTACTGAAGAGAATAGTTTCATAATGTTATATTCTTTGTCATCTCGACCAAAGGGAGAGATCTATACCCAATAGGCGGTAAACATGCTTGTGTATAGATTTCTCGCTACGCTCGAAATGACATTTATTATTTATTGAGTACAGTTGTAAAAGCCTCTAAAAATTGATCAGCATGTGCTTTAGTTAAATTTAAAGCAGGTAATAGCCTGATAACATTTGGTTTAGCTTCGCCGGTAAAGATATGATGTTTAAATAACAAGTCCTTTTTAGCGCTGGCATATTCGGTAGGCAGATCGATGCCTATCATTAATCCCCGGCCACGTACCTCTGTAACCTGCTTGAATTTTTTAAGCTCGTCAATTAAATAGCCACCAACTTCGGCAGCGTTTTGCATCAGGTTATCCTGTTCCATAACTTCTAACACAGCTAAAGCAGCGGCACAAGCCAAATGATTACCACCAAATGTAGTACCCAACATACCATAAGCCGGCTGTATTTTTGGCGATATGCTGATGGCCCCGATAGGGAAGCCATTACCAATGCCTTTGGCCATGGTGTAAATATCAGCATTCACTCCTGCAAAATCGTGCGAGTAAAACTTACCCGTACGGCCATAACCGCATTGTACAGCATCAGCTATAAAAACAGCGTTATGTTTATCGCAAAGCGATCTGATCTTTTGCAAAAAGTTTTCTGGGGCTACCTGTATGCCGCCAACGCCTTGTATGCCTTCGATAATTACTGATGATATTTCATTATCAGCAAAAGCTTGCTCTAAAGCGGCTTCATCTTTCCAGGGCAATCTAATTACGTTATCGGTTTCGTTAATAGGGGCAACGATCCTTGGATTATCAGTAACCGCAACCGCTAATGAGGTACGGCCATGAAAAGCGCCGGTAAAGCAAATAACTTTCTTTTTACCATTATAGAACGAGGCCAGTTTTAAAGCATTCTCGTTTGCCTCGGCTCCCGAGCTAACTAAAAATAGCTGGTAATCTTCTTTGCCTGATACATGACCCAGCTTCTCAGCTAATTGTTGCTGTAAAGGGATCTCGATAGAGTTAGAATAGAAGCCAATTTTATGAAGCTGATCTTCTAACCGTTTTACATAATGGGGGTGGGTATGGCCGATAGAAATAACGGCATGGCCGCCATATAGGTCAAGGTATTCCTGGCCTTTGTTATCGTATACAAGGCTGCCTACGCCTTTTACTATATTTATGTTGTTTATTGGATAAACGTCAAATAATTTCATTGTCTTTAGATTTAAATTAGATACTTAATTATTATAAGATTTAACGGTTGTGGCTGTCGGTTAAAAACCGGTCGCCTTCAATCGTAATCCTGCGCGCTCATCCAAACCAAACATCAGGTTCATGTTCTGAACGGCTTGCCCAGAGGCGCCTTTAAGTAAATTATCTAACATGCTGATAATAAATAATTTATTACCATGTTTCTTAACTTGTAAAAATACTTTATTGGTATTTACTATTTGTTTAAGGTCTATATTCCGGCTGGTTATGTGTGTAAACGGATGGCCGGCATAAAAGTCCTCAAACAGTTTTAGAGCTTCTTCTTCGGATAACTCGCTATCCATATAAATTGATGCGAATATCCCTCTTGTAAAATCACCTCTGTACGGAATGAAATTTATAGCCTGATCAAATGCGGGTTGTAATTGCTTTAACGATTCGCCTATCTCATTTAAATGCTGGTGATTAAAAACTTTATAAACCGATAGGTTATCATTTCTCCATGTAAAATGCGAAGTAGCTGCCAAACTCTGTCCTGCACCGGTAGAACCGGTTGTGGCAGAAACATGCACTTCACTATTTAATAATCCTTTGGATGCCAATGGCAATAATCCCAATTGCAAACAGGAAGCGAAACAACCTGGATTAGCTATGTTATGTGCGGATTTAATAGCATCCCTGTTTAATTCAGGCAACCCGTACACAAAGTTTTTGCTTTTGAATTTTGAATTTTCACTTAACCTAAAGTCCTGGCTCAGGTCAATTATCCTTACACTATCAGGTATTGCGTTAGCTTCTAAAAATTTCTTCGCGTCGCCGTGTCCCACACATAAAAATAGTACATCTATATCGGTAGATAGTTCGCCGGTGAATTTTAGTTCTGTATCACCAAAAAGATCGGTGTGTACTTCATAAATATAGTTACCCGCATTGCTGGTACTGTTTACAAAGGCAATATCAACATCGGGGTGATTAACCAATATCCGCAGCATTTCGCCGCCTGTATAGCCTGCGCCACCAATTATTCCTGCATGTATCTTTTTCATCTGCATTTTTGTATTAGTCGACACTTTTCCGATACATAATAAATTCGGTATCAGGTGCCTGTTTTATAAATCCTACCGACTCATATAAGCTTTGAGCCGTATAGTTATCAGTCGCGGTTTCCAACTGTACAAACTTAGCATTATTAGCTTTTGCAAAATCGACTGCTGTAGCTATCAATGTGTTGCCTATGCCTTTTTTACGATAAGAAGCCTCAACATATAAGTCGTTTAAAATCCAATTCTTCACCGCTCTCATTGATGAATATTTAGGATATAACTGTGTAAAACCTACAGGCAAATATTCATCGCCAACCTTATTAACTGCAACAAAAATCACTGACTCATTATTTTGTAACCTATCTGTTAAAAAACAATCTGCTAGCGTTAAATCACTGGGTTGGTTATAAAATACCCGGTATTGATTAAACAGGCAGATAACCAATTTAATTTCATCCACCCCAATCCTTTTAACGGACAGGTTCAGTTTATCAGCAGTTAACCCTGTCATTTTTTGTAGATGGATAAGAATATAAAATAAACTCCAGGTCGGTATTTTGATGATTAGCTATAAAATGCTTCTGACTTGGATTGATCTGGATGGCTTGCTGCTCTCTTAACTCGGTAACAGCACCGTCAATAGTAAACTTTGCCCGTCCCTTTAAAATAAAAAAGAATTGGGTAGCGTTTTCATGATAATGCAGCTTTTCGGCTGTATCAGGCGGCATTAATTCTTGTTTAACAGATAGTGCTTCGGTATCAACAAAGGTCCACCCGTGGCAATCATCACCCCAGGTGTAATGTTCTAAACATTCGCCTTTTGAAAATATCACCCCCCGACCCCCTAAAGGGGGAGTTGGCGTATTTGCTATGTTTTTACCGTCATCCATATATATTAAGCTTAAATAGCTCCCCCTTCAGGGGGCTGGGGGGTGTTTACTTTATGGTAGATCATTACCTGGTTGCCAAATATTTTGGAGAATCCTTTTACATCATCGCCGCTCCATGAATTGTTCATTTCGCCATAGGTGCCAAATTTATTCGACATCAAGTCATGCTCCGACTCAATACCAATTACCTGGAAACGATAAGGGTGCAATTGCACAAATACTTTACCGCTCACATTTTTCTGCGTATCGATTAAAAAAGCCTCCATGTTACGCATAATAGGATCATGAAACTGGCCTTCATGCAGCCAATTACCGTAGAACATAGAAAGCTGATCTTTCCAGGTTAACTGCCATTTAGTTAGTGTATGTTTCTCTAAAGTGTGGTGAGCTTTTATAATGATCATAGGGGCGGCAGCTTCAAAACCTACACGGCCTTTAATGCCGATTATGGTATCGCCAACGTGGATATCACGGCCAACGCCATAAGGCTGAGCAATAGCTTGTAAAGCCTGTATAACCTGGGTTGGATGATCGTGTTTTTTGCCGTTAAGGGCAACCAACTCACCTTTTTCAAAAGTAAGCTCAATGTCTTTTGCTTCAGTTTCGATAACCTGTGTAGGCCATGCTTCTTCAGGCAAACCTAAGTTTGACGTTAAGGTTTCTTTACCACCGACCGATGTACCCCAGATACCTTTGTTGATAGAATACTTGGCTTTTTCGAAGTTCATTTCAACACCGTGCTTTTTCAAATACTCAATCTCCGCTTCGCGACTCAATTTTAAATCACGGATAGGAGTAATGATCTTTACCTCTGGTACCAGGATATTAAATATCATGTCAAACCTTACCTGGTCATTACCCGCACCGGTACTACCGTGGGCAACAAACTCGGCACCAATTTCTTTGGCGTAATTGGCTATAGCGGTTGCCTGGCTAACACGCTCGGCACTTACAGATAGTGGGTAAGTATTGTTTTTTAGTACGTTACCATATATTAAATAGCGTACGCAGGTATTATAAAAGTTTTCGGTCTCGTCAACTACATGGTGTGAGGTTACACCCATTTCGTAAGCACGTTTTTCCACCTGGTTCAATTCCTCTGCGCTAAAGCCACCGGTATTTACAATAACCGAGTGTACCTCGTAACCCAAGTCGCGAGTTAAATATATGCAGCAAAACGAGGTATCCAAACCTCCACTATACGCTAATACTACTTTTTTCTTTTCCATTTGTATTCTGTTGTAGAGACGCGATACTTCGCGTCTTTTTTATGTGTTATCACGAGACGCAAAGTATTGCGTCTCTACGGTGTTAAAATATTTTTAAATCCTGGCCAAAACTTTTAATGGCGCTTTCAATACGTTGAAATAGCGTTGCTTTCTTGGTCATTTTATCCAACTTCTCATCGTCTACTTTTACCTTTTCTGCATCTTTAGCTTTCTCTACCGGGTCAAAAAGCATGGCGGTGCACATGCAGTTCTTACGTTCCTTCATGGTAAGTATGTCGTAATTAACGCAGCTACGGCAGCCTTTCCAGAATTCTTCATCCTGGGTAAGTTCAGAATAGGTAACGGGTTCATAACCTAATTCCGAGTTTATCTTCATTACAGCCAATCCGGTAGTTAAACCAAATAGCTTAGCCTCCGGGTATTTGGTTCTTGAAAGCTCGAATATTTTATGTTTAATAGCTTTAGCCAAACCTGCTTTACGGTATTGGGGCGCTACGATTAAGCCCGAATTAGCCACAAAATCGCCGTGGCTCCAGGTTTCAATGTAGCAAAAGCCTGCCCAGGTACCATCTTTATGTAAAGCGATGACAGCCTTACCCTCCAACATTTTATTGGCAACATATTCAGGCGTGCGCTGGGCTATGCCCGTACCCCGTGCCTTTGCCGACTCGGCCATCTCATCGCAAATGATGGGCGCAAAGTCTACATGCTGGGCGGTAGCAACCTGAATATCAAAATCTTGTATAGTCATTGTAAATAGAAAAAATTACTGTTAAATTTTGGCTTTAGGCCTAAGTAATTAATGATTTTTTGTTGAAGAAGTTTAAGAAACTTCGGTTGACGGGCAATAGAGTATGCTGGCAATTAAACCCGTGGGATAAATAGCCTTCGTCGTGTTGGAGTAAATAAAACAGTTGAAACCAAAGCAGCGGCAACCGGAGCAGTAATTGCTCTGACAGTGGGCTTATTTAAGGTTTGCAGTATCATTTTGGTATTATGTTGCTTTATTTAAAATTTGATGCAAAAGTTTGCATTAAATTTAACTTATGCAAGGAAAAAATGATTTAATGACATATTGGTGTTTTGTCATTACGTCATTTGTCATTAATTCATTGGTAATTAGGATGGTTTAAACTCACAACTTACTCACAATATCATCCACTATCATATCCGCATGTATACGACTGTTTTCTATGAACCATAGGTGCGTATCAAGTCCGCCGCATACTACGCCGGCAAGGTATAGGCCACGCAGGTTAGTTTCCATGGTATCAGGATTGTATTGTGGGATAAATTTATCGTTGGATAAATTAAGTCCCCATTTTTTTAACAGTTCAAAATTAGGTTTATAGCCCGTCATGGCCATTACAAAATCATTAGGGATAGTGATAACGCCTTCTGGAGTGGCAATATCTACCTCGGTTTCGCGAATGGCTACCAGGTTCGAGTTAAAATAAGCTTTTATGCTGCCTTCTTTTATCCGGTTAATAATATCGGGCCGTACCCAGTATTTAACCCGCTGGTTTATTTCGCTTCCTCGTATAACGAGGGTTACCTCGGCTTCTTTACGAAAGGTTTCTAAAGCCACATCAATAGCCGAATTGCTTGAACCTACCACCACTATTTTTTGTGTGGCGAAGTAATGAGGGTCCTTATAGTAATGTTTTACTTTAGACAGATTCTCGCCCGGAATATCCAGGTTAACAGCAATATCATAAAAACCGGTGCTAATAATAATACGCTGCGCGTGATAGGTACCCCTGGAGGTTATAACTGCGTAGGCACCGTTTTCGAGCTGAATAACTGTTGTAACTTCCTCAAATAATTTTATAGGTAAATGATGGGATGTAGCCACCCTGCGGTAATATTCCAACGCCTCTGCCCGGGTAGGTTTGGTGTTGATGGTCACAAAGGGTATATCACCGATTTCCAGCCTGTCGGATGTAGAAAAGAAAGTCATGGTAGACGGGTAGTTGTAAAGCGAGTTTACCAGGCAACCTTTTTCGATAATAACAAAGCTTAAACCTGCTTTTTGCGCTTTAAGGCCGCAGGTTATTCCGATTGGGCCACCGCCGATGATGAGTAGGTCGAGCATTTATATTTTGAGTGATTAGAGATTGAAAATTAGAGATTAGTTAGATTGTGCTAACCAATAATTTCATCATTCGATATTTAAATTCGGTGTTAAAAATTTATTAGTTGTCACCCAAATAACAAAAAATAAAAAAAGGGTAAGCTACTTTTATCGCGCCGCTCAACTCTCTACCCTTGCTGTGTTCCCACCCTGGGGGAGTTCAAGAGGAGCTGGCCGTAAAAGACTTACCCCGGCGCAAATATAGCAATTGGTTTGTTTTTTGGGTTAATAAATTGTTAAAAAAGGACTAAGATTCTTAGGATTAAAGGATTATAGGATTTGTTTTCGAGCGAATTGATCAAGGTAATCCCATAATCCTAAGAATCATGGTTCAGAAATCTACATGCTTATAAACGGATTAGCCCATTTCTTATTCGTATACACATCAGTACCACTCAGCGTAGCTAAAAATGCTATGATTGCGTCTTTTTGGGCGGTGCTTAAACGCAGGTCTTGGCCGGTGCCATTTTGTAATAGTTTTTGGTCAAGATTGGTATTGGCCGGGTTAACTACTATTTGATTATAATGATTAATAACCGCTGTTAAGTTGGTTAAGCTGCCATCGTGCATGAATAAACCATTTGGTTTGCCGGTTGGGTCTAATAAGTTACGTAATGATGGTGGGTTGGTGTTGGTAACATCAATTTGCCCGGGGAAACCTGCTATACCAATAATACCATTGTTGCGGCTGTTGGGGTCGATATCAAACTCGGGTCCGCGGTGACAGCCCTGGCAGCCTGCACCGGTAACCTGCGGCGCTCCCGGAGGCGATGGGCGGCCTATAAATAATTGCTTACCGGTGTTTTCCTGTACGGTATAGTTAGGAAATGGGGCATTAAAATCATTTGTGGCGGCCATGCCTGCATCAAACTTACTATCAAACGATTGTATGCTGCGGATAAACTGGGCCAGCGCTGTTTGCATGCGTAACTGCGTTACGGTAGCATCGCCATAAACAAAAGTAAACAGCTCTTTATAATAGGGGATGGCTTGTAACTTGCTAATCAATATGGCAATACCCGGATCACCGTTTAGGCCACTGTAGCCCATTTCGTTATGGTTTTGTATAGGTTGGGTGGTTTGGTCTTCGAGCGATGTTGCGCGCTTATCCCAAAAGAAACGGACCTCTTGCGCAAAACGGGTATTAACTAAACGCATAGCATGACGGGCTGTAGGGCCGTTTGCGCCGATGCTTTGTATAACGTCATCGCCAAAGGCTATGGATTGTTTGTGGCAGCTTGCACAGGCTATAGTATTACTTACCGATAGATTTTTATCATAAAATAAAACCCTGCCTAGTGTTGCGCCGACGTTGGTTATAGGGTTATTGCGTCCGTTATCGCGGGTTATGTAGCCGGGTATGGGTTGGGCTGCATAATTCTCTAAAGCCGCGAGATTGATATTACTTCCGAAAGCAGCCTGTACTGCTGGATAAGTGGTTGTCATCCCTGTCATAGTGATGAGCTGCCGGTTGTATTGGTAGGGGTAACGGTTGATTTATCTGCTTTTTTGCAGGCATTGGCAACGCCCATAATAACCAAAAGGGTTGTGGTGATTAATTTTTGTGTGTTCATAGCAGGTTGGTTTATAAGGCGGTAACTAATTGGTTGTGATTGTGATATAAAGGTGGGATAGTTTTACCGCGCAGGGGAGATGTATCGATGAAGGATAGGAATTTACCGATAGAGGGTTGAAATGAGGAAGGAATGCTTTGCCTCGCATGGTGGAAACTTACGAAGTTTTAAAAACTTCGTAAGTTTAATACGGTTACGCGTGAAGGTCTTGAGATGTTGCCTGCCTAAAACAAATTTATCTGCTGGCTATTCATCGGTTTTAACAACGATGGCTTTGGCCGGGCCAGGCTGTATTGGGTCTTACTTTCAAAGGGTAGCTCGGTAAACGGTTCCCATTTGGCGAAGCTGGCAAAGGTTTCGCGTTGCAGTACAGTTAGGGCGTTTACGGTAAAAGTTTCTTTCCACTCCATAGCTTTAAAGTGCGGCCATAGTTTATCAAAATCGGCAACGGGTATGTTGCGGCAAATGGTGATGTGAGGTACCATAAACTCTTTTACATGCAGGTGCTGTTTCAGCATTTTAAACCAATGAGTGGTTTCGGGTGTGCTGCGTATGCGGGCGTAAATGGTTTTAAACTCTTCGCCGTGGTTAAAATAGTCGAAGCCGTCAACAGAGAGGGTAATAGGCGGTATCAAACACAGCCTTTTTCTAAAAGCCAATATCCCTGGCTCGGTTAAAAAGGTTTTTTGCTGATGGAGCATTTTTATGGAGATATGCGCTGTTGAATGCATGCTCTCATAATTGCCAATAATATTAGCAGCCTGACATTTATGCGTACTTACCACTGCTTTCACCTTATCCGAAGGAGAGAGCAACATTAAAAAATCTGTATAACCTTTCATCGCCTTAAAATTTAATGGGAAACAATAATACCAGGGAAATCGCTTTTAACT
>DHIR01000103.1:0-18336 GCA_002403905.1 Mucilaginibacter sp. UBA4741
AACAAATCGCTGCAAAGCAAAAAAATGTCTCGTCATATCCAGTTTGAAACCGGTATGAGCCTGACAGGTACTAACGCCGATGTGCGTGTACCATTAAAACCATCAGAAGAAGGTGTTGCTTTAATTAACTTATATAATGCTATTACCGGCAATACTTTACCAGGCAGCAAAAAATTAGCAGATAACACTGCTAATAATGCTATTGCGATTGTTGCTAAAGAATTACAGGCAGCCAAAGGTAAAGCATTGGTTGTAGCCGGATCAAACGATGTTGCTACGCAAGTATTGGTTAACGCCATTAATGCCGCATTAGGAAGCTACGGTACTACTATCGATCTGGATAATAATTCAAATCAATATAAAGGAAATGACGCTGATTTAGTTGAGTTTATAAACGAAGCTAAAAGGGGTGAAGTTGCCGCGGTATTGTTCCTGAATGCTAATCCCGTTTATGATTACTGTAACGTAAAAGATTTAACAGACGCGCTTGCTAAAGTGCCTTTAAAGTTAACTTTTGCTGCCAGCATGGACGAAACAGCTGCTGTAAGTACAGTAGTTGCGCCTAACCACCATTACTTGGAGTCATGGGGTGATGATAGCGCCATTGCAGGTTACTATACGGTAGTACAACCAACTATTAACCCGGTATATAACACCCGCCAGGCCGAAGAGAGTTTATTGATCTGGAGCAACAACGCGGTAAAAAGCTACTATACTTATGTTAGAAATAACTGGGATAAGAGCTTTTTAGCACTAGGCGGATTATCTGGCCAAAAAGGTTGGGAAACTGTATTGCAAACAGGTTTTGTTAAAGTTGCCGACAAACCAGCCGGTGCTTATACCTTCAGCCGCGATTTGAATGCAGTTGCACAAACCATTTTATCACAAAGCGCGCAGTTAGTGGCATCTGGCGATAAAGCATACGAATTACATTTATACCAAAATATTGCCATCCGTGATGGTAAACATGCAAATAACCCGTGGTTACAAGAGTTGCCAGATCCGGTATCAAAAGTTACCTGGGATAACTTTGCAGCCATGTCTATTACCGACCTTAAAGCTTTAGGCTTACAGGAAGGCGATGTGATTACTATTGATGCAAACGGTACTTCAATTGCTTTACCGGTATTATTACAACCGGGCCAGGCAGAAGGTACTATATCAGTAGCAGTAGGTTACGGTCGTGTAAAAGGCGGTGCGGTAATTGAATCTGGTATTGGTAAAAATGCTTATCCGCTGCATAGTTTCCGTAACGGTACTTTGCAAACTACAGCTGTTGCTAAAATATCTGTTACCGGCGATCAAATCATCCTTGCTCAAACACAAACGCACCATACTTACGAGGGACGTAGTATTATCCGTGAAGCTTCATTTACAGAATATAAAAAGAATCCTTACAAAAACAGTGGCAAGGATGGTGAGCATAAAGACTACAAGAGTTTGTGGACAGAATATGACCGCCCTGCTTATAACTGGGTAATGGCAATTGACCTGAACGCTTGTACCGGCTGCGGTGCTTGTGTGGTTGCTTGTAATGCCGAAAATAATGTACCTGTTGTTGGTCGTGACGAGGTTCGCCGCCGCCGCGAAATGCACTGGATACGTATTGACCGCTATTACAGCTTTAACGAAGAAGGAAAAAGTATTACCGAGGAGCATGAAATTGACAAACTGAAAAACCTGAACAATGTATCGGTTGTACACCAGCCAATGCTTTGCCAGCACTGCGATCACGCACCTTGCGAAACTGTTTGCCCGGTATTAGCTACCGTTCACTCATCCGAAGGGTTAAACCACATGGCTTATAACCGTTGTGTAGGTACACGTTATTGCGCTAACAACTGTCCGTTTAAAGTACGCCGTTTCAACTGGTTCAACTATTGGAACGACTCTCGTTTCGAGAACTATCTTGCAGAGCAACATACACAATTAGTATTAAACCCTGATGTAACTACACGTTTCCGTGGTGTTATGGAAAAATGCTCAATGTGTATACAACGTATACAAGCCGGTAAATTACAAGCTAAAATGGAAAAACGCCCTGTTAAGGATGGCGACATTAAAGTAGCTTGTCAACAAACCTGCCCTGCAAACGCGATAGTGTTTGGTAACGGTAACGATCCAAACTCTGAAGTATCAAAAGCATTGCGTAGCGAAAGAACCTACTACGTATTAGAAGAACTAAACGTACAACCGGGTATTGGTTACCAGGTTAAGGTTAGAAACACAACTGAATTAGAAGCTTAATTTTTACAATAGCTATAATATGGCATCTCATAAAGAATCAATAATAAGGGAACCGCTAATTACGGGTAAGAACATAACCTATGCCCAAATTACCGATGATGTTTTGTCCCCTGTTGAAAATAAACCTAACAAGGCTTGGTGGATAGGCTTTACTGTTGCATCATTAGGCGCGTTGCTTTGGGTGTTTGCAGTAAGCTGGACATTTTGGTACGGTATAGGTGCTTGGGGTTTAAACAAAACAGTAGGTTGGGCCTGGGATATCACCGGTTTCGTATGGTGGGTAGGTATTGGTCACGCCGGTACTTTAATCTCGGCAGTATTATTACTGTTCCGTCAAAAATGGCGTAACTCCATTAACCGCTCTGCCGAAGCGATGACCATCTTCGCGGTAATTTGCGCGGCAACTTACGTAGTATCACACATGGGCCGCCCATGGATGGCATTATATTGCTTACCATTGCCTAACCAATACGGATCACTTTGGGTTAACTTTAACTCGCCGCTGATCTGGGACGTATTTGCAATCTCTACCTATTTCTCGGTGTCATTAGTATTCTGGTACACAGGTTTATTGCCTGATATAGCTACTATCCGTGACCGTGGAACAGGTTGGTACCGCCGTATATATTCTATACTTTCTTTTGGATGGACAGGATCAGTAAAAACATGGCAGCGTTTTGAAACCGTGTCATTAATATTGGCCGGTATATCAACACCGCTGGTACTTTCGGTTCACACCATTGTATCAATGGACTTTGCAACTTCGTTAGAGCCGGGATGGCACACTACCATCTTCCCTCCATACTTCGTTGCGGGTGCTATCTTCTCTGGTTTCGCCATGGTGCAAACACTATTGTTAGTTACCCGTAAGGTTTTAGGCCTGGAGAATTATATTACCATGTTCCACATCGAATCAATGAACAAGATTATCCTTGTAACAGGTTCGGTAGTAGGTGTGGCTTATATTACAGAGTTCTTCATCGCTTACTACTCTGGTGGCGAGTATGAGCAGTATACTTTCTTAAACAGGTTTATCGGGCCATACTGGTGGGCCGGCTGTATGATGTACGGCTGTAACGTATTAATGACCCAGGTAATGTGGTTTAAAAGGGTACGTACCAATATCGCCATGTCATGGGTGTTATCTATCGTCGTAAATATCGGTATGTGGTTTGAGCGTTTTGTTATTATCGTAACCTCATTACACCGCGATTATATTCCATCAAGTTGGGCTATGTTTTATCCAACCTGGATAGATGTATCCGTGTTCATCGGATCAATTGGCGTATTCTTTACTTTATTCCTGTTGTTTATCCGTGTATTACCTTCAATAGCAATGGCCGAGGTTAAATTGTTATTGAAAGAACAAAGCGAACAAGCTAAGAAGGAACAAATTAAAGCAGGTCATCTTGACCCTGATCAAGTAGATTTCTACAAAAACTCATTAAAGAAATTTGATAGTGTTGATGTATCAGCATATGAAAACGTATAAACTATGAGCAGCACCAAATATATATTAGGCCTTTTTGACGATCCGGATGAAATGATGCACGGTATCGACAAACTACAGAAAAATAGTATCCCTATTTATGATGTATACACACCTATGCCTATTCACGGCATTGAGGCAAAACTAGGTATTAAAGATTCACGTTTAGGTTATGCAGCATTTATGTTTGGCTGTTTAGGAGGTACAACTATATTATCTTTAGTGTACTATTTCTTAGGCTATGACTGGCCAATGAACATAGGCGGTAAAATCCACTTTGCTTTACCGGATTATATCCCGGTTACGTTTGAGTGGTCTGTATTGTTCGCATCGTTTGGTATGGCCTTTACATTTTTTTACGCTACGCACCTTTTCCCGGGCCGTGCGCCACGGGTAATGGACCTGAGAGCAACTAATGATAGGTTTGTTATAGCTATTGATGCTAAAGGAAACACGCCACATGAGGATATTACTAATTTGCTGAAAGAAGCAGGAGCAGTTGAAATTAAGCATAACGACAGAAAATATGTTAGCTATGAATAAGTTTAGAATATTGGGTATTGCGGTTGTTACCGTTGCTGCATCGATAGTTACTACATCGTGCAATGATAAGAGAAGCACCGGATGGGAATTTGCCCCCAATATGTATGAAAAGATCGCTTTTGATCCGGATCAAAAAAATCCAAATTTTAAAGATGGTAAAACAGCACAGGTACCACCGGCAGGTACTACACCGATAGGTTTTACAAGGTTTGATTATCCAAAAACTACCGAGGGTTATAACCAGGCAAGTATTGAGGTTAAAAGCATATTATTTAATACTTCAAAAAATATTGAAGATGGTAAAGCTTTGTTCATGACCTTTTGCTCGCCATGCCATGGCACTACAGGACAAGGTGACGGTACAGTTATAGCACACGGTTTCCCGCCGCCGCCATCATACTCAAAAGGGCAATCATCACGTGGTGGTGCAATGAAAGATTTAACCGATGGTAAAATATATCATACAATTACTTACGGCCTGAATGCTATGGGATCATACGCATCGCAGTTAAGCCCTGAGGAGCGCTGGAAGGTAGTAATGTATGTTCACCATTTACAAACTTTATAAGAATTGAATTTAATGGAAACTCATAATAGTTTTAACGAACAATTTGAATTTAGCGGTAAGGCAAAAACCTACAGCCTGATAGCTATTGCTATAGGTGTTTTAGCTATAGCACTCGGATTTATTACCGGGGCTGTTGAACGCACATTTGCAAACCTGTTATTAATGGGTTATTACTTTACTTGTGTATGTATAGCCGGCGTATTCTTTTGCGCATTGCAATATGCCGCACAAGCCGGATGGTCTGCCTCATTATTGCGCGTACCGCAGGCTTTTGCAAAAGTATTACCTTATGCTGCTGTAATATTAATATTGATAATAGGTGCAGGTTTATATTTTACACACCCTATACTTACCGAAGAAACCCATCAGCACATAACCGGCCCTTATTTATATAAAGAGTGGGCTGCAAAAGCAATTACAACACCAGGTACTGATGCTTATGATGCGATAATTAAAGGTAAATCAGGATACTTAAATATTCCGTTTTTCTTTGGACGTTTAGCATTTTACTTAATTGCTTATAGTATATTAGGGTTATTACTGGTAAAATACTCAAATAATGAGGATGAGCTGGGCGGTATGTTTAACTACAAGAGAAGCTTTAACCTGGCTTGTGCCTTCTTAGCCATATTTGGATTTACTGTCCCTTTGTTTGCTTTTGATGCTATCATGTCATTAGATGCGCACTGGTTCTCTACCATGTTTGGCTGGTATAACTTTGCTGCCTTATGGGTGAGCGGCTTATCGGTTATTACTTTAGTACTGATCTACCTTAGGAAACTAGGATACTTTGGCTGGATAACAGCAGATCATTTACATAATATGGGGCAACTAATTTTTGGTTTCTCTATATTCTGGACTTATTTATGGTTTGCGCAATTCTTGCTGATCTATTATGCCAACATACCTGAGGAAGCGGCTTACTTCTACAAAAGATGGGAGCCCGAGTTCCAACCATGGTTCTGGTTTAATTTAGTAATGAATTTCGTTGCACCATTTTTAATATTGATGTCTCGCGATTCAAAACGGTCTGTAGGCGTATTAAAAACCGCTTGTATCATTTTAGTATTGGGCCATTGGCTTGATTACTTTATGATGGTTATGCCTGGTACTGTTGGACCTCAGGCCCATTGGTATACCGAAATTGGCTGGATAGAGGCAGGAGTGTTTATAGGATTTGCCGGTTTGTTTACCTTCCTGGTATTAGGGGCGTTAAGTAAATTCAAATCGCTTGTGCCAAAAAATCACCCGTTCTTACAGGAGAGCTTACATCATCACATATAATAATTGTTAAATTTGCAACACAACACAGAATACCAAACGACCAATACAATGGCATTCAAACAAATAATAAACGGCGGAGCCCTCTTGAACACCTTTGAGAACAAACCACCGGTGAAAAATTATAAAAAAGTACTTGCGTTTTTAGCAGTGTTTATGCTTTTGGGCACAAACCTATTAATGGCACAAACTACAGCTACTGCCGATGCGGCCAAACCCGGTGTTGACTGGTTAGGCGTAGGGTATTATGTTCTACTTTTCTTTTTGCTGGTAGTATCAGTAGCTGTTATAGGTAAAATATTAAAGGTGTATGAGCTTAGCCAGCAGATACAAGGTAAAAAAGGTATCCATTGGAACAATGTAATGGGCATAATATGCCTGGTATTCCTGGTAGCAGGTATGGTTGGCGCTTATTGGGAATTTACTGTACAAGGCAGTATGTCATTACCTGAAGCGGCATCAAAACACGGTGTTAAAATAGACGACATGTTTTTAACAACTACTATCATCACCATGATCGTATTTGTTATCACTCAAATATTGCTGTTTGTTTTCTTGTTTAGATACAGGCACTCAGACAAACGCAGAGCTTATTTTTTACCTCACAACAATACCATTGAAAAGGTTTGGACAATTATACCGGCTATCGTATTAACGGTACTGGTAATATTTGGTTTCTTTACCTGGCAGGAAGTAGAAAATAGTGCGCCTGCTAAAAATGATATTAATATCGATGTTACCGGCCACCAGTTTGCATGGGAAATACGCTATGCAGGCCCAGACGGTGTCTTAGGAAAAAAAGATTTCAGGTTAACAGCCGGAGCCAACAAACTAGGTATTGATTATAAAGATAAAAACAGCATGGACGATTTACAGGCCGATACTTTAGTATTGCCGGTAAACAAAACCATCCGCTTAAATATATTTGCACAGGACGTAATACATAGTGTTTATATGCCGCACTTTAGGGTACAGCAAAACGCGGTACCTGGTTTGCCAACCTTTTTCAAATTTACGCCTACTATTACCACTGAAGAAATGCGTAGAAAAGTAGAGGACCCTAAATTTGAGTACTTGCTGTATTGCAATAAAATATGCGGAAGTACCCACTACAACATGCAAAAAGTTGTACGCGTTGTTACCGAAGGCGAGTACAACCAATGGATAGCCAAACAAAAACCTTACTTAACCCCCGCGTTACGTACAGAGTTAAAACTGGCATCAGCAGATCAAAATAAAAGTATTACAAACAATAGGTTAGCGTTAAACAATTAATTAGCGATTATGTCAACATTATCAGTTCACGATCACGGAGTAGCACATCACGAAGAGGGTCACGAGCATCACCACGATACATTCCTTACTAAATACGTATTTAGCCAGGATCACAAAATGATTGCCAAGCAATTCCTGATAACAGGTATTACTATGGCGGTTATTGCCATGCTATTATCTATATTATTCAGGATCCAATTAGCATATCCTGATAAAGCATTCCCTTTATTAGAAACATTATTGGGCCGTTTTGCTCCAGAGGGTCGTTTAGATCCGGAGTTCTATTTGTCATTAGTTACCATACACGGTACCATCATGGTATTCTTTGTGCTAACTGCCGGCTTGAGCGGTACCTTCAGTAATTTATTAATACCATTGCAGGTAGGCGCACGTGATATGGCTTCGCCATTCATTAACATGTTATCATACTGGTTTTTCTTAACTGCTTGTATTATCATGTTATCATCCTTTTTTATACAAAAAGGCCCTGCAGGGGCGGGATGGACCATTTATCCGCCACTGTCGGCTTTGCCAACTGCCATGAAAGGTTCAGGCCTGGGTATGACATTATGGTTAATTAGTATGGTTTGCTTCGTAGCATCATCTTTAATGGGTGGTATTAACTACGTAACTACTGTATTAAACATGCGTACAAAAGGTATGGACCTTTGGAAAATGCCACTTACTATCTGGGCGTTTTTCTTAACGGCTATATTAGGTGTATTATCATTCCCTGTATTAGTTGCAGGTGTGGTATTGTTGATATTCGACCGTAGTTTTGGTACAAGCTTTTACTTATCAGACATTGTTGTTAACGGACAGATTATGCCTTTTGAAGGTGGTAGCCCAATCCTGTTCCAACACTTATTCTGGTTCCTGGGTCACCCGGAAGTATATATCGTAATTATGCCTGCGATGGGTATCTCATCAGAGGTTATGTCGGTAAACTCACGTAAACCAATATTTGGTTACCACGCGATGGTTTACTCATTAATTGGTATTACTGTATTATCATTTATCGTATGGGGTCACCACATGTTTATTACGGGTATGAACCCGTTCCTGGGCGGTGTGTTCATGATCACTACTTTAATTATCGCTGTACCATCGGCAGTAAAAACATTTAACTGGCTGGCTACACTATGGCGCGGTAACATCAGGTTTACACCTGCTATGTTGTTCGCTATAGGTATGGTGTCTTTCTTTATATCAGGTGGTTTAACCGGTATCTTTTTAGGTAACGCCGCTTTAGATATTAACCTGCATGATACTTACTTTGTTGTTGCCCACTTCCACCTGGTAATGGGTTCGGCAGCTATATTTGGTATGCTTGCGGGTGTTTATCATTGGTTCCCAAAAATGTTTGGTAGAATGATGGACGAAAAATTAGGCTACCTGCATTTCTGGTTAACCTTTATTGGTGCTTACCTGGTATTCTTCCCAATGCACTTTATGGGCCTTGATGGTGTACCACGCCGTTACTATGCCTTTACAGAGTTTGCTTCAATGCAGCGTTGGTTATCAGTAAACATGTTTATTACCTGGGCGGCAATCATGTCGGCATGTGCGCAGGTTGCATTTTTATATAACTTTATACACTCTATTTTCTGGGGTAAAAAAGCAACTCAAAATCCTTGGCAAGCAAATACTTTGGAATGGACAACCCCGGTTGAACGCCTACACGGCAACTGGCCCGGCGAATTACCAACTGTGTACCGTTGGCCGTATGATTATAGCAAGCCTGGAGCCGAAGAGGATTTTATATCACAGATCACTCCACTTTCACAAACAATGAGCTCAAACTTACCACACGATTTTGAAGATAATCCTGCAGGTTTAGAAGCACTTAACACGTGGACAAATACACAAAAAGCTAACGAAGAAGTAAAATAATATAACTTTACCGATCTGATCTTTTAGGGTATCTGTACCTGGTATAAGTTTTGAGTAGTGAGTTTTGAGTAATGAGTTTAAAAACTTTACTCAAAACTCACAACTCAGAACTCAAAACTAACGGAAACAGATACCCTAATTTGTTAGAAATATTTAGATGAACAATCCCAAATCAAGAAACAGATTCAGAAAGATTAATCTTTTAAGTATTGCTCTGCTTTTTGTATTGATATTGGCGGGTGGTGTAGTGCGTAGTACCGGCTCTGGGATGGGTTGCCCTGATTGGCCAAAATGCTTTGGCTGTTATATACCACCAACATCTGTAGCTGATCTTCCGGCTAATTACAAAGAAAAATATATTGAGGGCCGTAAGGCTAAAAATCAACGCTTTGCCAAAACATTGGATGTATTTGGTTATAGCGATCTGGCCCGCCGCTTGCGCGAAGACAAATCTATATTGATCCCCGAAGAATTTAATGCAGCTAAAACCTGGACGGAATATGTTAACCGTTTATTTGGCGCCGCGTCAGGCATATTTTTATTATTGACCGCTATATATTCTTTCAGCTATCGCGATGCTAATAAACTGATACCTTTTTTAAGCGTATTTAATTTAGTGCTGATAGGTTTCCAGGCCTGGTTGGGCTCCATTGTAGTGTCGACCAATTTGGTGGCGTGGATAATTACCGTACACCTGCTATTGGCATTGGCCATATTGGCTATATGTATTACAACTTATCATTTAGCAAAAGTTTACGGCAGGCCCAGGCTTAATATAAACCCGATAACACATATAGTTACCGTTTTTGCATTAGTTATAAGCATCCTGCAAATTACATTCGGTACTGAGGTGCGCGAGAAGATTGATGCGGTATCAACCAGGCTGCAAGGCGGCTACCGGGCCGACTGGATAAAAAATGCCGGCGACATATTTGAACAACATAGAGATGTAGCAATATTGGTATTGGTTATTAACGTGATGCTGTATGCATTAATTCGCCGCGCGTTTAACAAGCACTCTTTGCAGCAGCAAATAATGAGCTTTACTTTTTTAATGTTGGCGCTGCAAATTGTTACGGGTATACTGTTATCATACTTTGCTTTGCCGCCTATGGCGCAGGCTGCGCATATTTTATTGGCCAGCCTGGTATTTGGTGCCCAGTTTTATTTAATGCTTAATTTATACCAGTCGGTTAACATACAGGGAGGGCGCAAATGAAGTGGAGTGATTTTTCAAAACTGATAAAATTCAGGCTAACCTTTTTGGTAGTATTCTCAGCATCTATATCTTTTATAATTGCAGTGAAAGCTAATGGCGGCAATACCTGGGGTTCGCTATATAGCACAACTATGTGGATCAACTGGTTAAAGCTGGTTGCCGGGGGCTTTTTAGTTACCGGCGCGGCTAATTGCTTTAATGAAATTATAGAGGTTGACCTGGATAAGCTAATGAAGCGCACCATGGATCGCCCAATGCCAGCCGGACGCATGACTACCGGACAGGGTTTGGTACTAGGACTAGCCATGGGTATGGCCGGGACCTATATTTTAGGCACGTTAAATATCCTTACCGGTTTGTTATCTGTACTTTCTATTTTATTATACGCTTTTGCTTATACGCCGTTAAAGCGTAAATCGCCTATCGCGGTTTTTGTTGGCGCTATACCGGGAGCTTTGCCACCGCTAATTGGTTACGTAGCCGGGCAGCCACATGGCCGTATAGACGAAATAGCATTGATATTATTTGCCATACAATTTGTTTGGCAGTTTGTGCATTTCTGGGCTATTGCCTGGGTGTTGGACGATGATTATAAACTGGCAGGTTTTAGGCTATTGCCAACCGGCAAACGCGACAGAGCCAGCGCTATCATCACCTTTATATTTGCAATAATATTGGTGCCGGTTAGCTTGTTGCCAACTATTTACCATTATGGCGGTTATTATGTAGGCGGTGTTTCACTGGTTTGCAGCTTGATATTTTTATACCAATCGGCAGGTTTGCTGCGCACCTTGCAAATAAAGGAAGCGCGTAAACTGATGTTTGGCTCGTTTTTTTACCTGCCGGTAGTGCAGTTAATGTTTTTATTTGATTTTATAGCGAAGTAGCAGATGGCGCAGACACAACAAGAAGATAAAATAAACCTGGGTGGCAAAAAGTTTATAATGTGGATATTCATTTTCACATCATTCATGCTTTTTGCAGCGTTAACCAGCGGGTTTATAGTTTATAGCGGTGGCAGCGGGCACGGCCTTAATATTACATTGCCAAGCTCTTTCAGATATAGTACCATAGCATTGGTAATAAGTAGTATTACTTTGTTCATGGCATCAAGGGCGGCCAAACGGTTAGATTATGATAAGCAACAACGTTTCTTATGGGTAACTATAAGCCTGGGTGTTGCATTTTTAATTTTACAGGTATATGGCTGGTACACGTTAGCCTATAAAATGCATATATATTTAGTTGACCCTAATGCAACCCGGTCATTCGTTTATGTAATGACATTTTTGCATTTGCTGCACATTATCGGCGGTATTATATGGCTGATAAGTACATTAAATGGCAGTATTAAGCGAATACCACAAGTGCAGAATTTATATAGAATGGAAATGACATCTATTTTTTGGCATTTTCTCGATATTATATGGATTTATCTGTATGTTTTTTTACTTTTGAACCAATAATTTAATAACGCTATAGCTAATTACAAATGAGCGCAACAGTATCACCAATTGATGAAGTAAAAACAACACCATGGTCGGGCGGAAGATCTCCGTTTAAAGTTGAGTATGGTAAAATGATGATGTGGTTTTTCCTCCTGTCGGATGCATTCACCTTCTCGTCATTATTGATTTCTTATGGCGCTTTACGTTTTAGCGCACCAACATGGCCATCACCATCGTTGGTATTCCAATCAGTACCTGGTACATCAATCGAACACGGTGCGCCACTGGTTTTTGTAGGTTTAATGACCTTTATATTAATCATGAGCTCTGTAACTATGGTATTAGCTGTTGAGGCAGGCCATCGCAACTCAAAAAAAGAAGTTGTTTGGTGGATGATAGGTACCATTATTGGTGGTTTGATGTTTTTAAGCTGCCAGGCATTAGAGTGGAACCACTTACATAGCGAAGGCTTTTGGTGGTCTGCTATCCCTAACAAAGAAACTTTACAGGAGTTTTTTAATGCGGGTGTACCATTTGGCCAACAGCAAATGACATCACACCAGTTTGCGAACTTATTCTTTACTATTACAGGTTTCCACGGTTTCCACGTATTTAGCGGGGTTATCATCAATATCATTATCACCCTTAACGTACTTGCCGGTACTTACGCCAAACGCGGCAGCTACTTAATGATTGAAAAAGTTGGCCTTTACTGGCACTTTGTAGACCTTGTTTGGGTATTTGTGTTTACTTTCTTTTATTTAATTTAAAACAATCTTAACTGATATATATGTCATCAGAACCTACAGAAGTTCATCACGCCGAAGGCGAGCACGGAGAAACAATGACCCGCAAAAGAATATGGAAAGTATTTTTCATATTATTAGGCATTACCTGCGTTGAGTTTTTTATAGCCCTTTACCTGGTGCCTAATCACCACATGGATATGAAATTTGCTAACCCGGCATATATTATTTTAACACTGGTAAAGGCTTTTTATATTGTCGCTTTTTTTATGCACTTAAAGTTTGAAAAAGTAGGCTTGGTGTATGCCATATTAGTGCCTATCCTTTTCATCATCGGTTTGATCCTGGTACTGACTAACGAGAGTCACCACTGGATTCATCTGAGGATGTAATGAATAATTTGAGCACAGCAAAAAAAATTATAGTTCTGGTAATGATATTAGCGTTACCGGGATTTTTATATTATTTGCTCACCGCCCAAGGTAAGAACAGGTATAAGCCGCTGCCATTTTTTGGGCCGAAAACACTATCAGGCACCAGCCATAAATTTCATGACGAAGTTATTCCGGACACCACTTACCATAAACTGCCCGACTTTAAACTAATTGACCAAAGTGGTGCTACTGTAACATCTAAAAGCTTTGACAACAAGATATTTGTAGCCAGCTTTTTTTATACGCATTGTCCATCGGTTTGTAATACCATTAACAAAAACGTTAATGCCTTACTGTCTGATTACGTTAAGAATAACATGGTGTGCTTTGCCTCAATAACGGTCGATCCGGAAAGAGACTCGGTAGCGGTATTAAAAAAATATGCACAACAATATAATCCGCCGGGCATAAAATGGTTATTCTTAACCGGCGATACATCGGTTATCTATCCGCTGGCCCGCAAAGGCTTTTTGGTTAATGCTGTAAAGGTTACTAACGATGATTTTATATACAGTGATAAGCTAATATTGATAGATAAAGAAAAACGCATTAGAGGCTATTATTCAGGCACATCAGCCAATGATATCACCAAGCTGAACGACGAAATTAAAGTGCTGATAGCCGAAGAGCTACGCAAGAATGATAAACCGCTTTATTAGATTCAAGAGGCAAGAGTCAAGAATCTAGAGTAGGTTAATTGATAAGTAAAAAATGATAAGATCTTGATTCTTGCGTCTTGATTCTTGTCTCTCAAAAAAAAATGACTGATAAATTTATATTCCGTTTCGTAGCTGCTGTATCCATATTTGTATTTGTGGTGGTTTTAATATTAAGTATGAAAATATTGCCTAAGCCCGCAGTATTGCCATCATTTATGCATGTGTTACCCTTGCTTAACGCTTATTTAAATGGTACTTGTAGTATATTGTTGGTTACATCTTTGTACCTGATCACGCATGGTAATATTACCTGGCACAAACGCGTTAATATTTTGGCATTTTGCTTGTCATCACTTTTCCTGGTGTCTTACATATTATTCCATTGGTTAGCACCCGAAACAAGGTATGGCGATTTGGATGGCAATGGTATCGTGTCTGCTATGGAAAAGGCCGCTGTAGGTAACTTGCGTTATATTTATTTCGTCATATTAATATCACACATTATACTGGCAGCAGGTGTGTTACCGTTAATATTATTGAGCTTTTATTACGGCCTTAAAATGGAAGTGATAAAGCATAAAAAACTGGTAAGATGGACTTTCCCGATATGGTTGTACGTAACCGTTACGGGTGTGGTGGTATATATCTTGATATCACCTTACTACCATTTTTAACTTATAATTGGCTAAATTTGTAATGATGAAAGTGTACAGGTTATTGTTGATTGTTTTTGTTGCTGGCATTTTAGCGTTTAGTGTTGATGTTGTTAAAGCGCAATGTGCCATGTGTACGGCGTCTATCGAGTCTAACGCGAAAAACGGGGGGGCATCAGGCAATGGATTGAACCATGGTATAATGTATTTATTAGCTGCTCCCTATTTGGCCGTAGCTATATTAGGTTATATCTGGTACAAAAAATATCGTCGCAAAAATGTTGATCTGAACATGCGCGATGAGAAACTTAATTTAAATTAAAATACATCCATAGCCAATTTAGGCTTTATTTATAACATGGCTAAAACATCCAAAACATGGGCAATGTTACATGCCAAATGCCCACGCTGCCGCAGGGGCGATATGTTTACCGGACGAGTTTACAGTCTTACCACCAATCGCATTAATTTAGATTGCCCCCGCTGCAATATGCACTTTGAAATTGAGCCGGGTTACTTTTACGCGGCCATGTATGTAAGCTATGCCTTAAATGTGGGTACATCATTCACCATTGCTATGTTAACCTATTTTATAACAGGTAATACAACTTCGCCGTGGTTATATACCGGTGTTATTATTGGCGGATGTTTTTTATTTGCCCCGATAATTTTCCGTGCCTCAAGAGTATTACTTTTGTATTGATTATCACCCAAAATTCATTATCAGCCTTATTTAGATGTAGATGATACAACAGCAAACCCTTAATTTTTTAAAAGAGCTTGTTGACAATAATAACCGCGAATGGTTTATGGCCAACAAGGACCGATATGATGTTGCACGCGGAAACGTTATTGATTTTACAAGCCAGTTGATTAAATTGATGCACAAAGTAGATTCGGCATTATCGCCCGAGCTGGATGCTAAAAAATGCGTAATGCGTATTTATCGCGATATACGGTTCAGCAAAAACAAAACGCCTTATAAAAATAACTTCGGTATAAGCCTGCCAACATCGGGCACAAAGCTGGGCGGCGCCGAGTATTACCTGCATATACAACCTGGTAAATCATTTATAGCAGGGGGTTACTGGATGCCCGAAGCCACGCATTTAAAAGCTATCCGCCAGGAGATTGACTATAATGGACATGAACTTACCGCTATTGTTGATGCGCCCGAATTTGTTAAGCTATTTGGCGACTTTAGGAACCAGCAGGATAAATTAAAAACCCTGCCAAGGGATTATGCCGCCGATAATGAAAATATTGAACTATTAAAGCTAAAAAGCTTTATAGTAATGCACCCTATAAAAGATAAAGACATGATGAGCGGCAAAGCAGCCGAAGATATAGCGCAGATATGCACCAAAATATACCCGCTTAATGTATTTTTACGCAATGCAATTGTTTAACCTATAAAATCCCGATCCCTGATGAAAATAAAGTATTTATTATTTGCCCTTGTTTTATGCCTTAGCCTGCACTCGTGCGTGGTTTTGTCTACCAAAAAATATCAAGCCATGGTGTCACAGCGCGACTCGCTGTTTACCCGCACTGCTAATTTAGAAACCCAGGTAGCACAACTACAAAGTGATACCGCACGCCTGCGCCATGAACTGGCCGGCCTTAAAAGTGACCTTGCTGACCAGCGTGGTGCTTATGGTACTTTAAAAGGTAATTATGACGCCTTAAATACCAATCTAAACTCAACCAACTCAAAGGTTAGCCAATTATCGAGCGATCTGAAAAAGAGAGAGCAACGCCTAAAAGAAGTAGAAGATATTTTGCGTAAACGTGATGAGGCTACTAACGCGTTAAAAGACAAACTGCAAAAAGCCCTGCTTGGTTTCCAGCAAAATGGTTTAACAGTGGCTATAAAAAATGGTAAAGTATATGTTTCGTTGACTGATAAATTGCTTTTCCCATCGGGCAGCATTGTAATTGACGAGCATGGTAAAGCGGCCTTAAAACAATTGGCTGCGGTATTAAATAAAGAACCGGATATTAACATGGCAGTTGAAGGTCATACCGATGATAAAAGGATCATTAACCTGGGGCAGATCAAAGATAACTGGGATTTGAGCGTACTGCGCGCAACATCTGTTACCCGTTACTTAACAGAGGTTGAAAAGATTGATCCGCATAGGTTAACGGCTACCGGCAAAGGCGAGTTTCAACCCATTGACCCGGCAGACAACAACGATGCCCGCACCAAAAACCGCCGGATAGAAATTGTGCTTAGTCCTAAATTAGATGAGCTGTATAATTTAATAACGAAGTAACACAACTGTTAATAAACGATTCAAACGAAGTGTTTTAAAGCAAAAAGGCTGACCGGAACGGTTAGCCTTTTTGCTTTAAATTAGTTGTCATTTCGAAGCGTAGCGAAAAATCTTATACGGGCGACTGATCAAGCGTTTAAGATTTCTCACTCGTACCTCGTATCGAAATGACATGGTGGTAATGCTAAAACGGGCTCACAAACCCTGCAAACTCCGGCAATACCGCGTCTTTGGGCGATATTAAAGCATCCTGCTCTGCAATGCCCCAGTTGATGGCAAGGGTAGGGTCGTTCCATTTAACGCCAACTTCGCATTCTTTACTATAATAATTATTTACTTTATAGGTAAAAATGGTATTGTCCTCCAACGTAGCAAAACCATGTAAAAATCCTTGGGGTACTAAAAATTGAAGCTGGTTATCGCCGCTTAACTCTATGGTTTCATATTTGCCATAAGTAGGCGAATCTTTACGTGCATCAACCGCTACATCTAAAACTCTACCTTGTATTACCCGAACCAATTTAGTTTGTGCATGTGGCGCAGCTTGTGCATGCAAACCACGTATGGCTCCTTTGTGTGAAAATGATTGATTATCCTGCACAAAATCAATGTTAATGCCGTTTGCAGCAAACTTTGTTTTACTGTAACTCTCAAAAAAATATCCGCGGCCATCATTAAAAACCTGCGGTTCTATTATCATTAATCCTTTAATACTGGTTTCGGTAATTTTCATTTTTAGCTTACTGTTTGCATTAAAGTATTAAACAATACAAATTGGTTCTCGAATTTTTGCTGATGGATAGCCTGTAATTCCTGCAAATGCTTATCGTTAAACAAATTGTACTTTTCGCGGTCATCTGTTAAATATTGGATGCAATAAGTAACCCCTTCATTAGGCGAATCAAGCACATTCAGAATTTTATAGGAGTTAAAATGGCCGGTTTTCATCACCATTGGTATGTATTCGGCTTGCATCCAGTTTAACCATTGTTTATGGATGCCTTCATCCACTATAATGGTTTCATTGTATATTATCATGCTGCAAAAATACAAATTAAGCTGATAGGATTTTACAACTTTAATCAGGATGAAGCGTCCCCACGTAGCTTTCTAAATCGTTTACGCGCTTCATTAATATACAGGCTGCCGGCATAATCGGTTATAATTTTTTGATAATAAGCTTTAGCCTGTTCCTTATCATTTAGCTGGTTTTCATAAATATCGCCCAACATAAATACGGCGTCATCAGCCCAAAGCTCTGACGGATGATCAGCAACTATTTTTTTCAGATCGACAGATGCGCCGGCATAATCTTTTTGCTGAATAGCTATACGCGCCTTGGCCATCAAAATATCGTCACTTAATTTATTGTCTGGAAACTTAGTGTTAATGCTATCCAGTATGCGTATGGCTTTATCTTGTTGTTCGGCAAATATCTGCATATCAGCCCGGGCATACATTTTTAATGCTTTGCCGCTGGTATCAACCGCTATATTATCAGCTATTAATAACGATAAATTAAGAGCGTCATTTGCTATTAATTGTGAGGTAGCGGCTTTTAATACATCCAGCTGGCCCTTGGCCCAGGTAAAATCGCCGGTA
>DHIR01000103.1:18629-18761 GCA_002403905.1 Mucilaginibacter sp. UBA4741
GGCCCAGGTAAAATCGCCGGTATAGTAAGCAAATTTAGCATTTCTAAATTTAGCATCCTGCCCAACGGTAGTGTTCGGATAATCTTTTTCAACCTGGCTATACAATAGGGTAGCTTCCCAGGGTTGGTTGTT
>DHIR01000103.1:19051-19372 GCA_002403905.1 Mucilaginibacter sp. UBA4741
GGTAGCTTCCCAGGGTTGGTTGTTCAATAAATAAACATCGCCCAGGTCCAACTTGCAACTTGCCAGGGAATTTGGTTGCAGCTGTGGTATTTTAACAGCATCCTCCAATACCTTTTGAGCCTCGTTTAGCTTGTGTAGTTTAAATACTTGCAGATTGGCCAGTTTTTGCATAGCAAAAGCAGTCCCACTATTTTGGCCAAACTCGGTTAACAGGTCAGTATAGTTTTTTTCAAGCTCGATTAAATCGCTCTGCACATATTTACCGGCTGTTACTTTTAAATTTTTGGTATTTATTAGCTCAATTTTTGCTGATACGTAATA
>DHIR01000176.1 GCA_002403905.1 Mucilaginibacter sp. UBA4741
TAATTTAGGGGAGTATTATAGTCACCATACCCAAGGGGGTAAAATATTTCTTTTTCACCTCTTTTTACTATTACGATTTTTTCGCCGTATTTAACAGCTAATGCTTTCATTTCTTGGGGCCCTCGAGAAATTAAAAAGGGTGAGTTCTTTGCACAAAAATTATTATATCTTAACTCCGCTAAAATGGTTAACGCGGGAATCTTAGTGGTCAACATTTCCTTTCCTTTGTTCATCACTATTGCAGCTAAAAGGAAAATCTTTTTACTTATCAAATCGTTACTGTTAATAAAATCATCAATCTTCCGCTCATCGTAGGCTTTCACAAAAGAATCACCAGTGCCGATAAAGTCATCAATAAACACCATTACTGTATTTTGCTCATAGTTGAAATTTTCAAAATTTCTATTTATTCCTATCCGACCACGATTTTGCATATCCTGAAAACTTCTTGTTTTCGATATTAGATATGCAATTATGTCATTACTTTTAGGATATTTTGTAAATGGTATTAGTAAGATTTTGTGATCACTTGCAACACTATTATTTAATATGGACAATTGCTCAGCCAATCGTTGTTGCAACTCATTCATAGTTATATATTCAAAAAACATCAAAAAATCTATAGCGTGCTCAACTTCATTTTCATCAAAGTTTTGCAGCCATTTAACAATATTTCCGATATAGCTTGAATACTTCAGCTTGGGTAAAATATATTCTATTTTTCTAATATTTTCAGGTGTAAAATCAAATTTATACTTTGCCATAATTATAACATTAGCTTACAAGCGGTGTGGTTCAAGCATCAATTTTTATAAATTTACTACCCTCTAAATACATTTGAATTATGCCAATCTATATACTTTGCGTCAGGGCGATCAATAACTCTTTTAGGTATTATCGATAAGCCTTTTCCGTGATATTGATAGTACTCTTTCCCGTTTAGAAATTCCTCTTTTATCCGATTGCTAACTTCGACTTTCAAATCAGTAGTAATTGTTAAATAACCGGAATCAAAAAGTTTGTGGATATCTGAGCGTAATAAGATACCATTTGATATAGAATGCGGGCCGTCTTTAGCATAAGATTGAATGTGGGCGCTTTCCAAAACGGGCAGTGTTTTCTCACCGGTAATTGAGCATTTTCGTTGATAACCATCTGTGACCAAAACACGAAATGCGCCTTGCCCGATCCTTACTTTAGCTAATATTAATTTTTTATAACGGGAAGGAGGTTCCCCTAACATAAATTGAGTGTCGAAAGATGTGGCATTTCCATTTAAGTATTTGTCTAATAGCATTTCCACCCGGCTCCAAATCCTGTCGCCAATTTCTTCGTCGGTAGTATAGACTTTTCCCTGAACTATGCTTTTAGACCAATTTTCGGGGGTGGTGATCCAGTCTTGCTGTTCAAAAAATATTGGGTTCGTTAATACGATGCAGCCAATTTGCGGATTAACATCGGTTTTATCACCCCGATAGCCTATGATTTTTCTTTTAAAATCATCATAGGTATGACAACCATTTCTATCACCAAATGTATCCCACGCAACAGATATAGGTAGAAATGTATGGCTTGAAAAAAAGCCCACCCCGCCAATCGCATTGAGTGGATATTTTAGTTTGAAAAGGAAAGGGGCACCTGGTTCTAAGGCCCTAAATGCTAAATTGCCACCTGGTTGCCAAAAGTTTACATCTTCGGGATTTATCGCGCTTAAATAATTATACCAAGTATTGTCCGTAGTCCCTAAATAAAACTTCATGAAGTGAAGTTAACAAAAAACAGCAACTGATTTGTATTGTGAAATTGTCCTTCATTACCGCAATTCTCCTAGCCTATACCACCAATACGAGTTATCTGTCGCGTGCGATTGCCACGCTACGCTCGCAATGACATTTGGAGTATGACCCGCGTTAGGGATAGGAGCGAATACCGGCCTCGCTTGGGGCCTCAGGGCAGGCCGCGCCTAAGGCCTGTAGCCGTATAAGCGGATAGCCCGGGCCGCAGGCAACGCCCTTGCTCAGTTAACAGTTATTCCTCATAAACTTATCTATCCATCCACGTACAACCTACAACGTAACACGTCCAACCAAAACCAACCACCCCCATTTTTTTCCTTCGCACCAAACGCATATATTTACCGTTCCAACCTAATGGCAGCTACTGCCTTTAAAAAGATATTTATGAGAAAGAGTTTTTTATGCTTCGCGGCAATGGTTTTAATGGGTAATGGCATTGCTAACGCGCAAATGGTTACCGTTTTACCTAAGGCCGAAATTGAGGGCATTAACGCCAATTACCCAAGTAACAGAGCGCCGCTGCTGCCGCAGCAATTTATAAAACTGCCGGTTACCGCTTTTAAACCTTCGGGCTGGTTAAAGAAACAACTGGAGTTGCAGCGCGACGGCCTTACCGGCAACCTGGGCGAGATAAGTATCTGGCTAACTAAAACCGATAACGCCTGGGTAAACAAAAGCGGCAAGGGCAAATATGGCTGGGAAGAGCTGCCGTACTGGCTTAAAGGCTATGGCGATATGGCCTATATGCTGGGCGACCCCAAAATGATAAAAGACACTAAATTCTGGATCAATGCCGTGCTGGATAACCAGCGTCCCGATGGCGATATGGGCCCGATAATAGTAAAGAAAAACGGCAACCGCGACCTTTGGGCCAACATGCCCATGATATGGTGCCTGCGCAGTTATTACGAATACAGCCACGAGCAGCGCGTTATTACCGCCCTCACCAATTACTTTAAATGGATGCAGAGCTATCCCGACAACCAGTTTTTAAAAGACTACTGGGAGAACAGTCGCGGCGGCGATTACCTGGTGAGCATCTACTGGCTATACAACATAACCGGCGACAAGTTCCTGCTGGATGTTGCGGCCAAGGTTGATAAAAATACGGCCAACTGGCGCCAGGCTACCAACCTGCCCAACTGGCATAATGTTAACGTGGCCGAGTGTTTCCGCGAGCCGGCAACGTTCTACCTGCAAAGCCATAACACGGCTGATTTGGACGCTACGTATAATGATTTTAAGCTGATCCGCAATATATACGGGCAGGTGCCGGGCGGGATGTTCGGCAGTGATGAGAATGCCCGTAAGGGTTATGACGACCCGCGCCAGGCAGTAGAAACCTGCGGCATGGTAGAACAAATGACCAGCGACCAATACCTGCTACAATATACCGGCGACACTTTCTGGGCTGAGAACTGCGAGGATGTGGCCTTTAACACCTTCCCCGCCGCTTTCACCAGCGACTATAAGGCCCTGCGCTACCTAACCGCCCCCAACATGGTGCTTAACGATAGCAAGAACCACGCGCCGGGCATTGCCAATAGCGGTCCGTTTTTAATGATGAACCCTTTTAGCAGCCGTTGTTGCCAGCATAACCACAGCGCAGGCTGGGTGTACTATGCCGAGAACGCCTGGATGGCAACGCCGGATAATGGCCTCGCCGCGCAATTGTACCAGGCCGGCACTATTACCGCCAAAGTAGGTAATGGGCAAACGGTTAAGATAACAAGCGCAACGCAATACCCTTTTAATGATGTGGTGGGTTTTACGGTTACTACGGCTAAGCCGGTGGCGTTCCCACTATACCTGCGCGTACCAAAATGGACCGAGGGTGCCACCGTAATGGTTAACGGCAAACGTATGCCGGTTGATGCCATTGCAGGCGGTTACATCAAACTAGCCAAGAATTGGAAAAACGGCGACAAGATAACCCTTAAACTGCCTATGCATATACAGGTGCAGCAATGGGCCAAAAACAAAAACAGCGTGAGCGTAAGCTACGGCCCGCTAACGTATTCGTTGAAGATTGGGGAGACCTACAAGAAAGGTAACAGCCTAACCACCGCCATGGGCGACTCGGGCTGGCAAGCAACCGCCGACCCGGAGAAATGGCCGTCGTTCGAGATTTACCCGGCTACCGCCTGGAACTATGGCTTAGTGCTGGACGAGCAGCATCCCGAAAAATCATTTACCGTAGTTAAAAAGGCATGGCCGGCGGATGGCAATCCGTTCACCAACGCCAACGCACCAATTGAGCTACACGCCACCGGCAAACAAATCCCCGACTGGACCATTGACAAATACGGCCTATGCGGTGTACTGCCCCAAAGCCCGGTAAAAACAACTACTACAGCAAGCAACTTAACATTAGTGCCCATGGGCGGTGCGAGGTTGAGGATCTCGGCGTTCCCGGTTGTTGATTAATTATTGAATTATTGAATTATTGAATGAGTGATTGGGGGATAGAGGTTAAAGATTGGGCCTGGCGCGTGGAGTGTGTCAGGTCTTTTCTTGTTTAAATTTTCGGTCCCAAAAAAACAAAATGTCTACAGATTGTTGCCTTATTTTCAAACAAAAAAAATCAAATGAAAAAACTTATCGCCTTGCAAGCTCTTGTAGCTTTAGCAGTTATGTCGTTCCACGCGGTGGCGCAGCAAAAAACAGGTTTTCATGTTTTAAGAGATATCGCCATCTCCAGCACCGGCGGTTGGGATTATATAACTGTCGACGGTGCCAATAAACGCATTTATACCTCGCATGGTAACCAGGTAAACGTAGTGTCAACCACTACCGGCGACTCGATAGGGTATATCCCCCAAACTTTGGGTGTACACGGTGTTGCCCTGGTAAAGTCGCTTGGCAAAGGTTATGTAAGCTGCGGCCGGGCAAACTCGGTAACGGTGTTTGATCTAAAAACTTTAAAAGTATTGGCCCAGATACCGGTAGGTACCAATCCCGATGCTATTTTTTATGATGATTTCTCCAAAAAAATAATTACCTGTAACGGGCGCAGTAAGGATGCTACCATTGTTGACCCCGCGACTGATCAAGTTGTAGCAACCGTACCGCTAGGCGATAAGCCCGAAACTGCGGTATCTGACGGCAAGGGCAAAATATTTGTAAATGGCGAAGGCACCAGCACCATGATTGTATTTGATGCGCTTACTTACAAAGAAATTACCCGTTATAAAATTGATGGCGGCGAGTCGCCAAGCGGGTTGGATATCGACCGTAAAACTAACCGCCTGTTTATAGGCTGCGGCGGTACCAAAACTATGGTGGTAATGGATGCCGCTACCGGCAAAACTGTAGGCACGTCCCCAATTGGTGGTACCGATGGTGTGGTGTTCGACCCCGGACTAAAAATAGCCTATGCCTCAAACGGCGAAGGCACCATAAGCGCGGTAAGAGAGATCAACGCGGATAAATTTGAGTTCATAGAAAATATAACCACCGAACCAAGCGCCCGTACCATTGGTATTGACCTTACAACACATAAACTTTACCTGCCCGCAGCTAAAACAGAACCCAACCCTGCAGGCGGCCGGCCGAAACAATTGCCCGGTACTTTCCATATTATTGAAGTGGGTTTGTAAAGATTAGTTATTGAAGATTAAGTCCCGATAGCTATCGGGAAGGCCTGGCGCGTGGATAACGTGCCGGGCTTTTTTTGTTTTTCTCTCCGAGATGTCATTGCGAACGAGGTACGTGTGTGGCAATCGCACGCGTTCAAATAAGCATCGCACCAATCGCTTGGTGACGCTCATAGCCTTCTCATTATGTCATTGCGAGCGTAGCGTGGCAATCTCATGCGTGCCAAGTAAACGTTGTACTTGAATGCGTCGTAGCGCTCATGGCCGCTGGGCCTAGTCACTTTCCCTTAGATGGAAAGTAACCAAAGATCAAGTCAGCCCAATCGCTGCCACCGCGCAAGGCCAGGCTCCCGGCCGCGTGTGCTGACAGGCCTTTGCGCGCTTGGAGGGCGGCTATGCAGATAGTGCCTGGTGTTTAAACCCGCCCGTGTAGTTATAAACTACAGGCATACTCGTTCGAAGTCGGGAGACTTCGAACAGCGGGGGATGTTATTTGGAATTATGGATTAGTAAAATTAGCTTCGCATTTACCATCCTTACGCAAACTACTTTAAGATGTCCTTGAAAGAAACTTATATCCAGTATGGAGTACCAAGTAATTGGGCTGAAGATTATGAAAACAAGAAAATATCTTCCGCCACTTTTAAGGCGACTACACAGAAAAATCTCGTTGAAAAATACGGAATCCCTTTAGATCAGGCAGCTTTTGTTGAAAAATGCCTAGTTCGACAACCAATAGATAAGGACGTAGTACAAAAGCTGCTGGAAAACAACAGATTTGTATGCTGTTTATGCAAAGGACAAAAAGGCAATGCTTTTATAATTCATCATATTATTGAGTATTCTCAAACAAAGGATAACTCATACAAGAATTTAGCAGTATTATGCCCTAATGACCATAATGAAGCACACAAAGTCGGATTCTCGTTGACAAATAAAATAACAGCAGAACAAATTTATGCGTCTAAAATTAACTGGGAAAAACTAGTAAAGGAAGAAAATAAAAAAACTGCTGTAGGAAAAATACCGAAAAAGGTAATAAAGCATTGGAAAGAGTCAAATCCATACAAGGAATTAAAATCATACAGTGAGAATGATAAAGAGAATTTTTTTGGTCGTAAAAAGGAAATAGAAGAATTATTAATACGCATAAAGAAATACAATATCGTTGGACTTTTTGGCGAGTCGGGTACAGGGAAAACCTCGCTTATTAATGCGGGCCTAATACCCAACTTTAAAGATGATAGTTTCATCACCATTTCCGTTAGGTGTCTCGATGAACCCATTAAAAGAATTAAAGAGTTCCTAATTAAAGAATTAAGAGAAAACAAAATAACAAATGAGTTAATCGATGAACTATCGGTAATCGATACGTTCCCGCGCCTAATAATTAAACTTAGATCAATTGTTGCGCAGGAGAATAAATCCCTAATTATTGTAGTTGACCAGTTTGAGGAATTATTTACAAGAGCTAGAGAGGCTGAAAGAGAATACTTGGCGAAAGGAATTATTGAATCGTTAGCCATTTCAACATCGACCGAAAATAATATATACTTTTTGCTTAGTTTAAGAGAGGATTACATTGGAGAATTATGGGATTGGGCACATTTGTATAATCTTGAAGACGCTTGGATTCATCAATACAGAATAAAAAGACTTGATGAAAAGAAGGCTTTTGAAGCGATTACAGAGCCTCTTTACAAATTAGGGATAAAAACAAACAATGACTTTGTTTCAGAGGTAGTAACAGAGTTAAAAAATATAGGTAATGGATTAATATACCCTCCCTATTTACAGATAGTTTGCTCAGAACTATTTGAAGAATATAAAAACCAAAGTCCTGATTTAACTCCATTAATTCCATTTGGCCCGAACTTGTACAAAGGCACAGACTCAGCTGAATCCATAATTGCAGATTATTTAAGCGAATCAATGTTGGTGGGATTAACTGAAGAAGAAAAAGCCCATGCCAAGAATATTTTAGATCTTTTGACCGGACCTGAAGGTCTAAGAAGCTTTCTTGACGTCGAAGAAATCGGTAGATATCTAGGGATTACAACAGATAATTCTCAGCATGTAATCGAACATTTAATTAAAAAGAAAATAGTTCACCCAGTTGTTGAAGACGACAAAGTTATCGGATATGAATTAGTTCATGATTTTTTGTCAAAGAAGTTTTTTGAAAAATTAGGATCAGAAGCTAAAAAATCAAAAACCACGATAGATATATTTAGAAGAGCGTATAGAGAATGGAAACAACACGGTGTGTTAGCTAGTAGAGATAGGTTGGAAATATTATTTCCTAATATAAAACAACTAAGTTTAACCTATGATGAATGGACTTTTTTAATTAAAAGCAGTTTCAGTGTTTATTGGCAATATGAAAATAGATGGACTTCACTTGTCACGCACGAGAACTTATTAAATATTAGCTTGGCTTTAATAAAAGACAAAGAAGAAAAAATTGCTGTAAATGCGATAGAATCACTAGGTAAATGTAAGGATGAAAAAGTTGTAGATGTCCTGATTGAACTCATAGAATCTCCTGAATTTTCAACAACAGCCAAAAACGCAGCAATAAGTCAATTTTCATATAACATAGTTAACGAGAAAGTTATGGAAGTGCTGAGAAATATTATTAAGAGGAGTATAAGCCCGAAATTAAAGAAAACAGCGGTTTATGCATTCGGCAGAAACGTAAATGCATTGTTGAAAGTAGATGACAAAATTGTTGACAAAGAAATAGGCATATTATTTATAGCATTAAATGATTCAATGACTCAAGTACGTAAAGAAGCTGCGGACGTTTTGTCTTATTTAATGCTTAGTAAAAAATCTGTCACCCCTCTTATCGAAAGACTTAGGGTCGAAATAAGCATTCAATCTAGGAAAGCAATAGTTTCAGCCTTGGGTTCCCTAGCAAAAAGAGGAGTAGGCCCTAAAGTAATTCGGCCGGTTTTAAAAAAGGTATCTATAAACGAAATAGAGGACTATAGAGTTAGAGAAGAGGCGAAAAACATTCTAAACACACTAGATTTTGAAGCTCTCAGACCATAGTGATTTTTGCGATTGTTCCCGTGTTAAGGATTGCAGTGGATACCGGCATGAGCCTAACGCCTTGTGCGCGTATGAGCGTACAGCGTGGGCCGTAGGCAACGCCCACAACATCAACCCCTCACCCGCACACCCACCAGCAATTTAGAAAAGCTCCAAATAACATTTGACAATACAGCGACTTCGCATTAAGCGTTATATTTTGTAAATTCGCCGACTGCTGTGAAATTATGTGTAGTTTATTCACAAATTGGTGTGAAATTATGTGTAATTTATAGCAGCTTCGATTATCCTTCTTACTTAAAATACAACTCAGATGGCTTTTGATTTAGACATGATCAAAAAGGTTTACGACAGGTACAGCACCCGTGTTGCGGCTGCACGTACCGCTACCGGTAAACACCTAACTTTAACCGAAAAAATATTATACGCTCACCTTAGCGAAGGTGATGCAAAGCAGGCTTATGGCCGTGGGGTTGATTATGTCGACTTCGCACCGGATCGTGTTGCCATGCAGGATGCTACGGCGCAAATGGCGCTGTTGCAGTTTATGCAGGCTGGTCGCCCGCAAGTAGCGGTACCAAGTACGGTACATTGCGATCACCTGATACAAGCCAAAGTTGGCGCTGTTGAAGATCTGCATACGGCCATTGATGTTAACCGCGAGGTTTATGATTTCCTGGCTTCGGTATCGGATAAATATGGTATTGGTTTCTGGAAAGCGGGAGCAGGTATTATTCACCAGGTGGTGTTAGAGAACTATGCTTTCCCGGGTGGTATGATGATAGGTACCGATAGCCATACGCCAAACGCGGGTGGTTTGGGCATGGTTGCTATTGGTGTCGGCGGTGCCGATGCCTGCGATGTTATGGCCGGACTGCCATGGGAACTAAAATTCCCTAAACTGATCGGTGTTAAATTAACCGGAAAGCTTTCGGGCTGGACATCAGCAAAAGACGTGATTTTAAAAGTAGCCGGCATACTTACCGTTAAAGGTGGTACCGGTGCTATAGTTGAATATTTTGGCGAAGGCGCGCAATCGCTATCGGCCACGGGGAAGGGTACCATCTGTAACATGGGTGCCGAAATTGGGGCTACCACATCGGTATTTGGTTATGACGAAAAGATAGCCACCTACTTACGCGGTACCAAACGTGCCGAGATAGCTGATGCTGCCGATGCCGTTGCCCAACACTTAACAGGCGATGCCGAAGTTTACGCCAACCCTGAGCAATATTTTGACCAGGTGATTGAAATTAATCTGAGCGAATTGGAGCCGCATATTAACGGTCCGTTTACGCCTGATTTGGCATGGCCTATCTCAAAATTCGCAACAGCGGTTAGAGAGAACAACTGGCCCGAGAAACTGGAAGTTGGCTTGATAGGCTCATGTACCAATTCATCTTATGAAGATATTACCCGTTCGGCTTCTATAGCTAAACAAGCTATTGATAAAGGTTTAAAAGTTAAGGCCGAGTTTACCATTACTCCGGGGTCTGAGCTGGTGCGTTACACGGTAGCGCGCGATGGTTATTTAGATACTTTCGAAAAAATGGGTGGTGTGGTATTGGCTAACGCTTGCGGTCCGTGTATCGGTCAGTGGGCACGTCATACAGATGATCCTACACGTAAGAACTCTATCATCACATCGTTTAACCGTAACTTCGCTAAACGGCAGGACGGTAATCCAAATACACATGCTTTCGTAGCATCGCCGGAGGTGGTGACCGCTTTAGTTATAGCAGGCGACCTGACATTTAACCCGTTAACAGACTACCTGACCAACGAAAAAGGCGAGCAGGTAAAACTGGACGAGCCATTAGGTATTGAAATGCCGGTTAAAGGCTACGCGGTTGAAGATGCCGGCTACCAGGCCCCTGCCGAAGATGGCAGCCAGGTTGTGGTTAAGGTTAGCCCTACATCATCTCGTTTACAATTGCTGGAGCCATTTAAGGCTTGGGAAGGTACAGATATTACCGGCTTAAAACTGTTAATTAAAGCTAAAGGTAAATGTACTACAGATCATATCAGCATGGCTGGCCCATGGTTGAAGTTCCGCGGTCACCTGGATAATATCAGCAACAATATGCTGATAGGCGCCATTAACTACTTCAATAACCTTGCCGATACCGTTAAAAACGAAATAACCGGCGAGTACGGCCCGGTACCTGCCACTCAGCGTGCTTATAAGGCCCACGGCATAGGTTCTATCGTAGTCGGTGATGAGAACTATGGCGAAGGTTCATCACGCGAGCACGCGGCTATGGAGCCCCGTCACTTGGGTGTACGTGCCATACTGGTAAAATCTTTTGCCCGTATCCACGAAACCAACTTAAAGAAACAAGGTATGCTGGGCATCACCTTTGCCGATAGCAACGATTACGACAAGATACAGGAAGATGATAAAATTGATATCATCGGTTTAACCACCTTTGCACCGGGCAAACAGTTAACCGTTGTATTGCATCATCGTGATGGTACTACCGAATCGTTCCCGGTTAATCACACATATAATGCACAGCAAATAGAGTGGTTTAAAGCCGGCGGCGCGTTGAATATTATTAGAAGGCAAATGGCGTAATTGAGGCGAAAGCTGAAAGACCAAAGCTAAAAGCTTTTATGGAGACGCTTCGTGTTACGGGGCGTCTCTTTTTTGTGCGGTTAGTTTGCCGCCCACTGCTAACTTATAACTGCTTACTGATTTGGGCGTTTCCCTTCGGGCCGGGCTGTACATTCATACGCGCACAAGGCGTTAGGCGCAGTTTGTGTAATAAATAACCGCCCTGCAAATACCTGCTAACTGCAAACTAATACCTGCCTACTGAAACGGGCCGGTATCCATTTCCATCCCTAACGCAACTGTCTGAACTAGGATTTTTAGGATTAGAAGATTATTTGATTTTATCGCTTGGTAATCCTACAATCTTACTAATCCTAAAAATCATAGTCCAGTTTTCTTTACCCTCTTCAACGTCAACAAGTTCTGCGCGTTCAAACTATACCCTGATATATTATTCTGATACAGGTTTACCCGTTTATCATAATATAGCACCACTACCGGGGCGTGGGCCATTATTACGTTATCCATTTGGCGGTATAGGGCATAGCGTTGCTCGTCATCCTTTACGTTATAGGCTTGCTCAAACAGGTGGTCGAACTCCCGGTTATTAAAGCCGGTATAATTTGGGCCAAAAGGTATCTTGTTTTTCGAGTAGAAAACCGACAGATAATTCTCGCCATCCGGGTAATCAGCTATCCATGATCCGTAGAAAAAATTAATACCGTTCTTAGCCACCATTTCGCGCAGACTTGCACCTTGTGTAACTTCTATTTTGGTTTTTATATTGGCGCGATCCAGTTCGCCTTGTATGTATTCTATCAGGTTATGGTAGGCTACGGTGGTGGTTAGAGTTATGGGCGGCATATTGGTGCCGTTAGGGTAACCGGCCTCGGCTAATAGCCGGGCGGCCCTGGCAGGGTTGTAACTATAGCCTTTAATAGCGGTTTCGTTAAAGCCCGGCATCCCCTTGGGGATAAAGCCCTGGTTGCCCGGTGTGCCTAAACTATTGCGCAGGTATTTAATGAGTTTTTGCTTATCAATAGCATAATTAATGGCCTGCCTTATCTTCAATATCCGCAAGGGCGAGTGTTTTACTATCGGCAAGGTAGTATCTACCAGCATCCCCAAATACATTGTATTCAAATACGGTCCGGTGCTTATTACAAACTGCCCTTTATACTTACGGGTAATCTGCCCGGATTTGGTTAAAATATCATCGCGGTAGCTGCCATCTATATCATTAAAAAAGTCGAGTTTCTTTTTAATAAACTCCATGAACGATGTTTGCTTATCATCAATAAAAGTAGCACGAACAGCATCCAGGTAGGGTAGTTGTTTGCCTTTATTGTCATGCTCCCAGTACTTCTCGTTTTTGAGCAGTACCATTACTTCGCCTTCTTTCCAGTACTTAAATTTAAACGGACCGGTACCAACAGGGTGACTGCGGAAATCCTTACCATAAAACTCTACCACCTCTTTGGGCACAACCGAACAATACTGCGCCGTCAACATACTGATAAACGGCGCGAATGGCTGTTTTAAAGTAATGCGGAAAGTACTGTCGTCCACCGCCTCAAACGCCTGCTTGCCCGCCACCTTATCACTAAAGATCCAGGAGCCGGACGACATAACTTTAGGGTCTATTAAACGGCTAAAGCTATAAGCAAAATCGGCAGCGGTAACTTTACGGCCTATGCCATTTTTAAAATGGGCATCGTCCTGGAAACTTACATCATTGCGCAAATGGAAAGTATACGTTTTGCCATCGGGCGAGATCTCCCAGCTTTTGGCAATGCAGGGCGATGTTTTTAAGCTATCGTCAATCTGCACCAACCCGTTATAGAGCTGGTTATCCATCCAGATGGTATTGTGGTTGCGGCAAAAAGCAGGATCGAGCGAGGTAAGGCCCTCGTCTAAATTAATATTAAATACGGTTTTGTGCTGGTTGCTATCGGATGAGTTGCAGGAAAGTAAAACCTGCGTTAACAGGAATAAAACGCATACATAACCGATTAGTTTATTCATAAAAGGCTAAAGTACTTAATTAATGAATTACTGATTGATTGAATTATTGATTTGACAGTGCGATGTTGGTGACAAACTTACGAAGTAAACGGCGAAGCCTTCAAAAACAGACATTATCGAATTAAACTTCGTAAGTTTCACTAATATTTGTAATTTGTGGCACCAATACAAATTACCTTGTCATGAAATTTCTCTCCCCTATAATATTTATCAGCATATTTTATTGCTCAGTGGTTTGCGCTCAATCGCGTTCGGCACGCAGTGTCCATTTTGATTTTATTGCAAAGGATAGTATTAAATTGGCGTTTAATGATGATTACGAACTGATTGAAGATAGCTGCAGCCAGTTTACACGTTATGCCCATATTAACATGCGTATTGGCCGCAAGTATGTAGGCAAGGTAAAAGATGTTAGCCGGTTAGATCCTAATGTTACCGTACTGGAAGGTACTTACAGCCCCACCGGCGAAAAGGAAGGTTTGTTTACTACCCACTATATAAACGGACAACTGCGTGCCAAAGGAAATTTTTTAAAGGATGAAATGGATGGTAAATGGGAAACGTATTACGATGACGGCAAACCAAAACTATTTTTCGAGGTTAGCGGTAAAGACATCACCATTACAGATAGCTGGAACGAAAAAGGCAAAAAACTGGTTGATAACGGAAAAGGAACCTACAAGGTTACTACAGGTGCCGTGTATTGGAGAGGCAAGTTAGTTAACGGCAGGCCCGATGGTACCTGGGGGATTTATAAAACCGATGACGCCACCGAAACCAAAATGGCTACAGAGAAGTTTAACTACGGGGTTTTTCAAAAAGGGAAATCGCCAATAGGCGATTATACGGACGCTTCAAGGATGGATTTGATAACACCCGATATACTGCCATTTATACATGGCGAATTATTACGCGTATCGGCACTGCCTTGTAATGGCGTTAAAGCCAAGCATATTGTAGGCGCGCAATACAAGTATGGTATGAAAGATTATAGTGACGAGTTGGTTAAAGTGGTATCGGCCTTTATGTATTATATAGATGTAAAACATTTTACCAATAAATTTTCGATTGAAGGCGAAGTAAACGAGTCGGGATATTTAACTAATTTGAATAGTTATGATTCCTTTAACCAAACTATTTCGGGTGGATTAATAGCCAACCTGAAAAGGGTAGTGCCATTAGAGCCTGCCACCATTGACGGCAAACCTGTTAAGCAAAAAATAAAATTCAGTTTTACCTTTAGCGAGGGGCTTTATAGTTTTAATTATAGGTTTGGAGAGGTTATGGGGAAGTAAGGGAGCAAAAAAAAAAGAGTGCTTTTCTTGCGCTCGTTTGCAACGTCTTTAGTTAACAAACCGCTCCTTCAAAAACGCCCCTGTATAACTACCCTTAACTTTAATCAGGTCCTCGGGCAAGCCTTCAAAAACTACTTTACCGCCACGGTCGCCGCCTTCGGGGCCTATGTCTATTATCCAGTCGGCGCATTTAATAACGTCCATATTATGTTCAATAACAATAATGGTATTGCCATGCTCTAACAGCGCGTCGAATGATTTTAGCAACTTTTTAATATCGGCAAAATGCAAGCCTGTAGTCGGCTCATCAAATATGAATAAGGTTTTATGCGGATTATTCCCTTTAACCAGGAAAGATGCCAGCTTGATCCGCTGTGCCTCGCCGCCGGATAAGGTGTTAGACGATTGCCCTAGTTGTACATAACCCAATCCCACCTCAAACAATGGTTTTATTTTGGCTACGATCTTTGGCTCACCGGCGAAGAACTCAAGGCCTTCTTCAATGGTCATGCCTAGTACCTCGCTTACATTTTTATCGTTGTAGGTAACGTCTAGTATATGTTGTTTAAAGCGTTTGCCTCCGCAGGTTTCGCAGGTTAAAAATATATCAGCCATAAACTGCATTTCAATCTTCACTTCGCCTTCGCCCTGGCAAACATCGCAACGGCCACCCTCTACGTTAAAAGAGAAAGCCGATGGTTTTAAACCTGCAGCCTTTGCAACCGGGCGTGCCGCATACAAGTTACGGATCTCGTCCCAGGCCTTAACGTAAGTAACCGGGTTGGAACGTGACGACCGGCCTATCGGGTTCTGGTCGACCAATTCAACCTGTTCAATTTTAGCATAATCACCCTCGATAGCATCATAGCTGCCGGTTTGCTCGCCATTATAATTGCCTAAAGTTTTTTGCAGGGCAGGGGCCAGTATGCGTTTAACCAAGCTTGTTTTACCCGAGCCTGATACACCTGTAACCGCGGTAAATACCCCTAACGGGAACTTAGCTGTAACATGCTGCAGGTTGTTTTCCCTGGCGCCTTTTATCTCAATAAAATCGTTCCATTTACGGCGACTGGTGGGTATAGCTATTTCTTCCTTGCCGCTTAGGTATCTGCCGGTAAGGCTATTGTCGTCTTTTACAATTTCATTGTAAGTGCCGCTGAATATCAGTTCGCCGCCATGAGTACCGGCAGCGGGGCCAATGTCAATAATATGATCGGCGGCTTTCATGATCTCTTCTTCGTGCTCAACCACTAAAACGGTATTGCCTACGTCTCTAAGAGATTTTAATACGGTAATTAAGCGTTGCGTATCGCGTGGATGCAAACCAATACTCGGCTCGTCCAGTACGTATATTGATCCCACCAAACTACTGCCTAATGAGGTAGCCAGGTTTATCCGTTGCGACTCACCGCCTGATAACGTATTTGATAACCTGTTCAACGTTAAATAGCTTAATCCCACATCATTTAAAAAGATTAAGCGATTGGTGATCTCAGTTAGTAAACGCTTCCCAACGATAACATCGGTTTCGTTTAAGGTTAGTCCCCTAAAAAATTCCAGCGCCTTATCTAAAGCCATTAAAACAACATCGGTAATGGAGTGGTTGTTTATCTTTACGTAGGTAGCATCATGGCGCAGGCGGCTGCCTTTGCACTCGGGGCAGGTGGTTTTACCGCGGTAGCGGGATAGCATTACCCTATATTGGATCTTATAGGTTTGCGCCTCCATCTCCTTAAAAAACTGGTCCAGTCCGCGGAAGAATTTATTACCCGTCCACAACAACTTTTGCTCTTTTGCGGTAAGCTGGTTGTATTGGCGATGGATAGGGAAATCAAACTTTAACGAGTGTTTTACCAGCTCATCGTTCCACTCTCGCATTTTCTCGCCGCGCCAGGGGGCAATTGCACCCTCATATATGGTTTTGCTTTTATCGGGGATCACCAAATCCTCGTCAATACCAATTACTTTGCCATAGCCCTCGCAGCGTTTACAAGCGCCGTAGGGGTTATTAAAGCTAAAGAAATTTGGGGTCGGTTCTTCAAATTTTATACCGTCCAGCTCAAATCTATCGCAAAAGAAACGTTCTTTCTCTGCTTCTGCATCAGGCTCCTGGTAGCGTACATAACAATCTCCTTTACCTTCAAAAAACGCGGTTTGCACCGAGTCAGCCAGGCGGCTCATGGTTTCTTCCGAGTCATTCTTGGTGATACGGTCTATCACAATATGTACGGCGTGGTCTTTATAACGGTCGCGGTCTACAACAGTGCTTTCTTCGGTATTATCCCAAACGGTGTTATCTAATCCTTCTTCTTCTAATAAAGACTCAATACGTGATATTTTGCCGTGATAATCAACCCTTACAAAACCCTTTTGCATTAGTACCGCCAGCTCTTCTTTTAAACTGCGGTTATTATGCGGGTATAGCGGGCAAAGCACGGTAGCCATTGTCTCATCCGGCAGGGCCATGATAAAGTTGATAACATCGGTAACAGAATCCTTTTTTACTATCCCACCCGATACCGGCGATATAGTTTTACCGATCCTTGAAAACAGCAGTTTTAAATAATCATAGATCTCGGTCGATGTACCAACGGTCGACCGTGGATTTGACGTTATAACCTTTTGCTCTATAGCAATAGCGGGGGCAATACCTTTTATATAATCAACATCAGGCTTGTTCATACGGCCCAAAAACTGGCGGGCGTATGATGACAGGCTCTCTACATATCGGCGCTGGCCCTCGGCATATAAGGTATCAAAAGCCAATGATGACTTGCCCGACCCCGACATGCCGGTTACTACAACCAGCTTGTTTTTAGGTATGGCCACATCAAGGTTTTTAAGGTTATGCACCCTGCTGCCTTTTATTATGATATGTTTTTGAGGGTCCTTATCTGCTTCTTTGATCATTTGTTAATTATAATATATTGATGGCCTGCTGATTAAACCTTTGTTAAAAAGCTCAGTCCAACCGCGTATAGCCAATAGTCAACCTTTTTTTTGAAAGTGCAAAAATCCTAAAATATTTAGCAGTATCCAAATAACATTGTAAAGCAATAAATATTATGACACAAAAAAATTATTTGTTTTTTTCGAGAGAATTTGTTTTATTTGAGGGAACAATATTATTCACCCCTAAAGAGATCTATATCGATTAGAAGCTATACTTAACAAATTATTTACACTTTAGTTAAAGTAAACGCTTTATATGGATTTTCAATTGCAAAGTGATCAGGATCTAATCCATCTGTACATTAACGGCGACGAGAAAGGATTAGTGGAGCTCCTGCGCCGTTATCAAACAAAAATTTACACTTCTATTTACTTATTGGTTAAGGACGATTTCCTGGCCGAAGATGTTTTCCAGGATACGTTTATTAAAGTTATTAATACACTTAGGGCCGGTAAGTATAATGAGGAAGGTAAGTTTTTACCCTGGGTAACCCGTATTGCCCATAATTTAGTTATAGACCATTTCCGCCGCGAAAAGCGTGCGCCTATGGTAAGCAATGGCGATGATTTTGATATTTTTGAGGTGCTGGGTAATTACGATGAAAGTACCGAGGACCGCATGGTACGCGAACAAACCCATAAGGACCTTAAAACATTGATACAACTTTTACCGTCCGAACAAAAGGAAGTATTGATTATGCGCCACTTTGGCGACATGAGCTTTAAAGAAATTGCCGACATAACCGATGTTAGCATTAACACCGCCCTTGGCCGCATGCGTTACGCGCTAAACAACCTGCGCAAAATGATGCAAACCAAAGAGCTAAGAGCCTGTTTAAATTTTATT
>DHIR01000263.1 GCA_002403905.1 Mucilaginibacter sp. UBA4741
AATCGGCAAAATGGTAGAAAGTTGTTAGATATTCAAGGTTATTAAAGCATTTGATATCCCCGTTCAAGAATCTTTTAGTGAAGGATTTGATTGATACAAATAGTAGCACAATTACATCAATGGTGTTCAGGGCTCCTTATTGTAAGCTACAGCCAATTATCTTTTGCAATACTATTTTTATTAAAATAGCACGACGACTTATTTTCGTTTCTATACTCTAAAACCTAAAATTTTCTTTAAGATCTATAAGCAGTATATATTTTTTACGTCATTCAATATTTTTTCAGGGTTTATCCTAATAGAGATTCAATTGTTAATTTTTAAGCCCCTTTTATAATCTTCACACCGGCAGGCGCGCTTACGGTAGTTTTCACTTTTCCATTAGCTAATTTTACATGTTTTATTTTCACAATTCCGTAAGGGGTGGGGAATGTTCCCTCGGCAAATTTCAGATCGCCTAAGTGCGGTTCAATTTTAATAACCTTGCAGCCAGGGGCAACAACCGTAACACCTAAAACATGCTCTGTTAGCCATGGTGTAGGCCCTGACGACCAGCCGTGCGATAAGCTATGCCTGAAACCCTTATAACAATAACCGCCAAAATCGCCGTGAATATCTTTTTTGCCAGGAGGCACCAGTTCATCAATTCGCGAGGCATTAGGGATCCAGTCAATATTAAAATCTTCCCAAAAAGTTGTGGCGCCCAGGTCAAGCATCGGGCCCCAATAATTTCTGATAGCATCTATGCCACCCTGATAATCACCTGCCTTAGCTTTTGCCTGTAGCATGTAATAACCAAAAAAGGTTGAGAAATTGTGCACCCCACCTACAGATAATGCCTCATTTGCTTTTTCAGGAGATATTAAACCTGACAAGCCTAATAATGCACTGGCCTGTTTTGCTCCGTTAGCGTCAGGTACGTTTTTCTTTAGCCTTGCTACAGCAGCTTCGCATTTTTTCGCGGTAACCGGATCATTTAACGCCTTGCATAGTTCTGACCCCGCATTTAATGTCATCACTAACATGGCTTGTAAACCGGCATGGATACCTTCTACGTTTTTACTGGATGGCCAGTCTAAGAATCTGCCGCCCTTAAGCATCTCGCTGTTATTGTCATCTATGTTTGCAATGTATTGATTTAATAACCTGATCAAATAGCTTTTTTGCTGCTTTAAATAATTCAGGTTGCCATTATGCATATACCAGTCATGCTGAATAATGACCCACCACATAGAGTAAGAAACCATTCCATTCATATATTGCGGCAAGGGTGTAATATCACGGGCAAGATCAAGACTTTTTGGCACTACGTCATTGTACCCAAAAACAGCTGCTATGGTTGATGTTTCGGGATGCATATCGCCTACCCAAACCAAACGATCACGTTTAATGCCATCCCATAAATAATCCTGCATGTTAAGATGTACCGTGTAAGCTCCGGTCATCCATACTTTATTTAATACCGTATCGCTGCATTTAAATGAGCCTAAATACGGAATATCCCTGAATACAAAAATGGCATTTACTTCTTTAAGCTTAAGCTGTACATTATCGTCAACCAAGTCTATGCGCACAAAACGAAAGCCTGTGTTGCCAACTTCCAGTTTCCCTAACCAGGGTACTGAAACTATAAAATCACGCATGGCATGATCATTAGTAGCATCATGTGCTGTATCAGCTACATCTGACATAGCCTCAGCCACCGACTCACCAAAACGCAGCCTGATCATGATTGGCTTTCCGCCTTTTGACTGATCTGTAATTATCTGTAAGCCGCCATGAAGCTCTTTTCCGAAATCAAAAAGTATCCCGGCTTTTCCTTTATCATTGCTATTAAGCAGACACAGATTTTTTCCGGAAAGATCTGCCTGCCCTATGCCCGGTTTTAATAGCTGTTCAGCATTAACAATATTGGTTACCGCATTGGCCGATTTCCATAATATTTTAACCGGCGGCAAATAGCGGCGTACCGTTGCTTCGGTACGTGCCTGTGCAACCCTGCTGCTTGAAAAAACGGGCGGCAGCTGCGCCTTAGCTGTTATAGCCAGATTTATAATGAGTATAAAAAAGATGAGTCTTTTCATGATATTATTGTTGATATAATTTATATGGTAATACATTAATACTGAACCGTTTTTATACTAACCGGCCCGGTAAGCCCCGAAGCTTCAAGCGGGCTATTTGTTGTATAAGGGATGACGTTTGTCCAGGTTTTTCTTTGTTCTTTAGGTACGCCCAGATCACCAATTAAACGATTAACCCAGGTATTTACCACATCAATATCCACTGTATTTATCCCCGCTTTAACTGCATTGGTAATATCCAGTTGATATGGGGCTGTCCATACTCCGCCTACAGCCACACCATTTAGCCTTACTTTTGCCATAGCCTTAACCATGCCCAGGTCAAGTATAATGCGCTGACCCTTTTTAGCTTTAAAACCTTTAAAGGTATTGTGATACAAGGCAGAACCTGAATAATATTTTACGCTATCATTTGTACTTAAAGTCCAGTCGATAAGATTATCAAATACCTGTGGCTTTGCAGGGCCCCATCTTTTGGTATCAAAAGTAACTATCCATGGTCCCGCTACGCCGGTTATAACTTTTTGTTCCGGGTAGTTTATTGCCTCATGCGTTATCATGCTCTTGGTGCTGTTTTTACGGAAAACAATAAACGCACTCTGATAAGGGACCAGTTTAAGCGGTACAGTAGTAACCTGCGCTGTTTGCTGATAGGAAGACAAGTCGCGGGCCCTGCCGGTTACCGCGTCCCAAAGTTCAGGTGCTTTGTCATGAACCCTAAAGGCTGCATCCATGTCAATATCAATATTGTTTTGGTTTGAGATAAAATACACTTCGCCATCCTTAATTCTTCTGTGAATAAATAATACGTGGTTAGCCGTGCTGAATTTACAATCGGGTATAACATTAACCAGATCAAGCGCCTGCTGCATATCCATCCCATCTATAATCAAGCCCTTACCAAATTTGTTGGTCTTTACAGATGTTCCGTTAATGTTACCCCAAAGTTCGGCAGCCAGCTTTTGCACTTCCTGATCTGCACCTTTATAATTTTGCAAGCTTGGCGACCTATTAGGTGCAGGACCCAATACCACTAAGCCCTGGCTAATCAGCAGTTTTATTTTTTGCAATAATTTAGGGCGCATGGTTTCCAGTTTAGGCAGAACCAGTATTTTATAGCTCATACCGCCCGGTAATGTCAACCGGCCGTTTACAACCGTAGCCCTGTCATTAAGTATTTCTCCATTTATATAATCAAAAGAATAACCTAATGGCAATTCAGGATCGCGCACCCCTGTCATTTTTGGTGCATCCTCGCCAATAAAATAAGCCACATCGGCCACGTATTTACCCTGGCGCAGCATAAAATTGCAACGTTTGATATAGGCAGTAAACATGTCCATATCATAGAACCAGGTATTTTTGCGGTTAAACTCGTTAGAGAAACCAGCGTTTACTCCCGGAACTTTGTCTTCATAAGGCTGCTCAATATATACGGTTAATAAAGTATTGTTTATTCCTTCGGTAAAAAAGCGGTCACCTCTTTGTTTCATCATAGCCGGATAGCGTGAATAAGCCGCGCCGCCGCAGGTAAATGATTCTGCCGAGATCTTATTCTTTCCGTAAATATGACCGCATGACGATGCTGCCCTATTTTCAATATTGCCTAACTCACCTTCGCTCCAAAACTCGCCGCCAATTTCGTCTGACTGCCCCCCATATTGTAAAAACTCACCAGGAAAGCCCCAATGACCATAGTTTTCAAGCCAGGTTGTTAAGCCATTTTGATGACTAACATCCCTTAAACCCGCTACATATTGATAAGCTACTTCATCAGCTATAAATCTGCGCATATCCCACAAAAAGCGGTCAGACATATCTTCGCTGCCTACCACTTTCCCGTTCATTACCGGGATGTATGGCGTAGGGTCATAGCCATACACTGTTTTAAATTTCTCTATTAAACCATCCGTCCAGTTTTGGCCGCCGGTTTCATAGCTATCCTCAACCGTAACTTTAAAGCACTTGCGATCTGCCGCCGGGATGCGTTTAATAATCTGACCTAAAAAGGCATTAAAATGTTCGGCAATATGCTTTTTGCTCATTTTATCAGTTTCCAGGCCACGCCCCTCCGGAGCCGCGGGGGCGTTAGTAACTTTAGTAGAGGTCATTCCACTGCGCATAATGATCCAGTTACCGGCGGGAACACTCCAGTTTAGCGTACCATCAGCAGCCATGTATTTTGAAATATCAATTACCTTCTCCGGGTCAACCACATAATCATTATCGTTAACTACCGGTTGTGCTTCCCATTGATATTCCTTCCAGTAAGGCAATGGTGTTTGATACATTTTTGCCAGTGTTTTCTCAATATAGTTTTCAACCTCGGGCAATGCTGATATTTTTAATTCGGCAATCGCGCTGTTTTTTGATTCTTTACTAAATACTATCCTGAAGCCCTTATATGTGGTTGCAGGGATAGATATAGCAGCCGGGGCAAAAGGGCTAAAACCAACATTAAGGTTTTTATTGCTTCTGTCAACCTTAAAATGTTTAATAGTTTGGTAATCGCCATTATTTAAAACCTGAACATCCCCCTCAAATGACATAGCCTCATGAGCGGGATAAAAAGTTAAGCTGCGTGCAGTATAAGCTGTATTTGTTACAACAGTAACCGAGAATGGCTTATTTGCTGGCAGGGCAAGTGTGGTTTTTTCATCACCATCCATAATGTTATTAACATTATCAACTGATGGTTCAGAACTGATATTGGGCTTATTGCTAATAATTGCCGAATTATACCCTTTTGGCGCAGGGTAAGCGATCACCCTTACATCCTGAAACTGATCAATAGGTTTTTCCAGTTTCTGGTCAAATTTAAAAGGTCCTTTTACCAACTGGCTTGATGAGGTAAGATAGCGCATGCTCTGCTCCGGATTTACCCATGGCCCGCCGGATTGGCTCCAGCCCGGGCTGTTAAATATACCTATATCAATACCAAGCTTGGTGGCTGTTTTAAGCGCGGTATGCAAAATATCCCACCATTCGTTTGTGAATAGTTTAACCTTTCCATATGGAGTGTCATCAATACCAATATTACCAATAAAGGCACGATTAATACCTGCCTTTTTCATTGATTGCAGATCTTTGATAACACCTTCTTTTGAAACATTACCAGAGATCCAGTACCAGTAAACACTGGTTTGAATAGAGTCTGGCGTAGTTTTAAAACCGGAATATAATTCAGGATGAGGTGTTGATGAACGTTTTTGCTGAGCAATTCCTTTGGTATTTGCAATAAGCACGGTAATGGTCAATAGGCTTAGATAACGGAGGCTTTTGTACCTTTTTTGCATATTAGTATTCTTCTGTTGGCTCTTATATAAATTGGGTTTAT
>DHIR01000027.1:0-7854 GCA_002403905.1 Mucilaginibacter sp. UBA4741
GCCGTTTAAAAACTTCGTAAATCTGGAAAAGTTAGCTCCAAAGATTAGCCGGATATATACCTTTCTCTATCAATTCTGAAATTGATTTTTGTACAATTGGCTTATCTTCTTTATAAGTAACGCCAAACCATTTTGACGCTGTTGGTATAACTTTAAATGAAGCTAAGCCACTTTTTATTAATTTATCGGCAACCAACGGAATAAAAAACTCTGCTTTTGGATTTGCTTCGTTAGCCTCAACAAACTCGCGGAACATTGGTTCGCTTTGTTTAAAAACTGCCGGGGTAAAGCCCCAAAAGTTCATCGATACACGGGTATCGTTTGGTAACGGGTGTTCGCCGGTTGCATCTTTATAGGCAACTTTGCCGCCATCTGTAAAGTAAACTTCGGTACGCTCGTTAACCTCGGTCATGTTGCCATTGGCATCAACCTCACACACACCGCGCGATACTGAACCATAGTCAGACAATGTTTTATCTATTTGATAACCAATTAAAGCGTAGTGATCGTCAGATACTTCGGTAGTTAAAAACTTAGCCATTTTTTCGAAAGCATCATAACCATAATAGTCATCAGCATTAATAACGCAAAATGGTTCGTTTATCTGGTTGCGGGCAGCCAATACAGCGTGGGCGGTACCCCATGGTTTAGCGCGTTCAATGATTTTATCTATACCGAAAGGTTTCAGATCAAAGTTTTGAAAAACGTAATCTGTTTCTATCTTGCCTGCTAACTTAGGCTCAAAAATGGCTTTAAACGGTTCAACATACTCTTCGCGTATAATAAAGCTTACTTTACCAAAGCCCGCCCTTATAGCGTCATGAATAGAATAATCAATAATGGTTTCGCCATGCGGGCCGAAGCCATCAATTTGTTTCATGCTGCCGTAACGGCTGGCCATCCCTGCGGCCAATATTAATAGTGTAGGTTTCATAGTATGTGCAAGGGTAAATAACCCCGTATGTCAACGTTAAATTTAATAAAATGTTTATTTAATATATCTGAAGTCTTGCCCGGCTTTAATGTTTAACAATGATTCGTAGATTAAACGGATAACATTATCGCAATCCTCTTTATGTACCATCTCAACCGTGGTATGCATATAACGCAGACATAATGATATCAAGGCAGATGGCACGCCATCATTAGAGTAAGCAAAAGCGTCGGTATCAGTACCTGTAGACCGTGACGATGCCTGGCGCTGGAAAGGGATATCCGCTTTTTCGGCAGTATCCATTAGCAGCTTGTTTAGATTATTTTGTACCGCCGGGGCGTACGATACTACCGGTCCGCGGCCACAAGCCAGGTCGCCCTGGGTTATCTTGCTTATCATCGGTGTTTGGGTATCATGCGTAACATCAGTAACAATAGCCACATTTGGTTTAATGCGATGGGCTATCATTTCGGCACCACGCAGACCAATTTCTTCCTGTACGGCATTAACAATGTATAAGCCAAAAGGCAATTTCTTTTTGTTCTCTTTAAGCAGACGAGCAACTTCGGCGATCATAAAACCACCAACGCGGTTATCCAATGCGCGACCAACATAGTAGCGGTCGTTCAATATCATAAACTCATCCTCGTAAGTAATAACACAACCTACGTGGATGCCTAGTTTCTCCACTTCGTCTTTTGAGGTACAACCGCAATCTAAAAAGATATTTTTAAGTGATGGGGCTTCTTCCTTCTCGCCGCCCAGGCGGGTGTGGATAGCCGGCCAGCCAAATACAGCTTTAACTATACCCTTATCTGTATGGATGTTAACACGTTTTGACGGTGCTATCTGGTGATCAGAGCCGCCATTGCGGATAACATAGATCAAGCCATCGCTGGTGATATAGTTTACAAACCACGAGATCTCATCAGCGTGAGCTTCAATAACAACTTTATACTCGGCTTTTGGGTTGATGATAGCTACCGCCGTACCATAATTGTCAACATAATGATCGTCAACATAAGGCTTAATATAATCCAGCCATAGCTCCTGGCCCTTCCACTCGAAACCAGTAGGCGAGGCATTATTAATATATTTTTCAAGAAACGAAAGTGACTTGTCAGTTACTACCTGAACGTGTTCTTTTTTATCTGATTTTTTTTTAGACATAGCGTTGATTTTGGCCATTTTAAGCAGCCGCTGCAAATATAATATTTAGCTTAAAGCTTAAAGCACAAAGCGAAAAGCTTTTTTTAATTAGCATAATACCTACCAGTTTTAAGCTTTAGTCTTTCAGCTTAAAGCTTTTTCTCAATGATCTCATAATCAAAACCTGCTTTAGCGAAATGCTTGCCGGTTTGTACAAAACCATATCGCAAATAAAAGCCAATAGCTGTAACCCGTGCATTGCACCATATTCTTTCTGCGCCTTCGGCGATAGCAAAGTTTATTATGTAGTTTAACAGCGTTTTACCAATACCCATATTTTGTACAGATGCATCCACCGCGAATTTTCTAAACTGAAAATCTGTACCGTTTTTAAATAATGAAACTACAGCTACCAGATCATTATCCTTAAACGCGCCAAAATGATAGCCATGATTATCCTCCTCCATTTCCATCTCATACAATTTGGAATCGGGGTATAATACCCGCTGGCGTAAGCGCCAGGTAAGTTCGGGACGGATCTGCTCGATTTCGATTTTCGGATTTTCGATTTCAGATTTTGGCATCACCGATTATTAAAATCGGTTAATGAAATATTTAAATCCGAAATCGAAAATCCGACATCACAACGGTATATTCCCATGCTTTTTCTTCGGATTATTAACCACTTTATTCTCAAGCATTTTAAACGCGTGGATGAGTTTTAGCCTGGTTTCTGATGGCTCTATCACTTCGTCAATAAAACCCCGCTCGGCGGCGCGGTAGGGGTTGGCAAAGATTTCAGAGTATAGCTGTTCTTTTTCTTTCCACTTAGCTTCAGGGTCGGTTGCCGAGCTGATCTCGCGCTTAAAAATGATCTCGGCAGCGCCTTTGGCACCCATTACCGCTATCTCAGCAGATGGCCAGGCAAAGTTCATATCGGCACCAATGTGTTTAGAGTTCATTACATCATAAGCGCCGCCATAAGCCTTGCGGATAATTACGGTAATGCGCGGCACGGTTGCTTCGCAAAAAGCATATAGCAATTTGGCCCCGTTGGTAATAATGGCATTCCACTCCTGGTCGGTGCCCGGTAAAAAGCCCGGTACATCTTCCAATACTAACAATGGGATATTGAAACTATCGCAAAAACGTACAAAACGCGCGGCTTTGGTTGATGCATGCCTGTCTAACACCCCGGCTAAAAATCCCGGCTGATTAGCAACTATGCCTATACTGCGGCCTGCCAGTCGTGCAAAGCCGACAACAATGTTTTCAGCAAAATCTTTATGAACCTCTAAAAATGAATCGGTATCTATCACATGAGTAATAACCTCGCGCACATCGTAAGGCTGTAGAGCGGCTTCAGGTAATATATTATTTAGTTCGGGGCGTAACTCGTTTGTTGGGTCGTAAGGTAAGGCCGGTGCTTTATCCTCGCAGTTTTGCGGCATGTAGCTTAGTAGTTTTTTAACGTGGTTGATGGCCTCTATCTCGTTAGCGCAAGCAAAATGCGTAACGCCCGATTTACTGGCATGTGTATTTGCCCCGCCTAATTCTTCGGAGGTTACTATCTCATGCGTAACCGTTTTTACCACATTTGGCCCGGTTACAAACATGTACGAGGTATGCTCGACCATCAAAATAAAATCGGTAATGGCAGGCGAGTAAACCGCGCCACCCGCGCACGGACCCATTATGGCCGAGATTTGCGGTACCACGCCGGATGCCATGGTATTGCGATAAAATATATCGGCATAACCACCCAGCGATACCACCCCTTCCTGTATCCGGGCACCGCCCGAATCATTCAGCCCTACAACTGGTGCGCCATTTTTAATAGCCAACTCCATGATCTTGCAGATCTTTTCGGCATGGGTTTCTGATAGTGAGCCGCCGAAAACGGTAAAATCCTGCGAGTAAACATATATTAGTCGGCCATTAACCGTACCATAACCGGTTACTACGCCATCGCCGGGGTATTTTTCTTTTTCCATCCCAAAATCGGTAGACCGGTGGGTAACCATCATGCCTATTTCCTGGAACGAACCTTCGTCCATTAAAAAATATAATCGCTCTCGTGCGGTAAGCTTTCCTTTTTTATGCTGACTTTCAACGCGGGCCACGCCACCGCCGGCCAAAGCCTGCTCGCGTTTATGTTTTAGTTGCTTTATTTTATTATTCACAATATAATTATAGTGTAAGATTTTAAAATTAACAATTAAATTGAACAAATGCCATTTCCTAAAATCAGTTTAGTTACATAAAAATTGATATATTTAAACAGGAACAAGCTACCACTATTATAATGCTAAGACAATCAAAAGGTGACCGCACACTTCGCGAAAATTTAATGCTGGCATCATCTACAGCCGCCGTTGCAGGTATTACCAATGTTGTGGGCATGTTAACGTTTTTATCGTTCACCACAAACATTACCGGGCATGTCGCTAACTTATCCAAGCATATTGTCGAGCAAAATTTTAGCGAGATATTTATATTCCTGTTATGGTTATTCATGTTTTTTACGGGTGCATTTTTATCCAGCTTTATTGTAAGGTCTTTAGAGGATAAGAGTTATTACCGCGCGCATTCTATCCCTGTTATCATTGAGATAATCATTTTGCTTTTTGTGGCGGTATACGGACATAACTTTTACCAGGAAACAAAAACCGAACGCGAAATTGTAATAGCTACCATACTTTTTTCTATGGGGATGCAGAACAGTTTGGTGTCAACCATATCAGGCGGATTAATCAAATCATCGCACCTAACCGGCTTGTTTACTGACCTGGGGGGCGACATAGCTGAATGGCTCCATCCCAAAGCCGAAAAAACCGAAGTGGTACGCAATAAAATATATATCCGCTTCACTATACTAGGTTTTTATCTTTTAGGTGGGATAATTGGCGGATACTTCTTTAATTTGTACGAGTTTGCCATATTTTACTGCGTACCGGTAATATTGCTAACCATATTATATTATGACGTGTCTGACCTTGCTTTGCATAAACTGACGCGCCTGTTTACTAAAAATTAACCATCACCTATTTAAAAACATAATTGCATGTGCGCAAAACCCAAACAGATACACGAAACCACCCACATAACTTACGAAGCGCTTTTAGAGGGCAATAAAAAATTCATTGAAAGATCTTTAGCGCTTGATCCTGAATATTTTGAAAAGTTAGCTAACGGGCAAAATCCGCCGGTTTTATGGATAGGCTGCGCCGATAGCCGCGTACCCGCTAACCAGATCACCAATACCGCCCCCGGTGAGATATTTGTACACCGTAACATAGCCAATATGGTTATCCATACGGATATGAATATGCTGTCGGTACTGGATTATGCGGTTAACGTGTTACAAGTGAAACACGTTATTGTAACCGGCCATTATGGTTGTGGTGGCGTAATTGCCGCAATGAGTAATAAAGAATATGGCCTAATCGATAACTGGCTGCGCCATATTAAAGATGTTTACCGCATACATGCGGACGAACTGATAGCCATAGAAGACGACCAGAAACGTGTAGACCGCCTGGTTGAACTAAACGTAGTTGAAAACGTTTATAACCTTTGCAAAACATCTATAGTACAAAACGCCTGGGCAAAGGGTCAGCCGCTTTCTGTACATGGCTGGGTATATAGTATTGAAACGGGAATTATTACAGATATGAAAGTAAGTACGCAGAATAACGAAAACATGGACGATGTGTTCAGATTTAGCCCCCTGGCCCCGTGAAGGGGGCGTAAAAAATAATATCGAACACCGAATGCTAAATATCGAATGATGAAGTAACTTCGGTGTTCGATATTCGAAATTCATTATTCGATATTAAACTACAAAGGCGAAAGTATATTTACAACTTTCGCCTTTGTAGTTTAATATGCTCTTCAAAAACTCCCCCTTCAGGGGGCCGGGGGGTTACTCCTTTTGCAAAAACGGATACCTATAATCCTTCGGCGGATCAAACGTTTCTTTAATTGTTCTTGGTGATACCCAGCGCTGCAGGTTGATCATAGATCCGGCTTTATCATTCGTGCCTGATCCCCTGGCGCCGCCAAATGGCTGCTGACCTACTACCGCTCCCGTTGGTTTATCGTTGACATAGAAGTTACCTGCCGCATTGCGTAGCGCATGTGTCGCTTTAGCAATAGCATAACGATCCTGCGATATGATGCTGCCGGTTAACGCGTAGATGGATGTTTTATCTACTATCTCCAGTATCTCGTCAAATTTATCATCCTCATAAACATACAGCGTTAGTACCGGGCCAAACAGCTCTGTACACATGGTTACGTAGAATGGATCTGTTACCTTAATTACTGTAGGTTCAATAAACCAGCCCTGGCTCTTATCATAATTACCACCAGCAATTACTTCAACACCTTTATCCGCTTTAGCGGCATCAATGTATTTAGCCAGCTTATCAAATGATGCCTCAGTGATAACCGCGTTAACAAAATTCTCGAAGTCTTCGGTCGGGCCCATTTTAATAGTCGCCAGGTCGCGTTTCATATTCTCTTCAACCGTTGGCCATAGTGATGCCGGGATATAAGCTCTTGAGGCTGCCGAACATTTTTGTCCCTGGTATTCAAACGCGCCACGGATAAGGGCGGTGCTTACTACATCGGCATTAGCGCTGCTGTGGGCAAGCACAAAGTCTTTACCACCTGTTTCGCCAACTATGCGTGGGTAGGTTTTGTATTTATGGATATTGGTACCAATAGTTTGCCAGATGTTTTGGAATACACCTGTCGACCCGGTAAAGTGGATGCCTGCAAAATCAGGATGGTTAAATATTACATCTCCGGCCACTGGTCCGTCAACATAGATCAGGTTGATAACACCCGGCGGCAAACCTGCTTCCAGGAAAACCTGCATCAATACGTTAGCGGCGTAGATCTGCGGATAGGCTGGTTTCCAAACAACCACATTACCCATCATAGCTGCTGATGCCGGCAGGTTACCCGCGATAGCCGTAAAGTTAAATGGCGTAAGCGCGAATACAAAGCCTTCTAATGGGCGCTGCTCCAGGCGGTTCCAAATGCCCTTTCCGGATACAGGTGGTTGCTGCGCGTATATCTCGGTCATGTAATGCACGTTGAAGCGCAAAAAGTCTATCAGCTCGCAAGCTGCGTCAATTTCGGCCTGGTAAGCGTTTTTTGATTGACCCAGCATTGTCGCTGCGTTGATCTTTGCGCGGTATGGGCCTGCAAACAATTCGGCAGCTTTTAAGAAGATGGCGGCGCGTTGTTCCCAGGGCATGTTTTCCCAGTCGGCTTTTGCAGCCAGGGCGGCATCAATAGCCTGCTCAACGGTGCTTTTATCACCCTCGAAAAAGTTAGCCAGTAAATGTTTATGATCATGCGGCGGGCGGATCTCCAGCCGTTTACCGGTATGTACCTGCTTATCGCCAATGTACATGGGTATGTCTATCTTATAGGCACGGGCTTCATCTAAAGCCGCTTTTAGCGCTGCCCGTTCCAAACTGCGCGGGCCGTAATTTAATACAGGCTCGTTTTGCGGTATGGGGACATTAAAAAATCCTTTTAGCATAATGATGTTCAGTTAATTCTAAAAGTAAAGGTACAATTAATGTGCAAATGTGCGGATATGCAGATGTGCAAATGATTTTATGATGACTTGCGGATGTGCAAATGGGAGGATATGCAGATGTATAAATTATTTTATGATGACGGGGCGACTAAGAAATGCAAGGCTTTTACGCCGTGTAAGCTACTACTAAGTGTACCACTTTGTGTGTCTC
>DHIR01000027.1:7981-17771 GCA_002403905.1 Mucilaginibacter sp. UBA4741
GTGTCTTGATGATACACTTTGATATACCTGTTTTTGTAATTATTTGATTGACAAATAATTAACTTTTTAAATCCGGATTCATGATACAATTTGGCACACATTTTATGACTTTTAGGTAAGTTTTGGTGCACCTGTTTAATGACAAAATAGCGTCACCACAAGAATGCGAAGAATTGATATAACCTTAACACGGGTTGCAAATTTGGACTAACAAGGTGTAAAATGTATTCTTGCTGTTGTATGAATTTAAGTTAAAGAAAGTGTCAATAGATAATGGTTAAATTAGATTTTTATTAAAGGATATGAAAACAGTTTTTTTATTAGGTGCTGGTTTTTCAATTCCGGCTGATTTTCCAAGCGGGCAAAAATTAAATGAACGATTCTTTAATGATGTCGAGAACAAAATTTTAAGGCACTCATCAGGTGAATGGCAATGGGACGAGCATGGTGCAATTGTTGGTCATAATGGCCGGCTTAATTCTGATTATCTAAGAAATTCGTATTTGTTAAGTGAGTTAGTCGAGCAGTTTCAAAAGGAAAATCATAGTGTATTTGATTATGAAATATTTTACGACTGGTTTTTAAGCAAATGGAATAACATAGAATTTATGCAAGAATGTTGTGAGATAGTTAATGATAGACTTAAAGGAAAAGTGATTGAAAAGTCATCACATTTTTTTGGGAAAGTAACTATTAATCAGTACATAGATTTTGATAAGTGCTACAATCACTTAATTGCAGATTTACTAGACAGATCTTACAAAAGAGATGAGAGGTTACATTTATATGAAAAGTTCGCTTATTTAATACAAAGAAACGAGACGGATATTTTTACGTTAAATCATGATTTGTTAATTGACTATATTCTTAAAAAGTATGACATTCCTTTTTCAGATGGGTTTACTGAAGTTGATAGCTGTATTGTTGGTTATGAAAATAATCCTTTGCCAATATTTACAAATGAATACGAGGAAAAAATTAGACTATTTAAATTACATGGCAGTATAGATTATTTTTTGTTTCGCGAAGCAAACCAAACCTATAATCAGTATGATCTTACAGGGAACTATTACTTTTTCAAAACCAGAAACTATCATGATAAACATGACGCCAAGCGCATTGATTTAGCTACTGGAAAAGTTGTGCAGGATTTTAATTTCGAGATAACACCTCAGTTTTTAACGGGTAAAAGCAAATTAGAAGTAATTAATGATCATTTAATTTATGCGCCGATGTTTGAAAACCTTAAAAAATCTCTATCAACTGCAGAAAAAGTTATTGTTATAGGTTATTCTTATGGCGACCCACATATCAACACTGTGTTAAAGCAGGCAATTGATGGATTTAAATTTGAGTTGGTGAATGTAAACCCATATGTCGAATTTCCATTCAGAAAGGATTACAAAAGAGATTTTGTTAAAGAACTAAAAAGCATTACTGATTTAAATATTACTTAATGTAGCAAAATAGGCTAATTGTAAAAAAGGTGAGATAAACTCCATGTATTACGAAATATTCGTAGATAGGTGACTTTATAAACCATCCATGAAAATCAAGATCTTATCATTACTCATCGCCTTTTGCAGTATCATTAAGGCATACGGACAGGCAACAATGCTTTACCCGGCATTAAAAAAACAAGTAGACAGCCTGGCAGATGTGGATAGAAATGCCGGACACCAAATGCTGATCAAACAAACCAATAAAGACTCTGTAAGGGCACTATTTAGGGCTGTTACGGTTAAACATGCCGCAATATTAAAGGACATCTTTAATAAATATGGTTTCCTGGGTTATGATAAAGTTGGTAAACAAGGTTCAAGCAGTTTTTGGTTGGGTGTGCAACATGCCGATAATGATGTTGCATTTCAACGGGCCGTTTTGGCGAAGATGAAAGTGGAAGTAGAGCGAAAAAATGCCAACGGCTCCAACTATGCCTATTTAATTGATAGGGTAAATATAAACACAGGCAATGCTCAAATATACGGTACACAAATGGCTTACAAAGCCGATGGTACACCTGTCCCTAAAAAGTTGGCAGACCCGGAAAATGTAGATAAAAGAAGGAAGGAAATAGGGCTTGAACCGTTAGCGGATTATTTGAAATTTATTAGGCAGCCAATACCGCAGAAAAAATAAAAGCCCTACCGCTGCCGCTTGCGGCCAATGTCATTAAGTTAAGTGTCTTACTCAAACACCACCGTCTTATTATTATAAACAAAAACCCGGTCCTCAAATACCATTTTAAGGGTCTTTGCCAATACGGCGGTTTCAATTTCCTTGCCGGCATTAACCATATCTGTAACGGTTAACGAATGATTTACCGGTATAATTTGCTGTGCGATGATGGGCCCTTCGTCAAGTTCGTTCGAAACAAAATGTGCGGTAGCTCCTATTAATTTTACACCCCGCTCAAAAGCTTTGCGGTAAGGGTTGGCCCCTACAAATGCGGGTAAAAAAGAGTGGTGGATATTAATGATCCGCATAGGGTAATTGGCTACAAACTGCGGCGACAGGATCTGCATAAATTTGGCCAGTACGATATAGTCGGGCTGGTAGGGTTTTATAATTTCGGTTAACTGTTGCTCAAACTCAGCCTTTGTTTTTTGTTGATGCGATACCAGCGAAAATGGCATACCAAAACGCCTGCAAATATCCTCAAGGTCGGGATGATTACCAATAACGCATTGCACCGTAGCACCCAGTGTATTAAAGAAATTGCGGGTTAATATATCAGCAAGGCAATGGTATTCTTTAGTTACCATTACTGCTATTTTTTTCTGCGGAGTGGGATTGATGATGATCGTCGCTTCCGGCGGTAATACTTCCTGAATCATTTTTTCAAGCATGGCCGTATCGCCGGTTTCTTCTGCCTCCAGTCGCATAAAAAACAGATTCTCTGTTTTATCAACATGCTCGCGCATAGAGATGATATTAAGCTGTTGTTTAGCCAATACCGAAGCGATAGCACCTACCAGCCCAACACGGTCAGGGCATTGTATTACTATGATCATAGTTAAATGTATAAAATTGCGGTAAAGATATAAATTGAAGGCGATTATGAAATAGGAAGCTATCGCTCCAACCACGAAAAATCACATTCCAAAGCCTCCCTGTCCCAATTGCCGGTATTGGCGGCAGCCATATAGGTAGTTTCTAAAAACCCCATTAAATATTTTTCGGGATCAGCAGCATTGCGCACATCCTCATATTTTAAAAAGAACTCGCCCATTTCGGTACTGTAAAATGCTTCGGCGGGTTTAACGGGTTGTTGGCCAAAGGTGGCAGGAGTAGGGTAGCAATAGGCATAAAATGCAGGGTGTGGAAATTGATCGCTGCCCGGCCAGAAACCGCAACTGCTCACTTCGTGCGAGTAGGCTTCCTGCATTACCCTGTCGGGCATATTGGGTGCGCCGCCGGGGTGCAACGGTGCCCTGCGGCCCGAGAAACGGGTAACTGCCAGATCAAACGCTCCCCAGAAAAAATGTACCGGGCTGCACTTGCCGCTAAACCTCGATCTGAATTGGGTAAACACCTTATTGATGTTTAACAGCGCTTTAAAAAATAGCTCGGCCTGGTGTTTGTCGTATGTTTTATGCACCTCATCATCAGCAAACGGAATAGCCGGGTCAATTTCATTAGGTTTAGCATAAATAGTAATCTCGATATTAAGCAATGCCAGTTTTTCAAATAGTTCTTTATAAAAACTGGCTACGGTGCGCGGGTATAGTTCTACTATTTGGTGCTCACCGCTGCTGCAAGTTATAATGAGCTGGTGCGTTATAAAGTCAAAATCTATCTGGAAACTGCCCTCGCCATGAGGGATGTTTTGAGTAGTTAATCCCCGCGGCGAAACATACAGCGTAACATGCCAGGAATGATTAAGCCACGGCATTTTCTTAAGGCGGATCTTGCCAACTATCTGCGTCCATAGTTGTACTGTGGCAACGGTGTCTTTTAGTTGGGGGTAGGATAGTTGGGGCCAGTTGGGTTTCATGATAGCAGATATTAAAAAAATACGTGTCATTTCGAGCGATAGCGAGAAATCTATACAAGCGCAAGTCGGACTGTTTATGTATAGATATCTCACGTTGTTAGATGACAATTTGGGGTTTTGTTATTCGTTTACATCATCATTTAGAAATTTCCATTCTGGGTTCAGTGACGCTATTAAAGCCATTTTCTTAACCCTGCTCCATTTTTTTATTTCTTTCTCACGTTGAATAGCATAATCGATATGTGTAAAATGTTCGAAGTAAACCAAATTATGGCAATAATATTTTCCTGCGAAAGAGTTTTTATTGCCTTTGTTTTTAGTGTGTTCAAATAATCGTCTGCTTAAATCATTGGTCACCCCAATGTATAATACTGTTTTGACAGGATTGGTTGTAATGTAAACATAGAAATTGTAGTTCCGCATCTCGTTTATTACAACATTGATTACTTATCATATGTATAGATCTCTCACTATGTTCGAGATGACAAAAGGGGACTATTAAGCAAGAATTGGGTTATAAATTGATATTTTTCCCCTAAATTTTATTGATGCTTTGATCTCTGCCGTAATTTCTTCGGCAGACCGATCGGATGGAAATGACCCAAAAGAGTTAAAGAAGGCTTTATCTTTTGATAGCTTTTCTTTTTTCAAGGATTTTGATAAACGCTCAATCAATTCTAGTTTGGTAAAAGAATCTAATCCCTCAAACAATTTGGAGTATGTATCTATAATGTTTTTGGTTACCGCTGTCATCTCTTAAAGATTGATTTGTTGCTTACTTATTACAAAGCTAATAATAATTCAGTGTTTATTTATTCCCTAACATCGCCAATCTTATCAACTTAACCGGCGCGTTGCCGTAGCTTAAAAACTTCTCATTAAACTCTTTAACCTTGTATTTGGCATCGCCAACTTTGGCTTTATAGGCTTCGCGCAGGTCCATAATTTCTTTGTAGCCATCGTAGTAGCTATCCAGCTGTACGCTGGTAATACTTACGCGCCTCCACTTGCCTTCGGCTTCTGCCTGTTGTTGAAAAGCTTCATGCGTTAAAAAGGTGATGGCCTGTTCCCTGCGGATGTTATTGCTGTGTACATTATAATCTAAAATACTGTTACACACCGAGCGCAGGTGCCATTTGTACCACATTAGCTTCATTTCGGGCGAATCGTCATAACCATTATCCAGCATCATTTGCTCGCCGTACACGGCCCAGCCTTCAACCATGGCGCCGCTGCCAAAAAGCGATTTTATTAAACTAGGAGCTTTATTGGCATAAACCAATTGCGCGTAATGGCCGGGTATGCCTTCATGTATACTTAATATTTGTATGGTGTAATTATTGTATTCGCGCAGGTAGCTTTCGGCTTTATCTGCCGATAAGCAGGTCAGGCTAATAATGTTAAAATAGGAGTTTCCGTTTTTATCATACGGCCCCGGCGCGCTTAACGATGCAACCGCCGCATTGCCAAAGTAGGCCGGGTTTTTGCGCACCAACAATGGCTTGGTTGGGTCAAGCGTTAGCAGGTCCTTAGTTTTTATAAATGCCGATAGTTTAGGCAGTATTTTTTCGATGGTCGATTGCAGATAAGCAGCGGTAGTATGTTTGGCTGATAGTGTATCTAAAACCTGGGCTATCATATCCAAAGAGTCGGCAGGCATTGCTTTTTTGCCGAAATATTTCGGCCATAGCTGGCGGCTTAGCTTAGCCATATCTTTATGCACCTGTTTTTTACGCTCGGTAGCTAAATTAAATAGCTGTTGCGCGGTATAAGCCGATTGTATCTCGAATTTAAACTTATCCTCATACAACTCCTTGCCCAATCTAAAACTGCGTGGCTTGTCGTTCTTTAAGTTTTTTAACCAGGTTACAAATCCTCTAACCGCATCAGCCGAAATTTTGGCCCTGTCGGTCATTTGTTTTTGCTCTGCTGCGGGGATATTAGTTTTCTTTAGCGAGTCTACAAAATCTTTTTCCAATATATTAATACCACCTGTTTGCTGGTCTATAGCCAGGGCGGTTAGCTCTGGCACCGGGTTTTTTATTTGTTTTTGGGCTTCTTTATAGTAAGCCGGCAGGTTGGCCATTTTTTGATAGAAATTGCGCAGGCGCTTAGTCAACGGCGCATAATTTTCATTTAAAATATGCGCGAACGTAGGGATAGCGTTGTAATATCCGGGGTTCCATTGATAGCTTTTTAATACCGTTATCTTCCAATTGGTATACTCTAATTGATTTTGAAGGATGTGGTAATCCATTCTGTTCAGTTCGGTCAGGTCATTTACCTCGAACCGCGCCAAAGAGTCTTGTTGAAGCTTAACAAAATCTAACATCGCCTCGCGGCTTTTATCGTTAGGGATAACTAGCAGGCTATCATATTTATGGTAGCCCTCGTTAGTTGCTTCGTCAGGATTTAATTTCCATAAAGCATCCAGGTAATGGCCCTCATAAACGGTAAATGCCTCGTTACCTTTTGCTGATAACTGGCCCATAGGGCCCTCTTTCTGGCATCCGATAATAAACAGCGACAAGAGAATTAAGTATGTTAGGCTACGCATAATTGGTAAATTGTTTTGTTTGATAAACTTAGAACATTTAACACAAAAAAAGCAATGACAAATGAGATTGTGCTTTACTTCAACCCATGAATAAAATCAAGCACACAGCTTACAAACTCGGGTTTTAAAGGCAGATCAGGCTGATTATAGGTGGCCATGTTTTTATCCTTATCTACCGGGGCCTCTTTAAGTACATGGTTCATGCCGTGTATAATTGCTAATGTAGCTGCCGATTTTGCTTTTTTTAATTTTTCTGCATCAGTAACAGGTACCTGCAAATCTGTATTGCCTTGTATAATTAGTATAGGTACCCGTAGTTTTTTGATCTCTTGCTGCGGATCAAACTTACACCAGCTCCTTAAATAATTTTGTATGCTTGGCCTGGCTATGAAGTATAAAGATGGGTCAACTTTTTTTTGAACTTTGCCTACAGCTAATGAGTCTAATATCTTTTTAAAGCCTTCGGACATATAAGCCGGTTGCGATTTCATTTGTTCAGTTAAAATGTCATCGGCCCGGCGGCCCGCGCCTGCAACCGAAATGAAAGCATCGGTACCGCCTTCGGAAGCAATGGAAGCTAGCATACCAACTAATGAGCCTTCGCTATGCCCCAGTACTATTACTTTCGAGAACCGCTTATCATCTTTTAATAGATTGATCATGCCTATAGCGTCATCAACGTAATCATCAAAACGCAGGCTCTCTTCTTTCTCTGTCCCAACGCTTTCGCCTACCATACGTTTATCATAGCGTAAGCTTGCAATACCATCTTTACCTAATGCTTCGGCTATTAATTTATAATCATTTGTAACCAAATTGGGGCTGTTACCATTACGGTCTGTAGGGCCTGAACCGGCAATAATTAAAACTACCGCTATTTTACCGTTAAGTGTTTTGGGTGTAGTTATAGTACCATAAATTGTTCCGGATAATGTTTTTAATGATACCGGCGATTCTGTTAATGAAGGATCGATTTTAGCAACTTCCTGGTATGGGGCCAATTTTAACCCATTAATCTGATCCTTATTGTTTAATGAGAGATTGAGTAAAAAGACACCGTTTTGAAATGTAGCTTTATAAATAGCCAGGGATGAGTCATAACCAACAAACTCAGTTTGAAGTAAAGTGCCCAACTGTGCCCTTAACTGTTTGGTTGAGGCATTAAATTTATCAACGGGTAAAACAGCTTTAAACTCGGGGCCAAAGTTTGCAGATATACTATCAGGAAGGCTTGCATTATAAAACTTTTTAAACTGACCTGCGGCAGCCATGTATTTAGCGGGCTCTGCCTGTGCAAATAGCTTTGCGGCAAAAAATATAGCCAGTGTAAAAAAGCAAATTTTCTTCATTTTATCGGGTATAATATTAATCCCGAAAATTAATAAAAATTGGGCAATACGCGGTACTAAAACCGGCTACACAATAGGTATTGATAACTTTTATTAAAAATAAACCGTAAGAAGACTATAATTAGGCTATTTTTAGCATATTTATACTTTATTATTAACTGATAGCAAATTTCTACATAATATATTAATGAAGTTTTTAACGGGGTGCTTGTTAATAGCGTTCTTATTGGGTGCGTATAGTCATTTATATGCACAAACAGGCTCTTCCGGTTTACATGGTAAGGTTTTTGAGGAAAAGCACTTGGCGGCCGAAGCTGCCACGGTTATCCTATTGTCCGCTGCCGACTCCTCGATCATCAAATCTACCAGCTGTGATGAAAAAGGGATATTTAAAGTTGAGGTTAAACCAGGCAGGTACCTTCTGCTGATAAGCAAAATAGGCTATGACCAATCATTAACGGGGCCGTATACCGTATTGCCGGATAAGGATGTGGCTGTTAATGAAATTAACTTAACCCTCCATCTGCCACTACTTGGTGAGGTGTCTATAACGGCCCAGCGTTCATATATAGAGGTTAAGCCGGATAGGATTATACTAAACGTACAAAGCAGTATAATTTCTGGGGGCGAGTCTGCATTTGATTTATTAAGGCAGGCGCCGGGTGTGCATGCCGATAATAAGGGCGACATTAGTATTATTGGCCGCTCAAACGCCCTGGTAATGGTTGATGGTAAAGCAACGCAGTTAACAGGGCAGGATCTGGTTGATTATTTACAAAGTTTACCAGCCAGCATGATAGATCATTTAGTACTGATCTCTAATCCTTCAGCTAAATATGACGCGGCCGGTGGTGGTATTATTAACTTCGAAATGAAAAAGGGCACCAATGCCGGTACAAACTTTACAGTTTCAACCAGTGCGGGTTATGGTAAGTTTGGTAAGGGTAGCGCGGGTTTGATATTTAATAATCGCAAGGGCAAAATAAATATTTTTGGTAATTATAATTACGGTGATAGAAAAACCGACCATGCGTTTATAACCAACAGGATAATAAACTACAAAGGCAATGTAAATGAGTATGATGTAAATTATGATGCTACCCTGCAAGGCTATGTTCATAATTTCAGGATAGGGACAGATTATGCATTATCAACTAAACATACTATTGGAGTATTGGTAAGTGGTACCATTAATGATGATGACTTTGTAAAAAACAATGTTTTAAATGTTACCAATAACGGGGTGCTTGATTCGACCATATCAACAAAATCAAAGCTAAACCGCGGGCTTAATAATTTAAGCTACGATATTAATTATACCGGTAAGTTGGATACCATGGGCAAGCTGCTAACTGTAGACGTGACCTATAATGATATTAATCGCCACTCGTCCGAATATATTGATAATTACTTCTACAATTCTGCACATATTAATTACAGGCCCTCGCTTAAATTGCAAAACCTGTCGCCGGCCAAGATTAATATTCTGGTAGCAAAGGTTGACTATGTAAATCCGTTGTCAAAAACAGCACGATTAGAAGGTGGTTTGAAATTTAGTTGGGTGCAAAGTGATAACCACCTGATTTTTGGGCCGGAAGTGAATGGGGTTTACCAAAGCTCACCAAATTTTAGCAGTACGTTTCTGTATAAAGAAAACATCAATTCGGGATACCTAAATTATATAGGTAAATTAGGGAAAGTAGATTTGACAGCCGGTTTAAGGATTGAGCAGTCTAATACTAGTGGTAATGGCACATCTGCATTAATGATAAGCTCGGTTAAAAAGACCTATACGGATTGGTTTCCTCAAGTGCAGTTAAATTATCAGGCTGATGCCAAAAATAACTTTGATTTTAGCTTCAACCGGGGGATAAACAGGGCACTTTA
>DHIR01000027.1:17923-22384 GCA_002403905.1 Mucilaginibacter sp. UBA4741
GGGGGGATAAACAGGGCACTTTATGATGCTGTTAACCCATTTTTATATTTTGCAGATCTGTATGATTATAAGCAGGGAAACCCGAATCTGGCACCCCAGTACTCTAATAAAATACAAATAAGCCATACGTATGATAAAAAATTAATGACCACTTTATACGCTTCGGTTGTTACAAATTGTTATGATTTTTTGGATTATGTACAAAACGATTCGACAAAGGTAAGCAGATCAATCACCCAGAATTTTGGTACTTACTCTACCTATGGCCTTAAGTTTTATGTGCCCGTAAACTTTACCAGTTGGTGGACAGGTAGCTTTTCTGCAGATGCATCTTATCAGCGTATAAAAGCCTATCAAAAAAATGGCACTCTTGATAAAGGTACCCAGGCTATTAGCCTGGCCGGCATACAAGACTTTAGTTTATCAAATTCATTTACGGCTCAAATTTCAGGTGATTACGTATCGCCTACTTTTTATGGTATCGGGCAGTTTAAGGCAGATTATTATGTTAACGCAGGCATAAGCAAACAAATACTTAATCACAATGGCAAGATAAGCCTTGGTGTAACGGATATTTTTAATACGCATAGGGACTTTAGCACTATCAGGTATCAAAATCTTAACATGACGGTATATGATAAAATAGAAACCCGGGTATTTAGGCTTAGCTTTAGCTATAATTTTGGTAATATATCATTAAAGGGTACAACCAAACATGACACCGGTAACGAGGACGAGCAACAAAGGGCCGGCAGTGTAGCCGGGAAAGTGACTCCTAATTAACCCGCGTGCCCGCTAAGCATACTTATAAAAATTATAAGTAAAACCAGTAAAGTAATACCGGTGTACAGGTAATCCTTCTCAAATACAAACCCAACTGCCGAAAACGCAACCCTTATTATTGGTGTAGCTATCAATAAAACTATGCCGCCTTGTATAATAGCCTTGCCCTTAAAAGTTAGTATTCCGTTTATTATACCACTTAGTTGTACAAAATCGGATACATCTTTAAATGTGCTATAATTTGCAATATCATGCCCGTGACGATAGATATATACTGCACCGCCAAAAAGCACGATAGCGATAGATAATATTACCCCGGTACGCAGTACCCAGCCAATAATAGCTTGTATATCGGTATCTTTTAATTTGTTCATTAGTTCAAATGTTCATTAGTTCATTAGCGGGGTTAGCCTAAATATTAGATTTTGCATTCCTAATCTCTAATTAACTATATCTTACCCATTACACCATTATATATCATTTGTACAGCCAATATGCTTACTATTACCGAAAACATTACCCGGATCCATTTGGAAGAGGTGCTTTGTACCAAAATTTTCGAGCCGGTTAATGCGCCCAATAATACGCCTATAACTATCGGCATAGAAAGGGCCGGGTCAATATAACCACGCTGCAAATAAACAACTGCGCTTGCCGCCGCGGTAACGCCTATCATAAAATTGCTGGTAGTGGTTGATACTTTAAAAGGTATCCGCATAATATTATCCATAGCCACAACTTTTAACGCGCCAGAACCAATGCCAAGCAACCCCGATATAACACCCGCGAAAAGCATCATAAAAAAGCCACCGGTTACGTTGTTTACACCGTATTCAACCATCCCATCAGCAGTAGGGTAGCTGCTGTTAAGTTTTAACTTTTGGGCCAGGTAGCTTTTGTGATTAGTTATTTGCTGCGTTTTTTTGCGTAACGACATTATTGCCGATAATATTAATATTAACCCAAATAATATGGCAATATAATGCGTAGGTGTATATATGGCCAGGATAGCGCCTGCAAATGCTCCTGCTGTTGTGGCTATTTCTAAAAACATACCCAGCCGCATATTAGTGATGCCCTCCTTTACATAAGCCGCAGCCGAACCCGATGAAGTTGCTATTACTGACACTAAGGATGCGCCAATAGCATAGTGTATATCAACATGAAGTAACAAGGTAAGTAAGGGGATAATTATGAAACCGCCGCCCAAACCGGTTAATGAACCTAGTAAACCCGCGAAGTACGAGCCGATGAGTATAATTAGCGTAAGCTCAATAACCGACATATAAACACAAAACGTTTAGGCCCTAAAAGTAATAATAAGTTTTTTTAAGCTCCTAGTTTAATGTTTATCTATAGATTTAGTAGAGAGGCAATACTTTGAGTCTATGTAATGTGCAATAAAGACGCAAAGTATTGCGCCTCTACATTAAAATGCCTTTTGTACATTTGCTACTATTCAAAAAGGTGTCATTTCGAGCGGCAGCGAGAAATCTATACATTTACGATGAGCGCGTGTATAGATTTCTCACTAACGTTCGAAATGACAAAAGGAGTTTAAAAAATCTATGGGTTACCCAAGTTTACAAGCCTGCATCAATGACCTTGAAAAACAGGGTCATTTAATACGTATAAAAGAAGAGGTTGACCCATACCTGCAAATGGCGCAAATACATTTGCGCGTGTTTGAACAGGGCGGCCCTGCAATTTTATTCGAGAAGGTAAAAGGCAGTAAGTTTCCGGCGGTATCTAATTTGTTTGGTACGCTGGAGCGCTCTAAATTTATTTTTCGCGATTCGCTGGATAAAGTTAAAACGCTGGTTGATGTAAAGAACGACCCATTACAAGCCTTAAAACATCCGTTTAAATATGCTAATGTAGCGCTTACCGCATTATCGGCTTTGCCGATGAAGGTGGGTAGGAAAGATTTTGAAAAATGCCAGATCAGCGATCTGCCGCAAATAGTAAACTGGCCCAAAGATGGCGGCCCGTTTGTTACCATGCCGCAGGTTTATACCGAGGATAGCGACAAGCCCGGCATAATGAACGCCAACCTGGGCATGTACCGCATCCAACTGGCCGGTAATGATTATATATTAAATAAGGAGATTGGCCTGCATTATCAACTGCACCGTGGTATAGGCGTACATCAAACAAAAGCCAATGCTAAGGGCCAACCGTTAAAGGTGAGCATATTTGTTGGCGGCCCCCCATCGCACCCGGTGGCTGCTGTTATGCCATTGCCCGAGGGACTGTCAGAAATGACTTTTGCCGGAGCGTTGGGTAACCGCCGTTTCCGTTATTTTTATGATGAGGAAGGTTTTTGTATTTCTGCCGATGCGGACTTTATCATAACCGGAACTGTCGAGCCGCACGAAAACAAATTAGAAGGGCCATTTGGCGATCATTTGGGTTATTATAGTTTGGCGCATCCGTTCCCGTTATTAAAAGTGCATAATGTTTACCATCGTAAAGATGCGGTATGGTCGTTTACCGTAGTAGGCCGCCCGCCGCAGGAGGATACCAGTTTTGGAGCGCTGATCCATGAAATAACAGGCTCGGCTTTGCCACAGGAAATTCCTGGACTACACGCCGTTAACGCTGTTGATGCTGCGGGTGTACACCCGCTTTTATTTGCTATTGGCAGTGAACGCTACACACCTTACATAAAGGAGCGCAAACCGCAGGAGATATTAACCATTGCCAACCATATACTAGGTAAGAACCAGTTAAGTCTGGCAAAATACCTGTTCATTGCCGCTCAAGAGGATGACCCTAACCTCGATGTGAATGATATTAGCTCGTTTTTAACGCATATACTGCAACGTATAGATTTGACTCGCGACCTGCACTTTCATACCCGCACCACCATTGATACACTTGATTACAGTGGCAGTGGTTTAAACTCGGGCAGTAAAGTAGCTATTACGGTAGCAGGCGAAATAAAAAGAGAATTGTGGGCCGATGTGCCAGCGGGTTTTAGCTTGCCAAAACCATTTACCAATTATAAAATGGTGATGCCGAGTGTACTGGCTATAGAGGTGCCAAAAAACATCCGCACCAGCGATATGCCGCTGATGATGGAGTTTTTACAAGAGCATTTTGCGGAGGCTGATCTATCAGGCATCCCGCTAATGGTTTTATGTGATGATGCCGCTTTTACGGCTCAAAACATCAACAACTTTGTTTGGGTAACCTTTACCCGCAGCAACCCATCGCATGATATTTTTGGTATTAATGAATTTACCGAGCATAAACACTGGGGCTGCTACGGCCCCTTGATTATTGACGCGCGGATAAAACCGCATCATGCGCCGGTGTTGGTAAAAGATGCTGAAGTGGAGAAGTTGGTAGATAAGATGGGGGAAGTTGGTGGTGCTTTGTATGGAGTTATTTGATCGATCTTTTATCGAAAGTCTATATAATATTTTCTTATTTTTTGTACCGCGCTGCTGTTTTTATCTTTATTCAATGTGTTGATTATAAAGCCAACCAGCAAAGGATGGGTCTTTACTTCGGGATTTGATACCTCTGCTTGCATGTTCTTATCTGCTGTAATTATATTTATAATCATGCCATTTCCATCTAATACTATTACGTCTATCTTTGGTGTTAATTGGGCTTTGTCGGCTTTAGCTACATGCTGTAACAGATTGCTATATGAAGTATCGGTTTTAA
>DHIR01000027.1:22593-23176 GCA_002403905.1 Mucilaginibacter sp. UBA4741
TGCTATATGAAGTATCGGTTTTAAGATTTAGTGTTATCGAGTCACGGGTGTAAGCATAATATTTTTCAAAAATCATGCCTATGGTATCCCAGGCCGGGTTCCTTTTTGTGTCAGCAGAACTATATTTCGCCATATTGTTGTGTATTCGCCGATATTCCGGGTCTGCTTTTACTTTAGAGCCTTTAAGACTATCACGATAGGCATAAACGATTTTAGTCGAATTGCCTTTTTTGTAAATATCAATATTATATGTATGGTCACTGTAGTCAGTGCCAGCCAAATGAATAACTATATCACCCTTCTTAACAGCATTTTGAGCTAATAAAGCAGACGAAATTAATAACAGAACAGTAGCCAGTAATAGGTTTTTCATAGTCGGTTTTTTGATTTAGGCGTACACGAATCTCACCAATATTTATCATTAAAACAATTTCGGCAGATTTTGTCAAGTTTTTAAAAGCAGTAAACCTAAGTCGCTATAACATCATGGTAATCAATTAATCCCATAAACCATGGTTCAGACTATTTTTTATACCTGATGCTAATTTGGTTTTTTGTTAGGCCAAGTGGGAGTAAAATACCT
>DHIR01000230.1 GCA_002403905.1 Mucilaginibacter sp. UBA4741
CTGTTTAAATTTGTTATTGGAAATTTATTATAGCTATAAAACTATGCGCTTTTGTAAATATTGGCGATGATAGCCCTCCTTTATAATATGATACCTTGGGCAAAGTCATCATTAATCAAATAAAATTCGTGCTTTTAGCCGCTATAAAATTATTATTGAATAAAATTTAAACAGGCTCTAAGTAAAACGAATTTTATATGGTGTAATGGAATATCGTAGGAGATAATTTGGTTAAGATAGTTGGCTATGATGATTTAATAGAATTTGACTGGGTTGCACTGCACCACGGTGCGGTGGCGCAGTAAGTTTACCTACAAGTTTAAGCCTCCGCGCTTAAACTAAAAAATTATTTTTAAAGGACTTTCAGGATTAGCACTGCTATACCAAAACTCGTGCGCCGAGCCTACAAAACCAGCTTTAACCGGATTGTTATGAATGTAGTCTATCTTTTGGTCAATTACCGCCGGCGAATAAAGCAAAGTAGGGTAGTTACCGTTCTGCCAAAACCTGTGATTAGTATTTAACGGATTGTATTTTCCGGCCCGTTCAAAAGAGTTGATCATCCATTTGCGCCTACTCTCCTGGTTATTATCAGCTATCATTTCAAATAGCTTTTTAGAAGTAGGTTTTAAAACTACCCAACACGTTTCCCAGAGAGCCATCAGTTACATTAGCAACCATGTGGATATGGTTTGTCATTATCACATAGGCATATATATTGAGCTTTTTATTTTGTTGGGTCCAGGTTAAAGTTTCAACAATAAAATCGTTATATAGTCGTCTGGTAAATACATCTATCCAATCGATTACGGTTAAAGTGACAAAGTAAAGTTCATCGGTTGAGGCGTTGCGTGACATAATTATAAATATGAGAAGTTTATTTATAATATACAATATTGTTGTAAGTGTGGACACTTACAATTTGCGGTGTCCAAGTGTGGGCACTTGGACAGGCGTTGTAAAAGTAAAGGGCGTGTTTTAAATTTTATTTAAAACACGCCCTTTAAAAAACACGCCCATTCAAGTGTCTACACTTGAATATATAAAAGTTTAAGCGTCCACGCTTAAACTAATCCAGCATAATAACTCAATCCCTCTAAAAGCTCTTCATCAGTACAAATATTATCAATTGTAAACTGGCCTATAGCGCTTAATAGTGTGCAGTTGATCTTACCGTTTTGGTTCTTCTTGTCCTTTAACATGTATTCTAAAAGGGTAGGATTGTATTCTTCTTTTAGTTCATATCTTGGATATAAAGAGGTTAACACTTGGGTGATCTCTTGTAATTCTTCTGCGCTTAGGCCGGTTTTTTTGTAAGACAGGTAAGCTTCGCAGATCATGCCGATGGCAATAGCTTCACCATGCGATAAGGAGTCCTTATCATTTATTAATGAATAAGTCTCGACCGCGTGGCCAATGGTATGACCAAAGTTTAAAGATTTGCGAATGTTCTTTTCGTGCGGATCTTCCAGCACTATTTTATTTTTTATAGCTACCGATTTATAAATTAGTTCGGCGGTTGTGTTTGACAGGTCGCTTTGTTTAAGTTCGTTCCAGTAATCAGCATCGCAGATCAGGCCGTGTTTCAGCATTTCGGCGGTGCCTGATAATATCTGGCGTGCAGGCAAAGTCTTTAAAAACTCATCCTCAATAAAAACAGCTTTAGGCTGGGTAAATGTGCCTATGATGTTTTTAATGCTATCAATATCAATACCTGTTTTACCACCAACAGACGCGTCGACTTGCGAAAGCAGGGTAGTAGGCACATGTACAAAGTCGATACCGCGTTTAAAGGTTGAGGCTGCAAAACCACCCAAATCGCTTATAACACCGCCACCTAAGTTTATTAAAAGGCTTTGGCGGTCGGCACCAAAATCTATCAGCATTTTCCAAACACCTATACAAAAATCAATGTCTTTGCTTTCTTCGCCGGCGTTAATTTCTATAATATCAAAATTATCAGGGTTGCCCAGTCTTTCTCTTAGTAGCGGCAAGCAATATTTGGCTGTATTCTCATCAGTCAAAACAAAAAAGCGCGAGTAGCGGCCATTTGCTATAAACTTTTTAAGTTTGCCTAAACTATCCTCGAAATATATATTGTAATTATTGCTTTTTATCGCATCCATAATATCAATTGTACAGGTATCGGTATCTATTGTATTCATAAAATTTTAAATCACTTTTATTTTGTTACCTCTAAATTCAACAATGTCGCCTTTTTTAACTTTTAAGCGTTTGCGATAATCAACTTCGCCATTGTGTTTTACTTCTCCCTCATCTACAACTATTTGCGCTTCGCCGCCGGTTGATACCAGGTTGGTAGCTTTTAATAATTGTATCATCGGGATGTATTCGCCGGTAACTTTAAACTCTATCATTGGGCAGCAAAAATAAACTATTCGCAGAATAATGAGTTATATTCCTATCATTTTATAATTTTGCTGCACGCTAACGGTCCATTTGCTTCTTATCTTATTGGTTTGATAGAAGGTAAAATACATGGATCATGAAAATTAACTATGACAAAACAACCCGACTTGTCTTTTGAAAACACGGAAATTGCTTTCCGTCATTCATCAAATGCTGATCTGAAACGTGCCTACTGGCTATTCAAAATAATTAATGTTAACTTTTTAGTGAAGATCGGTCCGCCCATTACCAACTTCGCGATGAAAATAGGCCTGCCTATAAATGGGCTGATAAAGGCGACCCTATTTAAACATTTCTGCGGCGGAGAGACCATCCGCGAAAGTGAGCAAACCATACAAAACCTGTATGCAGGGGGCGTAGGAACTATATTGGATTACTCGATAGAAGGCGAAGATGACGAACTGGTTTTTGATGATACCCGGGACGAGATCATCCGCACTATTAAGCGTGCCGCCAAAGAAAAGGCCATACCTATCACCGTTTTTAAACCTACCGGTGTTATCCGCTTTGCTTTGCTGGAAAAACTGGACGCGGGAATTACGTTAACCGATGCGGAAAAGCAACAATGGGAAAATGCTTGCGCGAGGGTGCTTGCTATTTGCGAAAAGGCCCACGAAGCCGGTATACCTGTAATGTTAGATGCTGAAGATTCATGGATACAGGATACCATAGATGAGCTGGCTATAAACATGATGCGCCGCTTTAATAAAGAAAAAGCCATCGTTTATAATACTTATCAATTGTACCGCCACGATAAGCTGCAATCTATAAAGGACGATTACCAGGCCGCTGTTAACGAAGGCTTTATCTTTGGCGCCAAAATAGTGCGGGGTGCGTATATGGAAAAAGAGCGCGAACGGGCGGCTGAAATGGGTTACCCATCTCCTATACAACCTGACAAGCAATCTACCGATAAGGATTATGATGCCGCCCTCGATTTTTTTACCGACCATGTTGAACAAATAGCCTTTGTAGCCGGAACGCATAACGATGACAGTTGCCGGTTGCTGACAGAGCTGCTAACTAAAAAGAATATAGACCCTAAAAACCCGCATATATATTTCTCGCAATTGCTGGGCATGAGCGATAACTTGAGCTTTAATTTGGCCGATGCAGGTTATAACGTAGCTAAGTACGTGCCTTACGGACCAATAAAAGCGGTATTACCCTACCTGTTTCGCCGGGCGCAAGAAAATACCGCTATAGCAGGCCAAATGAGCCGTGAGTTGGGTTTAATAGCTAAGGAAATTAAAAGGCGCAAGTTGTAAGTGTTGTAAAACGGAACACCTGTTATCACAAAAGCCTGTTAGTTTTAAAATATTTTTGTATAGTATCCGGCGCGGTCATTAAATAAGTTTGCAAGCCCAGCTTTTTAGCTGTTTCTAAATGCTGTGGGCTGTCATCAATAAATAAAGTCTCGGCAGGGTTCAGGTTATTCTCCTGTAATACCTGCTCAAATATTTCGGCATCGGGCTTGCGTTTACCCATTAAATGTGAGTAATAGGTTTTTTCGAATAAGCTGCTGTTATCGGTCATATTATACTCGCGTTTCAGATAGTCATGCACATAATCATAGTGTATAGCGTTGATATTGCTCAGCAAAAAAGTGCGATATTTATCTTTCAATTGCAACAGTAACTCATGGTTCCCGTTGGGGATGCCTACAAATATATTGTTCCAGGCACCGTCAATTTGCTCGTCGGTTAGTTCAGGTTTATGGGTTAGTTCTCTTATCCTGTTTCTAAATGCTCCGGGCGAAATTTGGCCGCGCTCTAAGGCGTTAAACACATCATCCTGCTGGCGGTGGCCGTAAAACTCGTGCGCGTTGGTAATGCCCAGCTTTTTCCAGGCTTCGGCAACCTTGTTAAAATCTATATTAAATATTACGTTGCCGTAATCAAAGATGATGTTTTTGATAGTATTCATAAACTTGTTATTGGTTTAGGGTTAACCCTAAATTGCAATAATACCTAAAAAAAGCAAATTGGTATCGGTCATCATTTTCTATACAGGGAAATCGCTTTTAACTTTTAGCCAGCGATCAGCTTGGTTCTTAATTTGTCGTCCAAAGCTGCTCGTTTTCTTTTTTTCGGGTTT